>CAZLYT010000357.1:0-3966 GCA_964563515.1 uncultured Candidatus Competibacteraceae bacterium | reverse complement strand
GTGTCCTGAGTTGGAAGTTCGTTGATTAAGTCGTGCCGCGTTTCCTCGGCCTTGAAGTACAGGGAACCGCACCTTTGAGACCACACAAGCCCCTGATTCTGACCACGACTTCTTCAGCGAATCTCGGATACAGGACACTAGACCTCAATCGTTTCACCCATGCTGGGAAGTCTGCACTTCAGTCCGAAGCGCTTGTGAATCTCCCCAGCAAGCACGCCGCGCTGGCGGTCTTCGCCGTGGGTGAGCACCACTGTGGGCCTGGAGCTGGCGATGGCGCTGAACCACGCGAGAAGATCCGTCTGCCCCGCGTGAGCGCTGAAGCCGTTCAGCGTGTGCATCTTAGCCCGGACCGCCACTTTCTCACCGTGAATGGTAACCGGATTTTCACCCTCGATGAGCCTGCGCCCAAACGAACCGTGTCCCTGAAAGCCGACGAAGAGAATCTGGGTTTCAGGCTTCCAAAGATTCTGCTTGAGGTGGTGCAACACCCGACCGCCGTTGCACATACCTGCTCCCGCCATGATCAAACAGGTCCCCTGCACAGTGTTGATCTCTTTGGATTCCTCCACCGTGGCGGTCAGTTTCATGGTCTTAAGATCCGCGCGAAGTGGGCGATCCTTCATGAACTTTTTCAGTTCGTCATCGAAGAGCTCCGTATGCCGCATGTAAATGTCGGTGGCCTCGATGGCCATGGGGCTGTCCAGAACAATCGGGAAGGGCTTGATCTTCTTTGTACGGAACATCCAGGCCAGCAGCGCTGTCAGAAGCTGTGCCCGGCCCACGGCGAAAATTGGGACAATGATCTTCCCGCCTGCGTTGACCGCGAGTTTCACGGCAGCGACGAACTCGTCCACGGTATCCCAAAAGGGCTTATGGTCGCGGTCTCCATAGGTGGATTCGAGAAAAACCATGTCTGCTTCATGCAGCGGCGCGAAAGCACGAAGCAGGGGCACGCCACGCGGACCGATGTCACCTGAAAACACTACTCGTTTCTCGCGGTCATCTTCCTGGACCAGCAATTGAATACTCGCAGAACCGAGCATGTGGCCGGATTCTGTCCAGACGGCCTGCACACCCGGTGCCACTGGCACGGGCCGTTCATAAGGCACTTCCCGGAGGTCGGCAAGGATGCGCTCGGCTTCTTCCGGAGTGTACAGCGGGTTGACCGGGGATTTTCCTGCTCGCGCTCGCTTGCGATTGGTCCGGGTCGCATCTTGAGCCTGAATGCGTGCGGAATCGCGCAGGATCAATCCGGTCATGGCGATGGTTGCCGGCGTGGCCAGCACGGGTCCGCTCCAGCCAAGCTGAGCAAGCAGCGGAAGCCGCCCGGTATGGTCGAGGTGGCCATGTGTAAGCAGAACGCCGTCGAGCCGCCTGTTCGGCCGAGCGGGGGGGCGGTTCAGGGCTTCGGACCGTTTGCCTCCCTGGAACAAGCCACAATCGACCAGAACACGGGCTTCCCCTGTGTCGACCATGTACGCAGACCCGGTGACCTCTCCACCGGCAGCGCCGATGACATTGATCTTCATGTGAATTCATCCGCCTTGTGCTTTGCGCTCGCTGCTTGCAACAGCAGTTCGGGCATGGGGAAAACGGGCGGGGGCACTACAATTCCGCTTGTTGACAGGCATCCCGTTGCGGAGCCGGGGGTCAAGTTGTCAAAATCGAAACGTCACTCCAGCAATGGGACCGTGGAATTGCAGGTCCAGGTCGAGGGCTCGCTCACTGAAGTCGATGTCGAAAAAGCGATATCCAATCCCCAGCGTCGTGCGGTCATTGATGCGATAGCCCAGGATACCGGTTACGCCCCACGAAAGATCAGCAGCATCCCCGACGCCAAATCCACCCACGTCGCCTGCAAGTGACAACACCCAAGTCTCCGAGAGCGCATACTGCCATCGCCCACCGACGACCGGTGCCCAGAAGTCTTTGGATTCGTCAACATCCAGAAACGGGCCTACGGACGCATCCACCGCGATGTACGAATATCGGCCACCCACCATGACGTCGAAACTCCGCCCTGGCTCTCCGAACCGATACATTCCTCCGAATTCAAGCCAAGCCTGCGTAAACTCGCCGTCAACGTCCAAGCCACGAACACGAAACGGACCGATCCGCGCCCGTGCATCGCTACCCAGGCTCATGTAGGTGCCATCGAGGTAGAAACCCCAATGGCCGCGGCGGCCTTCAAACCGCATTTGGGCTCCCATATCCATCTGTTCAAGTAACTCGGAGAAGCACGCCTCCGACGTGCTCGATACCGGCCCGACGTCCGCCTCGGCACGAAGTGACGTCATCCAGAGGTACGGGGTCAGACTAAACTCCCAGTCATCGGGATCCTTGTGCGACGCCACTGTTGCCCCCGCCGTCGGCTCGACCGCGTCTTGAGTGCCCGCCGGATCGCTCAGAATCGAGCTCGAAAGGGTCAACTCCTGAGCTTCCATCCAGCCACGAGGAGCGTGTCCATCACCAATCTGGCCACTCCGTCCCTTGAGTTCTTGCAGCGTCGGGGGTCGCTGCCAGACGCGCGCAAACGCGGTGGCCAAGTGATCCACGTGCCCCGCCGTCACCACAATCTGCTCGGAAGACGACATTGGCGTGGAATGACCCACCCTGTAGAGGCCAAACAAAGCAGCCCCCAGAATGGCAAAGTGCAGCAGCGGCTCCGCGAGCAGGCGTCTCATGGCCGTTCCCTGCTAGCCCGCGGGCGTGTACCAAATCGGCGCTGTATAAGCCCGTTCTTGAAGCGTCATTGTGGTACCCGGAAGGGGCTTCGCGCCAAAGCGCTTGGCGTCATACGCCGTCCAGCGAGGTGTGGGAATCTCGATCACGCGGGCGTAATAGAAAGCTCGGTGCTCCGGATCGAAATCCGGGTCCTTCCAGACGGTGATCAGCTCCGGGTCGCCGATGGTATTCATCCAAGTGGCATTCTCCACGTCCACCGTCGTGCCCACCGCGGGCACCTTGCCGTCGGGGCCGGCTTGGCGCTTGTCTGCATCCCCGCAGACGACGTCGTAGACTTTTTCCTGCGTCTTACCCTTGGCGTCGAGCCATCCCTTGATGATCTGGATGCGGTCCAGATTGGCGCCGATCGGGTCCTTCATCGCGGCAACCAGGAACGTCGGTGACTTGCCTTCCGGCGCCTGGCGCAGGTCGCCGCCCATGGGCACCCCTTTGCTATAGCCGATGGCCGCGGGCAGGCGGTGGTGCGCGTCCCGGGCCTCGAAGTCCCAGCCGCCGAAGAAGCGGACGATCATGCGCGGGCCGGTTGTGGCGTAAGTTTCCTTTCGCTCCATCCCGTCCCAAATCGACTCGCGCGTGTTTTCCGTGGCCCAGACGGCGGCGTACCCGGACGCGGATACCTGCCAGTCCATGATCGTCAGACCGGCCTTCGGATTGTGCATGAATGGTTTGGACATGCGTTCGGGCGAAGGTTCACCCACCGCGACCTTACCGAAGAAGTTGTCTTCCTCCATCGCGGAGAGGCCAGTGTGGGCGTCACTGCTGCCGACCATGCCGAACTTGTAAGGGTTCGTGCCGAGTGACTGCTCGAGCATCAGGCCGTTCTTTAGGGCGGCGCGGACATACTCGAATTCGAGCATTCCTTGCTCTTTGGGTTCGCTCAGATCGAGATTGGCCTGGTCCCAGATTTCGAAGTCCGCGAATTCGTCGTTGGGTGAAAGGAAGGGATGCGCTTCGCCGGTGCCCTTGGTTTGGGTCACTTCGTAGAGCCGCTCCCACTTGGCGCGCTGCTCGACGTACTCGCGGTCGACCGGCTTGCCGGTGAAGGATTCGATCATCGGGAACATGCGGCCGTTTGACAGGTTAGGGCTCGTCAAGAAATAAGGTAAACTATTCTCTTCCTGGGCGGATAGTATAGTTCCAATCTCCGTGAAAGGCATCGGGGGTTATGCGAATCCGCCGCATCTGCTCGTCTGTCACCTTGACCTTCTTCGGGTATTGCCT
>CAZLYT010000356.1:0-7537 GCA_964563515.1 uncultured Candidatus Competibacteraceae bacterium | reverse complement strand
CACAGCCATGGCGATTACCAGCACGACGAGCAACAACAGGATTCCAAGCAGGGCCGACTGACGTAGAGCTTCCACTAGTGTCGATACGTCAGCCACGGTGCCGGAAACTCAGGGTCGAAAAGTCCGCACGGGCAACGCATGCGGGCGGCAGCTTGGGTCGTCATTCCTCAATACTCCGGGCAATGTCCTCGCCATGGAGGCAGCGCACCAGGATCTCTAGTGCCTGGCCAAGGCGCGGTCCGGGTCGGTGCAACACATCCACCGCTGGCTGATCGAGCGAGCAGATGTCGCTGCTGCGCACAGCGGGGATGCTGCCCCATCCGGGCCTGGCTGCCACCTCGGCAGCATCCACTCCGTGGGGAGCGTCGGCGAGTATGATTACCTGGGGCTGCGAGCGCAGCACGAACTCGGGACTCACTCGCGGGTAGGTAGCCTCGAACCCGGCCGCGATGTTGGTGCCACCGGCCATGGCGATGAGTGCCGAAACATAGGAGTCGCCGCCAGCGGTGTAAGGTGTGCGGTCAATCTCATAGTAGACCCGGCGGTTCGGCAACTCACCCACCCGTTGGCGGACGTGTTCGACCCGTTCCCGCAGCGCCTTCGCGAGCTCCGCTGCAGCATCCGAGCGCTGCAGCAACGCTCCCAGGCGGGCAATGGCAGCATACAGATCCTGATAGCGGCCGGTAGCCACCATGGCGACCCGCAAATGCAGGCTTCGTAGCCGGTCGACGGCGCCTCCATAGGGCGTGGACAGAATCAGATCCGGCGCCAGCCGCACTATCTTCTCCAGGTCCGGGTTGTAGAGGTCTCCCACCCGCGACAGCGCTCGCACCGGCGGCGGCCAGTTGGAGGCCACATCCACGCCCACCAGGACCTCACAAGCGCCCAAGGCGCATACCAGCTCGGTCAGAGAAGGCGCCAGACTCACCACCCGCTGCGGTGCCGCCACCGACACCGGCGACACCAGGCTGAGCATCAGAGCTGCCAAACGCAGGGCCGGCTTGATGCCAGATTTTCGGTGCATGCTGCAGTTACCAGTCGCCCCAGCAGTGATCGGATTGTGTTCCAGCTAGCCACCGCGCCGAAGCCCTGCAGGGTAAGGCAGGCATCGACGCGGGCACAATCAACGGCCGCCGCCGTTGACAGGCTCCACCCCTGCTACCTACAGTCAGGGCGCGCCAGCGGGTAGGTCTGCGTCAGCAGGCTGCACGGGAAGCCGGTGCGAGGTCATCGACCTCCATTCCGGCGCTGCCCCCGCAACGGTAGGCGAGAACGGCGATCGTGGCAGAACCGCGACGTCGGGACATCACCATGGGCCACTGCGCTTCGAAGCGTGGGAAGGCGGTGATCTCTGGAGCTGCTCAGCGTGCTCCGCCTCGCAAGCCCGGATACCGGCCAGCCGGCGTATAGGTGCCGTTTGCGGAGGGCGGATCGCACCGTAGCTGCCATCGCTCGCGCTACAGCTACCCATCCCCTCGCCGACGGCGGTAGGTCCAGCCGCGCTTCCGTGCGCCAATCGGAGTCGCCGCCATGAAACCTCGAGGCCACGCAGCCCTGCTCGGGCTGCTAATCGTCGCCTGCGTCTATTCAGGAACCACCTCGGCCGACGAGCTGCTACCCCCCATTGTGGTGACGCCCAGTCGCGCCGCGGAGAACGTGGCCGGCACCCTCGCGTCGGTGTCAGTCATCACCCGGCAGGACATCGACCGTACCCAGGCGCCCGATGTGCTCGAGCTGCTGCGGCTGCAGGCGGGTGTCGACTTGGCCCGCACCGGTGGGCCCGGCAGCCAGACCAGCCTGTTCCTCAGGGGTAGCAACTCGAACCAGGTGCTGGTGCTGATCGACGGGGTGCGCGCCTCGGCGGCTAGCAATGGGCTGTTCGCCTTCGAGCAGATGTCACCCGCCCAGATCGAGCGCATCGAGGTCGTCCGCGGACCACGGGCGAGTCTGTACGGGTCGGATGCCATTGGGGGCGTGGTACAGATCTTCACCCGGGACAATAGCGGGCCGAATTTTCGGCTGGGAGGGGGCTCGTACCACACCGGCTTCGCCGACGTCGGCTGGGGCGGCGCCGTAGGCCCGGCGGGTCGGGCCAGCCTCCAGGCTTCCTATGAGGACACCCGAGGATTCTCCTCCACTAACCCGGCCTCGGGTCCCTTTGTCTACGACCCGGACGATGACAGCTACGACAACTTCTCCCTCACTGCCTCGGGCGGTGTCACCTTGGGCGACGTTGCCGATCTGGAGCTTCGTGGTTGGCGCTCAAGGGGCAGCAACGAGTTCGATCAGGGTGAGAGCGATACCGTCAATCAGCTGCTCAGCGCCCGGCTGCGGGCGACTCTGCGGGAGGGCTGGGATCAATCGCTGTTGCTGGCGCAGAGCCGGGACGATTCGGAGACCGACAGCGCCTTCTCCTCGCGATTCGAAACCGCGCGTCTCAGCGCCGACTGGCAGCACGATTTCCAGCTGCCGACGGCGGGCAGCTTTACGCTGGGTATCGACTACTGGCGGGATGACGTGGTGAATAAGGACTTGGTGCTCGCCGAGACCGTCTACGACGAGCGCATCTCCAATCGTGGCATCTACGCCAATGCCCAATATCCCCTCGGACCCGTAGACTTGCAGGCGTCGTTGCGGCACGACCATCACAGCAGCTTCGGTGGCAAGACTACCGGCCTGGTAGCCGTCGGCTACGCACTCAGTAGCACCTTGCGCCTGCTTGGGTCCTACGGTACAGCGTTCCGCGCCCCCAATGCCAACGAGCTGTTCAGCCCTGGCGTCTCCTTTGGCCCCGGTCTCCCGCCGCAATTCGCCGGCAACTCGGATTTGCAGCCGGAAAGCTCCACCAGCGTTGACGGCGGCCTGCGTTACCAGGCGAGCCCAACCGAGACCTTCGGCATCGACTTCTACGCCACCAACGTGGAGGATCTGATTGTCTTTCAGGGTCAGGATTTCCAGGCCATCAACATCGACGAGGCTCACCTGCGCGGCTTGGAGTTCAGTTACGCCAGTAACCGAGGCCCTTGGCTCACCAGCGTGGCAGTGACGCTGCAGCGGGCCCGCAACACAGAGACCGGTGAGGACTTGCTGCGCAGACCACGTCACAAGGCCGCGCTGCAGCTGGACTACCGCTTCGATTCTGGGGCAACGCTCGGAGGCGAGCTCATAGGGGTCTCGCAGCGAGAGGACGTGAGCGATACCCTGGGGGGTTACGGGCTGGTCAATCTACGGGGCGCTGTGCCCATTCACCGCGACATTCGTCTTGAAGCGCGAGTCGAGAACCTGTTCGACAAGGACTACCAACTCGCGGCAGGCTTCAACACTCCAGGTCTGTCCGCCTATCTGGCTTTGCGTTGGGAGCCGCAACCGTGACCGATTTAGTGAGCTCGGGTTCGGACCTTCAAAGGCGCTTTGTTTGGGCACCACGGGCTCTACCTGGCTAGCGCCCCGGCTCGGTGCCGTGCGGGCCCCTCGCTTGTGTGCGCAATCGCCCGCATTGCCAGCACTGGATGAACTGCGGATCCAATACCTCGCCACAGTCGCAACGCCAGCGCCGGGCATCGTCGTCGTCACCCAATAGCTCCCGCAGCAGCTCCCGGGCGGCTTCCAGACCATGGTCGTCGAGCACCCAGATCTCGGGCCAGGTCTCGTTCACGGGCAGCTCGCCGGCAGCACCCGCGAGAAATTGATTGCGAATCAGGCAGCGCACCCCATGGGCTTGTAGCGCTTCGGCCAAATGACCCACGATCAATCGGTCGGCGGAGGCATAGAGGCGTTTCACTGGATGGAGCGCTCGCGCTGGTCGAGGTAGTCGAGGACTTGGTGCACTTGGATCAGATCACCTTTCTCCGTATAGCGCTCGATGCGCCTGAGCTCCGGCTCGATCAACCCGGCTCGAGTGGCGGACACGGTACCTTGGGAATGGGTGACCTGCTCCGCCCACGGCAGCGCCAATCCCGGAAAGCTGTAAAGTCGCAGCGCCGTATGCTCGGCCAGCGCCACCCGCACCGCCGTCATGAAGGCACGTAGCTGATGGAACGGCGCCGCCACTACCGCAAGCGCGCAATCACCGCGAGCAAGCGCCAATCGTACGGCAGCTTCAGCTTCGACCTTGGTATTGATACCCGCCGCCACTTCGAGCGCTACCGCCTCAATGCGCTGCGGTGGTGCGCCAGCGGCCACCAGCTTTGCCTGCCAGTGGTTGAATCCGGGGTATCCGGCGATGGCAGGGCAGCCAGGCAGCCGCAGCACTTCGATTCGCTCTCCGCACAGCAGCTCCAGGCCGGCGCCGAGCACGGAGGCCTCGTTGTCCTCGGTCTGCGCAAACAGGTAGGCCGCCGGCAAGCGGCAAGGTGGGGGCGTGTCGCGCAATACTCGAGCGGTGAGCTCGACCAGCTGGTCTAGGTCTTTCATTGCTTCACGGTAGATTGGGCGGCCCACATTGTGGGGTAGCTTGCCGCCCCTGCCTACTGCCCAGGTTGGAGTATCATGCCGGCCTGCCGCGCCCCAGCCGGAGGCCCTATGGAGCTCGACCCGCTAACTGCCCTATCGCCACTCGATGGCCGCTACGCCAAAACGGTCGAGGACCTGCGGCCGATCTTCAGCGAGTACGCCCTGATCCGTCACCGTGTTCTGATCGAGGTGCGGTGGCTGCAGGCCCTGGCCGACTACCCCGACCTCACCGAAGTGCCACCCCTCAGCGCCGAGGCGCAGCAACTCCTGGAGCGGCTGATCGAGGACTTCGATCTGGCTGATGCAGACCGCGTCAAACAGATCGAGCGCACCACCAACCACGACGTCAAGGCGGTCGAGTATTTTCTCAAGGAGCGGCTCGCTGCCAACGCCGAGCTTTTGGCAGTCGTCGAGTTCATCCACTTCGCCTGCACCTCGGAGGACATCAACAATCTGGCCTATGCGCTCATGCTGCGCGAGGCCCGGGGCCAAGTCCTGTTGCCAGCCCTGGACGCCCTGATCAACGCCCTCACGGCCCTGGCGCACGGTGAGGCATCGACACCGATGCTGGCCCGCACCCACGGGCAACCGGCCTCGCCGACCACCCTCGGCAAGGAGTTTGCGAATGTGGTTCAGCGGCTGCGCCGGCAGCGCAGCCAAGTGGCGGCGGTTTCAATACTGGGCAAGATTAATGGCGCAGTGGGCAACTACAACGCCCATCTAGTGGCCTATCCGGAGCTGGACTGGCCGGCGCTGGCGGAGCAGTTCGTGGTGGCGCGTCTTGGCCTCGACTGGAACCCCTACACCACCCAGATCGAGCCCCACGACTACCTAGCGGAGCTGTTTGACGCCATCTCCCGTAGCAACACCGTGCTCATCGATCTGGCTCGGGACCTTTGGGGCTATATCGCTCTGGGCTACTTCCGTCAGCGCGCGACGTCCGGAGAAGTGGGCTCCTCCACCATGCCGCACAAGGTCAACCCCATCGACTTCGAGAACGGCGAGGGCAACCTGGGGGTGGCCAACGCGCTGCTCGATCACCTGGCGCGCAAGCTTCCGGTGTCACGCTGGCAGCGCGACCTCACCGATTCCACCGCGCTGCGCACCGTGGGGACGGCCCTGGGCCACGCCTTGGTGGGCTACGCTGCGTTGCAGCGCGGGCTAGGCAAGCTCGAGGTGGACCGAATTCAGCTCGCCGAAGACTTGAATCGTAATTGGGAGGTGCTGGGCGAGGCGGTGCAGACCGTGATGCGGCGCCATGGCATCGAGCAACCCTACGAGCGATTGAAAGCGCTTACCCGGGGTCAGCGGATCGAGCCCGAAGCGCTGCGGGATTTCATTCGCAACCTGGGTTTGCCTGCGGATGTTGAGCATCGACTGCTGGCACTTACACCCGCCACCTACACCGGAAATGCCGCCAGTCAAGCCCGCGACATTTGACTCGCCGCGGACGTTGCTGGGAGGGCTATCCAGCAGCGAGTTCCTGCGACAGTGCTGGCACAAGCGACCATTGCTGGTGCGCCAAGGCCTCAGCGGCTTTGGCTGCCCGATCCCAGCAGACGAGCTTGCCGGCCTGGCTTGCGAGGATGACGTGGAATCCCGACTAGTCAGGAGAGCGGGCTCGGAAGGGCCATGGGAGCTGCGCCACGGCCCCTTCGACGCTTCCGACTTCGCCGCCCTGCCGGAAACCGGGTGGACACTGCTGGTCCAGGATGTGGACAAGCATGATCCACGTCTCGACTCGCTGCTGGAAGCGTTCCGCTTCATTCCAGACTGGCGGGTGGACGACGTGATGATCAGCTACGCCACCAAAGGCGGGTCGGTGGGGCCGCACCTGGACGATTATGACGTGTTCCTGATTCAGGGCAGCGGCCGCCGGTGCTGGCAGGTGGGTGCCGGCCCCCTCGAGGGTCCAGAGCTTCGCACGGATGGTGAGTTGAGCCTGCTGCAGCGCTTCGAGCCCACCCACCAATGGATCCTGGAGCCTGGTGATTTGCTCTACCTGCCGCCGCGAATTGCACATCACGGCACCGCGCTCGGTGATGACTGCATGACGCTTTCGGTGGGCTTTCGCGCGCCGCTGTGGCGCGACGCGCTGGGGTCCCTGTTCGACCACGCGCTGGAGCGGCTGCAGGGGGAACCCCGCTACACCGACCCGGATTTGCAGCCCACCACGGCGCCCGGCGCGATCGGCCCCGAAGTGACGGATCGGTTTCGCGCGGCTTGGCGCGACTTGGCGGCCCAGGTGGAACACCACCTCCCCCTATGGCTGGGGTGCTATCTCACCGAAGCCAAACCCAATCTTGGCAGCGTTGTGCCGGCGCGCCGGCCTCGCCACGACGCTCTCGAGCGCCTGCTTGGGCACGGTCACAGCCTGACGCGCGAGAGGGCATCGAGATTTGCGTACGCACGGGACGCAGAGGGGGCACTGTGGTTGTTCGTCGACGGCGACGCTTTCCCGGTGCCCGCAGGCGCTGCTGATCTGGTCGAGCTGCTGTGCAACCGCCGAAGTATCGCGGCCGACGAGCTGCGCCCACTGATCGCCGAGGCCGGCGCCAGAGGACTGGTCCTGGAGCTGATGGCCGCTGGCCACCTGGCGTCCGATCACGGCTGAACCCGGCCCCGAGACTCGAGTCGTTGCCTGAGCAACGCCAGATCCTGCTGCTGGGAGTGCGTTTCCAGTGCTGAATCATCGATGCGGAACTACCGTATCGCGCCATGGTGCTGAAGCTAGAAGCTTTAACCCACACGTTGCGTTGGGGGTCGGGGGTGATTGCGCAGGCCGCAGAATGATCCAGCGCCCCCGCCCAACATGCGGGCTGGCGTAAGGCTAAGCGCTCATCCGTCACCACCGTGGGTCGAGGACCAGGCCCGTTGCAGCCGCGGGTGGTTCAAGGCCAGCCACTGCAGTGCCACCACCGCTGGCGCCGTGCGGATCAGGCCTTCGTCCAACAGGCGCATGGCCTCTGTGCGCGGAAGCGAGAAGGCCCGGATGTCCTCCCCCTCCTCGGGCAAACCGTGCACGCCCCCGGCCGTTGCGCTGTCAACGCTTGCGCAATAGACCGCGACTTGCTCATCGCTGCCA
>CAZLYT010000355.1:0-5815 GCA_964563515.1 uncultured Candidatus Competibacteraceae bacterium | reverse complement strand
TCACGTGGCCCGCGCCGTACTGGAGAGCATGTGCTACCAGACCCGCGACGTGGTCGAGGCCATGGAAGAGGAATCCGGCATCAAGCTCAAGGAGCTGCGCGCCGACGGCGGCGCCTCCGTCAACAACTTCCTGATGCATTTCCAGGCCGACATCCTCAACGTCCCTGTCGAGGTGCCACGGATCACCGAGACCACGGCCCTGGGCGCCGCCTATTTGGCGGGCCTGGCTGTCGGCTTCTGGAAGAGCCGAGATGAGCTGGATGCCAAGTGGAAGCTGGCCCAACGATACGAGCCTGGGCTCGCCGAGGCCGAGCGCAACAAGCTCTACCGTCAATGGCAGAAAGCCGTAGAGCGCGCCAAAGGGTGGGAAGAGCCCGAGCACCAGGAGGCCTAAGCGCCAGCCTGTTCCGACGCGGCCACAGCGACGCCGTCCCACGATTCGAGACCAATTGTTAGCACTGGCTCACGCAACCGGCTGCACTTGGGTAGCCCCAGGGCCCCAATCGGCTGACGCAGCAGCCAACCGCCAAAGCCACGAGGACGCCTGCAATGAATCCATTTCTGGGAGAAGTGATCGGTACCGCCCTGTTGATCCTGCTCGGCAACGGTGTGGTCGCCAACGTGGTGCTCACGGGCACCAAGGGAAATGGCTCCGGATGGATCGTGATCACCTGGGGTTGGGGGATGGCGGTCTTCGTCGGCGTGTTCACGGTGGGTGCTTTCAGCGGCGCCCACCTGAACCCTGCCGTGTCGATAGGCCTCGCCATCGCCGGCAAGTTCGATTGGGGGCTGCTTCCCATGTATGTCCTGGCGCAGTTTCTCGGCGCCTTCATCGGTGCCTCACTGGTGTGGCTGGTGTATCGGCCCCACTACGCCGTCACCGAGGACAAGGACCTGAAGCTCGCGACGTTCTGCACCGGCCCGGGTATCCGCAATGTGCCCGAGAATTTGATCTCGGAGGTCGTCGGCACCTTCGTGCTGGTGTTCACGGTGTTGTTCCTGGCGGTGTCGGTGTTCGGCTTGGGAGCGCTCGACGCGCTTCCGGTCGGTCTGCTGGTGCTGGCCATCGGTTTGTCCCTGGGAGGGACCACCGGGTATGCCATCAATCCCGCCCGTGACCTGGGGCCGCGACTGATGCACGCATTGCTGCCGATCCCCGGCGGCAAGCGGGATAGCGACTGGAGCTATGCGTGGATCCCCGTGCTGGGGCCCGTCATCGGTGCCGTCCTGGCCGGGTTGCTGTATCTGGCGCTCAAGGATCCCAGCAACATCAACTTTCGATAGTGGCCGCCATGGATCGCCGACATCCCCACAGCCCCGATCGACGCCGCTTCCTACGCCGCACCGCCGCCCTGGGCGCCGCTGCGGCCTTGCCGGCCACCGCGGCTTGGTCCCAGGTCGACAGCACCCGTCTTGCGGCGGCACGGCGCTGGATCCTCGGAGAGTTCACGCCCTCCACCCTGTCGTTCGACGAGCAGATGCAGGAGATGGAGTTCTTCATCAAGGCGGCTGCGCGCTTTCGCAGCCAGCAGATCTACGTGGTCTCGGAGACCATTCCCACCCACGTCTACGAGGCCCGGTACCTGGCCCGGGCTTTCCACGAGATCACCGGTATCAACGTCATCCACGATCTCATTCGGGAAGGCGTGCTGGTGGAGCGCATCCAGCAGCAGATGCGCACTGGCCGCAACCTCTACGACGCCTACGTCAATGACTCCGACTTCATCGGCACCCACTTCCGCTATCAGGGCGCCGTGCCACTTACCGACTGGATCGAGGGAGAGGGTGGGACTTACACGCTGCCGAGCCTGGATCTGGACGACTTCATCGGGCTCAGCTTCACCACCGCCCCCGACGGCAAGGTCTATCAGCTGCCCGACCAGCAGTTCGCCAACCTGTACTGGTTTCGCCACGACTGGTTCAGCCGTCAAGACCTGCGCGACGGCTTCCGCAGCCGCTATGGCTATGAGCTCGGCGTGCCCCGTAACTGGAAGGCCTACGAGGACATTGCCGAGTTCTTCACCAATGAGGTGCGGGAAATCGACGGGGAGCGCGTCTACGGACACATGGATTACGGCGGTCGCAGCCCCGATCTGGGCTGGCGCTTTACCGACGCCTGGCTCGCCATGGCCGGCGTGGGAGATCCGGGGTTACCCAACGGGACGCCGGTCGATGAGTGGGGGATCCGCGTGGAGGACTGCCACGCGGTGGGCTCCAGCGTCAGCCGGGGGGGCGCGCTGAACAGCCCCGCAGCCATCTACGCACTGCGTAAGTACTTGGAGTGGCTGCAACGCTACGCGCCCCCGGAGGCGTTGGGAATGGACTTCTCCGACTCCGGGCCGGTGCCAGGACAGGGGCATATTGCCCAACAGATCTTCTGGTACACGGCCTTCACATCAGACCTTCTCAAGCCGGGACTGCCGGCGGTCAATGCGGACGGTACGCCCAAATGGCGGGTTGCCCCCTCGCCCCACGGCGCGTACTGGCAGCCTGGCATGAAGCTCGGCTATCAGGACTGCGGCGCCTGGACGCTCATGAACAGCACCCCGGTGCAACGGCGCCAGGCCGCCTGGCTCTATGCCCAGTTCACCACCTGTAAGAGCGTGTCGTTGCGCAAGACCTTGGTGGGTCTGACCCCGATTCGCGACAGCGACCTGCGCTCAGAGGCCATGACCGAGGCGGCGCCGCGTCTGGGTGGGTTGGTGGAGTTCTACCGCAGCCCGGCGCGCCAGGCTTGGACCCCCACCGGCAGCAACGTGCCCGACTATCCCAAGCTCGCCCAGCTGTGGTGGACCCGAGTTGCCGAGGTGGTCAGCGGTCGAGCCACGCCGCAACAGGCCCTCGACAATCTGGCTGCGGCGCAAGACGAATTGCTGGCGCGGCTACAGCAAATGGGGTCCATGGAGCAATGCGAGCCCAGGATCGGCGAGGCTCGCGATCCGCAGGTTTGGCTCGACCAGCCGGGTGCTCCCAAGCCCAAGCTCGCTGACGAGGAGGGTCAAGGTGTGACGGTGGATTACGACGAGCTACTGGCGGCATGGCGCGCAGGTCGTGTGATTTAGGGATGACCTTCCCCCGCCGGGCCTGAATCACTGTAGAGCTCGCGTCGGGGCAACTGCGCCTTCCTGAAAGCGACCCATCAACCGAGAGCGCAACATGACCACACCCACCTTGATCACGTTGAGACAGTTTCTGCTCAAGAAGCACGCCGGCGACCCGAATCTCCCCAGGATCGCCGCTGCAATGGAGGACCTGGCGCAGGCTACTCGAAAGATCGCCTACTTGGTCAGCGGCGGGGCTCTGGGCGGGACTTGGGGATCGACCGATAACGCCAATGTGCAAGGCGAAACCCAAAAGAAACTGGACGTCATATCCAACGACGTCCTGCTGGAAGAGCTGACCTGGAGTGGTCACTGGACTGGGATCGCCTCCGAGGAGATGGATGACTCTGTGCCGGTGCGCACCGATAGCACTGTGAGTAACTATCTGTGCTTGTTCGATCCTTTGGACGGCTCCTCCAATATCGATATCAACGGTGGTGTCGGTACCATCTTTTCCATTCTGCGATGCCCTGAAGGCGTCACCGAGGCCACCAACGATCATTTCTTGCAGCCCGGCACCGATCAGGTAGCCGCCGGTTTCACCTTGTACGGTCCGGCCACTGTGCTGGTATTGACCACCGGCAATGGAGTCAATGGCTTTACCCTGGACATAGGCTCCGGCGATTACTTACTAACGCACCCAGACATCCGGGTGCCCGCCGCCACCCGGGACTTCACCGTCAATATGGCCAACCAGCGCTACTGGGCTGCGCCCATGCAACGCTACGTTAACGAATGCATGCATGGTACCGACAGCGATCGTGGCGTCCACTTCAACATGCGCTATGTCGGCTCGATGGTGGCGGATGTCTACCGCCTGCTCATAAATGGCGGGATCTTTCTGTACCCGTGGGACAGTAAGGATCCCGATAAACCCGGCAAGTTGCGGCTGCTTTACGAAGGCAACCCCATGAGCTTTATCGTCGAGCAGGCCGGCGGCGCGAGCTCGACTGGACTCGAGCGAATCATGGAAATCCGACCCGAACATTTGCACCAGCGCTGCCCCGTGGTGCTGGGCTCGAAGCACGAAGTGGAGCGGGTCGTCGCCTACCACCGAGAAGCGCAAGGCTCAGCTTGAATTCTTCCCGCCACCTTCGGATCGGCCCAGGCAGACATAGGAGAACTCTCTCATGAACGATATTGTCACATTGCTCGGTGATGAAGCCGAAAGCCTGCTCACTCATAGCTGTAAAGGCATTGCCAAGGAGAGTCTTTATCTGCCTGGGCCGGACTTTGTCGACCGGGTCATGGTGGACAGCGATCGGCCCCCGAGCGTGCTGAGCGCAATGCAGAAGCTATTCAATCACGGTCGACTGGCCGGAACCGGCTACGTGACGATTTTGCCCGTCGACCAGGGAATCGAGCACTCCGCCGGTGCGTCGTTCGCTCCAAATCCCATCTATTTCGATCCCAAAAGCATTGTCGAGCTGGCCATCGAAGGGGGCTGCAATTGCGTCGCCTCGACATTGGGTGTTTTGGCTTCGGTGGCGCGGCGTTATGCGCACAAGATCCCGTTCATGCTCAAGCTCAATCATAACGAGACCTTGACCCTTCCGCCCATTTATGACCAGACCATGTTTGCCAGCGTGGAGCAGGCCCAAGCCATGGGTTGCGTCGCAGTCGGGGCCACGATCTATTTTGGATCGCCCGGTAGCCGTCGCCAGATACAGGAGCTCAGCGAAGCTTTCGCGCGAGCCCACGAGTTGGGAATGGTCACGGTGCTTTGGTCTTATTTGCGCAACGAGAGTTTCAAGAAGGATGGCGTCGACTACCACGTTGCCTCCGACCTCACCAGCCAAGCCATTCACCTGGCGGCGACCATCAAAGCCGATATCGTCAAGCAGAAGCTACCGGAGAACAACGGCGGCTATAGGGCGGTCGGTTTTGGCCACACCCATGACAAGGTCTACAGCGAGCTGACCAGCGATCATCCCATCGACCTGGCCCGTTACCAGGTGGCCAACTGCTACATGGGGCGAGCGGGCCTGATCAATTCAGGCGGCGCTTCGGGCGCGGACGACCTGAGGCAAGTGGTGCGCACCGCTGTCATCAACAAGCGCGCGGGTGGCATGGGTTTGATCGCCGGTCGTAAGGCGTTTCAGAAGCCTTTCAGCGAAGGTGTTGCGTTGCTGCAAGCGTTGGAGGACGTCTACCTGTCGTCGGACATCACCGTGGCTTGACGGGGACTTGTCTACCCTTCAAGAGGCATCCACGTACACCACACCGGTAGGGACGCCACATCGCAGATCGTCGCGGCTGCTGCGGCGCAAGAGGCTAGAGAGGGGAGTGACACCGATGAGCAAGGGCTATGTACTGGCGATCGACGAAGGCGCCACCGGCTCAACGGTACTGATCTTCGACCACGATGGCAGCGTGAAGACCAAGGCCTACTCCGAATTCACCCAGCACTATCCCAAACCGGGATGGGTCGAGCACGACGCCGAGGAGATCTGGCAGGTCACGCGGCGGGTAGTGGGACAGGCCCTCGAGCAGGCCGGGATCAAGTCCAGTGAGGTCCAGGCCATCGGCATTACCAACCAACGTGAGACCGTGGTGCTGTGGGACCGCAAGAGCGGCAAGCCCGTGGGCCGCGCCATCGTCTGGCAGGACCGGCGTACCGCCGGCTTCTGTGATCAGCTCAAGTCTCGGGGGCTGGCGCAGACCTTCAGGGACAAGACCGGGCTGGTAACCGACCCCTACTTCTCGGGCACCAA
>CAZLYT010000354.1:0-6853 GCA_964563515.1 uncultured Candidatus Competibacteraceae bacterium | reverse complement strand
GATTGGCCATGCCTGCGTTCTGGATCCAGGTGAGACCGCCCTAGGTGAGGGCCTTGATCGCCAGTTGCCGACTGCCTTCGACAATGGCCGCGCTACCGACCTTCATTAGACTGAATCGCTCCCCGATCCGTTCCAGAGCGTCGCGGTGGTGTCTGCGAATCTCGGCATCGCTCAGGCTCGCCAGGTGCTGACCGAGGAAGCGGTAGTAGTACTTGAGGCTCCGTCGCAACGCACACTGGTACTCTTCGGCGGACAGGAACTCTGGCCCCAGGCTTTTCAGGATCTGTAGGCGACCCGCGCCATGGGTATTCAGCGGTCGGGCCTTGGTGGTCTCGGTCTCGGTGTGTCGGCGGGTGTGGGTCAGGACTTGATGGACAAAACCAAAGTCACCTTCACGCAGCAGCTCGAAGCAGGCTTCTGTATCCGCATGCAGGTTGCCCTCGTTGTAGAAAGGCTGACGTCGCCGCACCTCGGAGCTGCGATACATCACGGATGAGGGAGAACCGAAGGCATCCGGCGCCCCCAGAAACCGGCGCCGGCAGGTCTCCCGGCCCGACACGCATTGCTTGGGGTATGGCACCGCGCCGAACAGATTGAGGGTCTGCCCGTCGATTCGATAAGCGCTGACCAGAACGACTTTGGGATGCGCCTCTGCGACCGCCACCATCTGCTCGAGACATCCCGGCAACAGCGTGTCGTCAGCGTGCAAAACCTTGCAGTACACGCTTTGCGGCGACATCTGCGTCATGGCGTGATTCCAGTTGGGCAGCATCGGCAGTCGCTGCGCGTTACGAACCACGCGGATTCGATCGTCCTGCGCCGCGTGGGCGGCCGCAATTTCCCCGGTGCGGTCGTCGGAGCAATTATCGACGATCACGTACTCCCAGTTGTCATAAGCCTGCGCCCGCACGCTTCCAATCGCCTCGTCCAGGAAGCGTTCTCCGTTCATGACCGGGGTGATGACGCTGACCAGTGGACGGTCCGAACTGCTCATGATGGTTGCCCTGCGGCCGACGCGCCTTGGGGTGTCTCGTCGGTCGCCGTCTCCGCGCCCTCTCTGTAACCCACCACACGGGCGGGTGAACCTACTGCAATTGCCATGCTTGGCACTGTGCCCTTGACCACCGAACTGGCTCCAATTACGGCGCCGGCCCCAATTCTCGTGCCATCCAGCAAGACCACACCAAAGCCCAACCAGGCGTCGTCACCCACCACGATATCGCCCTTGGAGTGCAGCGGTTGCTCACGCATGGAAATGTGGGCCGCGGTTCCGTGCTCGTAGGGGTAGAAACCGCAACCCGGCGCCACTTGCACGGCGTTGCCGATTCGTATCGACCCCTTGTAGGCGGAAAGCTGGCAACGGGCCTGGATATGGCTGTCGCGGCCGATCTCGATGCTGCCGCCCTCCCCGGTCTCAAAGATGCAATCTCGGTGGACGGAGGAGCGGTCGCCGATGCCGATGCCGCCACCGTCGGGGCCCTGATACAGCACGACGCCGTCGCCCACAAACGAGTTCCGCCCCATTTGTACGTCGCCCCCGTGCACTTGTGCGCTAGGTGCCAGATAGCCACGATCCGCCAGCCGGGCCAGATGTCGGCGCCCCTTGTAAGGTGGCTGGCCGAGCCCGGCGGCGGCGGCCCAAAAACGACCGAATGCGCTTCTGCCGGCAAATCGCATACAGATTCGTGCCCAGACACGGGCCAACTTCATTCGCATGTGGTTCGGGGTTCTCCGGAGCCAAACCGGGGTTCGCTGTCGAGCCTTCGGCTTGCGCAGGCAAGCTTGTGTAAGCTCTTTGGCGACCGATAGGCAAGTCTCACGCCAGCGACGGGCCCCGATCGGCCGCGAGGGCACAACGGCTGAACTCGTAAGGAAACTGCGGTCCACATCGCCACAGTGTTACGCTTCGTCGCTAGCCGGTGGGTAAGTGGCCCTTGTTCAAGCACTTTTACAGTTTGCCCTGATTGCGGCTCGAAAACAACAGCTTTCTATTATATTCCATAGTGATATCAGTCGGTTAACAAAGCTGGTTCCAAGCTTGCCTCAAGCTCGAACCATTCCCATGCACGCCTCGGGCAAGAAGCCTAGGTGTGGGTCCGCTGAGGCGGTTGAGGTCGAGGACATTCTGAAAATCATGAGTCGGTTCATTGCAGGGATGCGGGCAGCGAGCCTGCCCTTCGCTGGTCTGCTCTTCCTCGGCGGCACTGGGTTTCTGGCCCCCTACAACGCCGCCTACGGCGCCTTCCAACAGGATGCCCAAGGTTTGGTCTCCATGGAGGCCGAGAGCTTTGCCACCTCGGTACCCCAGGGTGGTCATCAGTGGCAGCTCGAAAACAACCCGATCGCGGGATATTCCGGAAGCGGCACGGTGCGCGCGCTTCCGGAGGACAGCGTCAACCAGAAGACCGACTACTCCGCCAACAGCCCGCGGCTGGACTTCCCCGTCCAATTTACCGGCAGCGGCACCCATTACCTGTGGATCCGCGCCCTGGGACCCAGCGCTGGCTCAAATTCGGTACACTTGGGGCTCAACGGGCAAGAAATCCCCACGGCCGCAGCCATCGGTTATGCCGATCGCTCGGGCTACGTCTGGGCCGGAGGTACCCAGACGGTGGTCGTCCCCAGTGCCGGGCTGCACACCCTGAATCTGTGGATGCGGGAATCGGGCTCCATCGTCGACAAGATCGTCGTCACGTCGGATCCGGGCTTCCTCCCATCGGGGAGCGGTCCGGTGGAAAGCCCGCAGGCCGGGGGCTCGGTCAACGTTCCGCCCGTCCTCGCCAGCATTGGCTCCCGAGAGGTGACGGAAGGTAGCACCCTGGCTTTCACCGTGACAGCCTCCGACGGCGACGGGCTGCCGCCGCTGCTCACGGTTTCTGGGCTCCCCACCGGCGCCAGCTTTACCGACCAGGGCAGTGGCGTCGGAAGCTTCAGCTGGCCCACGGTGGCCGGCAATGCCGGCGTCTACACCGTCACCTTCCGAGCCACCGACGCCGTCGATACGGCGCTAAGCGATAGCGAACTGGTCGCGATTACCGTCGATTCCAGCTCGGGCGGGGGCGCCAGCGGCGCATTTCAGCAATCCGCCCAGGGACTGGTCTCGGTCGAGGCGGAGAGTTTCACCTTCTCTCTGGCTCAGGGCGGTCACCAGTGGCAGCCCGAAACCAATCCTGCGTCCGGTTACTCGGGGGCGGGAACCGTGCGCGCGCTGCCCGAGGATGGTGTCAACATTGCCAGTGGCTACGCTGGCAGTAGTCCCCGGCTTGACTTCGACATCGAGTTCAACCAGGGGGGCACTCACTACGTCTGGCTGCGGGCGGCAGGCCCCAGTGGCGGCTCGAACTCGGTGCATGGGGGGTTGGATGGTTTGGAGGTGCCCACGGCCGCTGGCATCTCCATCGCGCCAAAAGCGGGCTATGTCTGGACTTCGGGTGCCGACACCATCACCGTGTCGGCCGCTGGAGTGCACACACTTAACCTGTGGATGCGCGAGTCGGGTTCCATCGTCGACAAGGTCGTGCTCACCACCGACCCCACCTTTGTCCCGACAGGCAGCGGCCCCGGTGAGAGCCCCATCGGTACCGGCGGTGGTAGTGGCACCAATCAGGCCCCCGTGCTTACGCCCGTCGGGTCCAAGAGCGCGATCGAGGGAGGGACACTCTCCTTTGCGGTGACGGCATCCGACGCCGATGGCCAAGCCCCGCTGGTTGCCGCCAGTGGGTTACCCAACGGGGCGACCTTCACGGGAGGGACCAACGGTTCGGGAAGTTTCAGCTGGCCACAGGTCGGCAGCGCCGGAACCTACACCGTAACTTTCACGGCCATCGACGCCGTCGACGCCAACCTCACCGATAGCGAGCAGGTGACCATCAGCGTCGCCCCCACTTCAGGCGGCGGCGGTGGAACCGGCGCGTTCCAGCAAAACAGCGAAGGCCTGGTCTCAGTAGAGGCCGAGAGCTTTGCCGCATCTGTTTCGCAGGGCGGGCATCAGTGGCAACCAGAGAGCAGCCCCACTGCGGGCTTTTCTGGTAGCGGCGCCATGCGCGCGCTGCCGGAAGACAGTGTCAATCAAAAGACCAACTACGCCGCCAACAGTCCGCGGCTGGATTTCCCCATCGCATTCAACCGCAGCGGCACGCATTACCTATGGGTTCGTGCACTGGGGTCAAACGCGAGCTCCAACTCCCTACATCTCGGTCTCAACGGACAGGAGGTGTCCACTGCCGGTAACATCGGCTACGCCGACCGGGCGGGCTATGTCTGGACCAGCGGCTCTAATACCGTGGTCGTTCCCAGCACCGGCGTGCACACCATCAACCTTTGGATGCGCGAGTCGGGCTCCATCATCGACAAGATCGTTGTCACCTCCGATCCGGGCTTCGTCCCGACCGGCAGCGGTCCGAGTGAGAGCCCCATCGACGGTGGCAGCGGCGGTGGCGGTGGTCAGCTGCCCATCGAGGAAAACTTCGACGACGGCAGCGCCCAAGGCTGGGTGGTTGTGAACGATACCGGCGCTGCCGCGGACTGGAGCGTGGTCCCCGAGGGCGGTGGTAATCAAGCTTACTTCCAGTTCAACGGAGTGCAGAGCTCAGCGCTGGACGGCTCCTATCGTCGAGGCACCATGAGCTATCTTGGCACGGCCTCGTCGTTGACCGACTTCCGCTTCCAGGTCGAGATCACCCCGCTCGCCGCCGAGGGCGACGACGTGGGCGTGGTGTTCCGCTACCAGAGCAGCGACGCCTACTACCGCCTGAGCTTGAATGCCGCCTACGGCTTCACCCGCCTGGAGAAGAAGGTCAACGGCAATTTCGTCACCCTGGCCCGGGATGCGCGCGGCTACATCGCCGAGCGGCCCATGGAGATCGTGGTCGAGGCCAAGGGGCCGCTGTTCCAGATCTACCGTGACGGCGATCCCATCATGGCCGTGCGCGATAGCTCCCTTGCCACCGGCAGCGTAGGACTCTACACCCGCGATGCGGCGCGCTTCGACAACGTGCTGGTGACCGCCAATGACACCACGCCCCAGGTGGTCATTTCCGCCCCGCTGGCCTACTCGCTCTATCCCAACGGGCCGCGCAACCTCAGCGCTTCGGCCATCGCCCTCAACCTCCCCAGCGGCGCGGGCGTGAGCTTCCAGCTCGACGGTCAGCCCTGCGGCGTCAGCTCCCAGCCCCAGGCCGGGCACTTCGTTGCCACCTGTGCCAGTGTGCAGCCCGGTGAGCATGTGCTGGTGGCACTCCTTCGCAATGCCCAGTCCGCCGAGCTCGACCGCGATACCAACGTCGCCGTGGGCGTGGGCCTCGAGGCGGTCAGCAGCAACCACTACCTGGCGCTTGGCGACAGCATCACCAATGGCACCAGCGACAACCTCGAGCGCGACAATCAGTCCCTCGATGGGCGCAGCATCGGCACTCGCGGTTGGGCCGGCGTGCTCGGCGAGCTGCTCGGTGCCAGCTCCGGCTATCCCAACCTGGTGGTCAACGAGGGCGTGCCGAGCGATCGCAGCGATCAACTGCTCATCGAGCGCCTGCAAGGCAACCTCGAGCGCAATCCACTGGCGAACAAGGCGCTGATCCTGATCGGCACCAACGACTCCAACAACTCCGTCGCCCTGCCCTCGGGGGCTGGCTGCAGCTACAGCCAGCCCGGCGACTGCAACAATACCCTCAAGGGCAATTTGCTCGAGATCATCGGCGAGCTGCCAAGCGGAATGGAGGCCATCGTCTCGTTACTGCCTCCAGCCTTCGGCGAAGGGGCCAAGACCAACCCCATCCTCGATCCGCTCAACAACGTCCAGCGCACCCAGCGCATCCGCACCTACAACCAGATGATCGCCCAGGAGGTGGTTACCCGCCCGGGCATCCGTCTCGGGGCGGACCTGTTCTCCTGCTTCCTGCGTGCCGCCGATGGCCAGGGCCCCGCCATCAACCGTTTCAGCCTGTTCGAGGACAACCTCCATCCCAACGGGCTCGGCTATCGGGTCTTCGCCCATGTGCTCCACGATGCCCTCAGCGGCAGCGGCGTACAGCCCGGCGACTGGTGCGCGGCGCCGACCTACATCCTGGAGAACCTCTCCCCCTGGACCTACAAGCAGAACCTGCTCGAGGTGGGGGATAGCTTCTACATCGATGAGAGCTATACCCTCACCGACGTCCCGGCCGCCCTCACCGAGGCCGTCTGGGTGATGACCGCCAATGCCGATCGCACCAAGACCGCCACCAGCGCGCTCTCCGTGAATCTCGGCAATGCACCGGTGACGGTGTATGTGGCCTACGACGCCAATGCCGTCGCCCCGGGCTGGCTCACCACCCAGGGCTTCGGCGCCACCTCACTGGAGGTCCGCGCCGCCGGTGGCTCGGTGAGTCGTTACCGCCTCTACCGCGCCACCAACCGTACCGGCAACCTCAACCTGCCCGGCAACCGGGCCAACGGCGGCACCTGTGCCGCCAACTACTTCCTCGTCGTCCAGTAGCCCTAGAACCAAAGCCGCCCCGTCGGCACAGCGTCCAAGATCGAATACGAGCCTTGGTGATTCCTTGAGCTCGGTCTATCCGCGCTCCAAGTCCATCGACCGTTGACAATCAAGACCGGATATACAGACAGCAGGCAACTAACGGCGAAGCCGTCAAGGTACAGTTCCACCACCACGCCACTGGTGGCGGCGACGCTGGGCGGGTACCCTCGCTTCACTGTGACGGACGCTTGTCGTGACCGCTGCCAGACCGGCCGCCTGGGGACCCGACTACCAAGCGACCCTGGGTCGGTTCGACGATGCCGCCGAGTGCGCCCGACCTCGTCGCACGATAGTCGCATTGGAGGCATCGAGCAGCGACTCGAATGGCTTGGTGCAGCT
>CAZLYT010000353.1:0-18272 GCA_964563515.1 uncultured Candidatus Competibacteraceae bacterium | reverse complement strand
ACGGTTACGGCGGCTCCGGGGAAAGTTGGAGCGATGCTAAGCGGCTCCCGGCCGATGGGCTCCGGGCTCATCGAGCGACCGCCAACAGCCTGGGCCGGTGGGTACTTTGGCATCATGATCTCCTGCAGTAGCCCTCCAGGGCATGCCGGGCCACCGTGGGGCCGGGCGTCGAGATCATCGCGGAGCTCGAAGTGGGACCGTCACCATGGATCAAAGCGACTATTGTTGCTCGCGATCGCCGAGGAGCCAGCTGAGCCGAGAGTGATACTGTTTTTCCAGTACACGGTACTGGTCGCTCGGCCCCATGGACGACAGCGGGTTCGCCGGACACGGTAGCGCGGTGTCGATTTCCTCCCAGTCGGGCTCGTCCAGCCAACGGTGGGCCGCCGGAAAGAACTCCTCCTCCTCAATGCGCATGTGGGCTCGCATTCTGTCCACGTAGCGTAGCGCCTGCTCGGTCACCACTCGCCGCTCCCCCTCGGCCGCCAATGGCCCCCGCAGCAGGTTGAGAAGCTCCTTGCCGGCCTTGGCAATCTCCTGGTGTTCCTGCTCCAGTCGAGGCACCCAGTCGGCGGCCTGCGGACGTACCTGCGCCATGAAGCGTAGTACTGCATCCTCCCTGGGATGGTGGAACAGGTCCGGATAGTGGGTCATGTAGTGCATGATGTCGCACACGAGCGCGGCATCCAGCGCCTGCTCCGGGCTCAGCAGGGCTTGCTCCTCCAACAATTCCATCAGCGTTCGTGCTTCGCGATGTTCCTGCAGGAGTTTCTCCAGGGTCTGCGATGGCATGACCTCCCCTCGCCTCGGCAGTCTCATCCAACCATGACTAACAGCGTTGACCCGCTCCCGCACTGATCTCGGTCAAGAGCAAATCTTCGGTACGCTAACATTGCCGGTCAAACGAGGTCACACTGATCAAGATCACCATTTGTGTACGATGCAATGAGCGATAGCAAGCACGACCTTCAATCGGGTCAGCGGTCGCAGGAGGTCCACGCATTCTTGAAGCAAGTTGCGCGGGCGCCAGTTTCGGCGAATGCCGGCCGGGGGCGACTGATTTTCGCCATTGACGCCACGGCGAGTCGCGAGCCTACGTGGGATCAAGCGAGCCATCTCCAGGCCGAGATGTTCGATGCCGCCGCCGGTCTCGGCGGCCTGCAGATCCAGCTGGCGTACTACCGCGGCCACCGCGAGTTCCACGCCGGCGATTGGCTCGCGGATGCCCCGGCGTTGCTACAACAGATGACGGCCGTGAGTTGTCGTGGTGGCCTGACCCAGCTCGAACGAGTGCTGCGGCATGGCGCCGTCGAGAGTGCCAGGAGCCCGGTCAATGCTCTGGTTTTCGTAGGCGACTGCATCGAGGAGAACCCAGAGCGACTGTACCGCTCCGCCGGTGAGCTCGGGCTGCGGGGAACGCCCGCGTTCATGTTCCTGGAGGGCCATGATCGTCGCGCTCAGCGGTGTTTCGCCGAGATCGCTCGCATCACCCGCGGCGCCTTTGGTCGCTTCGATAGTGGCAGCGCCCGACAGCTGCGGGAGCTCTTGACCGCCGTGGCCGTGTACGCCAGCGGGGGCAAGACCGCGCTCCGACAGCTAGCCGCCAGCAGCAGCTCCAATCTGCGACAGTTGGCACACCAGCTGGAGGGACGCTGATCTTGCCACCGAATCTGGTTCTGCTCGCCGCCCTCGTGGTGGGTGGGGTGCTGCTCTACCGATGGTTGAGGACCACAGCGCCACCAGCGGCCCGCCAGCGGGTCAAGCGCATCGGTATCTGGGTGGCAATTGGAGTAGTCGTCCTCTTGGTGGCGACGGGGCGCCTCAACTGGTTGGTGGCGCTGGTCGGATCACTGTTGGTGGCGGCCCAGCGGCTGGCACCGCTGCTGCGCTACGCCCCCCTGCTCGGCAAGGTTCTGGGCTTGTCCGCAGGGGTCCAGGGAGCCAGAACGGCAGCGGGAAGCGGCTCAGCCCGCGAGCGCGAGTCGCAGGTGGAAACCGATTACTTGAACATGAGCCTCGACCACGGCTCCGGTCGGGTGTCGGGAAGGGTGCTGCGTGGGCGTTTTGCTGGTCGGACCTTGGACCAGCTATCCCTGCGCGACCTGCTGCTGCTGCTGGCAGAGCTCCGCAGCTTCGATCCCCAGGCAGCGCCGCTGCTCGAGACCTACCTCGACCGGACTCACGGCGACGAATGGCGCAACGCCGATGCCCACGCCGAGGCCAATGACAGCTCCCGGGATGGCGGCATGACCAAGGAGGAGGCTTACGAGATCCTGGGCCTGGCGCCGGGCGCCAGCGAAACCGAGATTCGCGACGCTCACCGACGGCTGATGCAGCGCTTGCATCCAGACCGAGGTGGCTCGGGCTATCTGGCGGCGGCCATCAACCGGGCCAAGGATCTGTTGCTCGGGTGAAGCACGCGGTTTGCGGGGCCCTGCTGCTGGCGGTGCTTGCCCTGGTGCGTCCTGCCACCACCGAGGCAGTGGCCGCGGAGCCCACCCTGAGGGTCGAGCCGGTCGAGCAATTGGCCGCAGCCCAAGGTCTGGTGGTGGAGCGTCAACGCTGGTACCTGGACGCCGCGTCGGGCTGGGTGTGGCGAGCCCGCGTTCCGCTACCGGTCCAGCTGAGGGTCGCCGCCGCGGCGACAGTGCGCCCCTTCCAGGACTTTCTCCCCGAAGACTCCGGCCCCTGGGTCGCCATCAACGGCGGCTTCTACGATGTGGACGGGACGGCTATGGGGCTGGTGGTCGCCGATGGCCAGGTGGCGGCGCCCTACCGACTCGGCGGCGGGTCAGGGATTCTCGAGCTGCGCGACGGGGATCTGCGCATCGTGCACCGCAGCCAATACCAGCCCGGCGCCCAGCAAGCCCTGCAATCCATCGATCGCATCGTCGCCGGTGGGCGCTCGCTGGTGGGCAGGCGCGCAGGCGCTCGCAGCACCGCCCGTTCCGTCGTGGCGCTATCCGATCGATCCTTGTGGCTCATGCTAGTGGCAGGAAACGGACAGGTCCCGGCCGGTTCCGGGCGGATCGTATTGCATGCCGCCGCCACCGCTGGACTGCCACTATGGGCCGTGGCCGACTATATTCTGCTCGCCACCGACGCCAGCGAGGCGCTGAACCTGGATGGCTCGGTGTCGGCCCAACTGGCGGCCAGAGTTGGAAGCTTTGAGCTCCACTTGCAGGGCATCCGCGGCACCATCAACGCCCTGCTGATGCGTCCCGCCCCTTGACGGGCCAGTCCCCGCCCTGGTCTTGGTGCCGGCTCATTGCACTGAAGCCTCCGGCTCCGGCGGCAGCTCGACACCGCTGTCGTGACAGGCACCGGCGTGATGGTGACATAGTCGCCACTCGCCCTGCTCACGCACGAACAGATTGGTGGCGGCGAGCAGGTTCTCATCCACCTGCTCGTAGCAGGTGACCACAGCCATCTCGCCATGCAAATAGACCTTGGACCCGCGAGAGCGTATGTAGCCTGGCGGGCCGCTCCCCAGGATTCCGCGCCAGCTTGCCATTACCTCGTCACGACCGCTGAGCGGTCGCCAGCCGGGATGCACGCAGCACACCGGGGCGACACGGGCCCACAGAGCGTCCATAGCAGATTCGTCGCCCGCGCTGAATGCCAGATAAAATGCCTCGTTGGCGAACAGCACCTTGGCCTCCTCGCTCATACCGGTTCCTCGCTGCACATCCGGCAATGGTAGGCGATGGCGCGGCCCGCTGCCGGGGGCGCCTAGAGTGGATTCTGACCGAGCGGTTACACTCCCGACCAAACTCATCCTACAGCCACCTCTCCGGACAGCGCATGCCGCGATTGCTCTTGTTCCTGGTTTGCTTCATTGGCGCCGCACCCCAAACCTGGTCACGTCCGGCCGACGAGCTCCATATCGGCATGACTCAGTTTCCCTCCACACTGAACCCCAATATCGACTCCATGCTCGCCAAGACTTACGTCTTGGGCATGTCCCAGCGTCCGCTCACTGGCTTTGACCCGGATTGGGAGCTCGAGTGCCTGCTGTGCATCGAGCTGCCGAGCCTGGAGAACGGCGGGGCCAAGATCGAACCCGTGGAAGGCGGTGCTCGGGGCGTGGCGGTCACTTATCGGCTGCATCCCGAGGCCCGCTGGGGGGATGGCACGCCGGTAACCGCTCAGGATGTGAAGTTCACCTGGAGGGTGGGGCGAGACCCGGAGTCCGGCGTCGCGGGTATGGAGGCTTATCGTCGCATACTGGAGGTGGAGATCATCGACCGGCACACCTTCACCTTCCACGTGGACCGCCTGACCTTCGATTATGCCTCGGCCAGCGGCTTCTACCTGCTCCCGGAGCACTTGGAGCGTGAGCCCTTCGAGGCGGGGCCTCGCGACTACCGAAATCGCACGCTCTACGACCGCGCGCCTGCCACGCCAGGCCTCTGGCTCGGACCCTACCGGGTGCAGCAGGTGGTGCCTGGATCCCATCTGGTGCTAGTCCCCAACGAGCACTGGTGGGGACAGCCACCCTCCTTCAATCGCATCGTGGTGCGGACCATCGAAAACACCGCCGCCCTGGAGGCCAATCTGCTTTCGGGCGAGGTCGACTACATCGCCGGAGAGCTGGGACTGAGCCTGGAGCAAGCGCTCTCCTTCGAACGCCGCTACGGGGATCGTTTCCGCGTCATCTACCAACCCGGGTTGGTCTACGAACACCTGGAGCTGCAGCATAACAACCCCTGGCTAGACGACTTGCGGGTGCGGCAAGCGTTGCTCCACGGGATCGACCGGGAGGCACTGAGCCAGCAGCTGTTCGCGGGCAAGCAGCTGGTGGCGGACACCAGCATCAATCCCCTGGACTGGGTCCATGACCCTGACGTGCCGAATTACGGCTACGACCCGAAGCGCGCCGCCGAGCTCCTCGACCAAGCCGGGCTCGGGCTCGGCAGCGACGGGCATCGACGCGACCCACGGGGTCGCCCCGTGGTGCTAGAGCTCATGAGCACGGCCGGCAACCGTACCCGGGAGCTGGTGCAGCAGGTCCTGGCGGGCCAATGGGGCCAGCTTGGTCTCGAGATCAACATTCGCAACGAGCCGGCCCGAGTCTTCTTTGGGGAGACCGTGACCCATCGTCGCTTCGATGCCATCGCCTTGTTTGCCTGGGTCTCGGCACCGGAAAGCGTGCCCCGCAGCACCTTGCACTCGGAGCAGATCCCCAGCGAGACCAATGGCTGGAGTGGGCAGAACTATGGCGGTTACCGCAATCCGGAAATGGATCGGCTGATCGACGCCATCGAGGTGGAGATGGACCGGGACCGGAGACGATCACTATGGGCAGAGCTGCAACGGCTTTACGCCGAAGACCTCCCGGCGCTCCCACTCTATTTCCGCTCCGACCCTTTCGTGATCCCGCACTGGTTGCAGGGTATCGAGCCCACCGGACACCAGTTCCCCAGCAGCTATAGGGTCGAGAACTGGCGGCGCGCGGACCCTCAGTAGGCCGTCGGAGGAAGCGATCATGAGCACAATCGCTCGCCTGGTGTTGGCGCGGGCGGTCCAGGCTGTCCTGGTGCTGCTGCTGATGTCCTACGCCGTTTACGCCTTGATCGGTCTGATGCCCGGTGATCCGGTGGACCTGATGGTGAGCGCAGACCCGACGCTCGGCAGCGAAGACGCACAGCGACTGAAAGCGCTCTACGGTCTCGATCGGCCGTTGTCCGAACGCTGGGCGAGCTGGCTGAGCGCGGTGGCGAACGGCGATCTCGGCTACTCGCGGCTGTACTCACGGCCGGTGCTGGAAGTGTTGCTGCCGGCCCTGGGGACCACCCTGCGGCTCATGGGCCTGGCCCTGGTGGTGGCGCTGGGGGTAGCGTTCGGAGCGGCGCTGCTTGCCGCCACGCGGCCGGGCGCGGCGCGCGATCTGATAGTCAACCTGACGGCCTTCGCCGGGGTTTCCATGCCCCCGTTCTGGTTGGGACTACTGCTGATCGCGGTGTTCTCGGTGTGGCTCGGCGTGTTGCCGGCCGGTGGTAGCGGCAGCCTTGCCGGAGACGGCGGGTGGTGGCGTTATGCGGTGTTGCCGGTGGCAACCCTGGCCTTTGCCAGTGCCGGCGTCTACACCCGGTATCTGCGTGGCTCAATGCTCGAGGTGTTGCGTCAGGACTACATCCGCACAGCCCGCGCCAAGGGCGCCAGCGAGCCCCGTGTGCTGCTCGCCCACGCCTTACGGAACGCGGCGATTCCGGTGGTGACGGTGCTGGCCCTGGAGCTCGGCGCGTTGTTCTCCGGTGCGCTGGTCACCGAAGCCGTGTTTGCCTGGCCGGGGATGGGCCGCCTGATCTACGACGCCGTGATGGGCAATGATTACAACCTGGCTCTGGTGGGACTGCTGCTGGCCACCGCTGTGACCCTGGCCGGGAGCTTGTTTGCGGACCTGGTCTACCTGTGGCTCGATCCGAGGATCCGCTACTGATGAGCGCTGGCTCCGCTCCCTGGGCCTTGGCTTGGCGGCGACTCTGGGCCAACTGGACAGCCATGGCGGCGGCCGTGTTGCTACTGTGCCTCGCGGTGGGGTCCCTGGCTGCCCCCCTGGTGGCGGCTGCGCTCGACACCGACCCGGAGGCCGTCAATCTGCTGGCCAGGTTCCAGCCTCCTGGCGCCGAACATCCCCTGGGCACCGACGAGTTGGGGCGCGACCTGCTGGTGCGGCTGCTGTACGGCGGCCGGGTATCGCTTTTCGTCGGCCTGGTCGGAGCCCTGGGCGCCGCCGTGATCGGCACCATGGTGGGCTTGGTTGCGGGCTACCTGGGCGGGCGCCTGGACGCGCTCCTCATGCGCACCACCGATGCCGTGGTGGCACTGCCGCTGCTGCCGCTGCTGATCCTGCTGGCGGCCATCGATCTGCAGAAGCTGGGGCTCGGCGCCACCGTGGTCTCCGCCGAGACCGTCAGCATCTATCGGGTGGCGTTGATCGTGGCGCTGTTCGGCTGGACCACCACCGCCCGCCTGGTTCGGGGCGCTACTCTGTCGCTACGCGAGCGCGACTTCATCTCCGCGGCCCGGGTGCTCGGCGTGCCCTACCGGCGGATCCTGGCCGTGCACATACTCCCCAACGTGCTCGGCCCGGTGATCGTGGCTACGACCCTGGCCATAGGTAACGTGATTCTGCTGGAGTCGGTGCTGAGCTTTCTGGGCCTCGGCGTGCAGCCGCCAGTGCCGAGCTGGGGCAACATGCTCAACAATGCTCAAGAGCTGGTGTGGTCGGCCCCCCGACTGGCCTTGCTCCCGGGGACGCTGATCTTCGTGACGGTGATTGGATTCAACTTTCTGGGAGACGGGCTGCAGGAGGCGGTCGATCCACGCTAAGCGTTCCCGTACGGGATTCGGCAACTTCGGGGCGGTCTCGCTCCTGGTCAGAGGTCGCTCCGCGTGTGCGGCGCCCGTGCTGGTGGACGCACACCAGCAGCATGCCGCGTGCAGCACGACACTCAATGGGAGGGATCGATACTCTCCAACCCGCCCAGGTAGGGCCTCAGGCCCTCGGGCACAGTAATGCTCCCGTCCTGCTGCTGATAGTTCTCCATGACCGCGACCAGGGCCCGCCCCACAGCGACCCCAGAACCGTTCAAGGTATGAACTAGCTCCGGCTTGCCAGTCTCGGGGTTGCGCCATCGCGCCTGCATGCGTCGGGCTTGGAAATCGAGACAATTGCTGCAGGAGGAGATCTCCCGATAGCGCTGCTGACCCGGTAGCCACACCTCGATATCGTAGGTCTTGGCAGAGGCGAAACCGAGATCCCCGGTACATAGGGCGACGACGCGATAGGGCAAGCCGAGGCGCTGCAATACGGTCTCGGCATGCTCGGTCAGGACCTCCAGCGCCTGCCACGATTCGTGGGGCCGCACCACGTGCACCAGCTCCACCTTTTCGAACTGGTGCTGGCGGATCATGCCGCGGGTGTCTTTGCCGTAGGAGCCGGCCTCGCTACGAAAGCAGGGCGTGTGGGCAGCCAATTGCAGCGGCAGCTCGTGGTCCTCGAGGATGCGGTCTCTTACCAGATTGCTGAGCGGCACTTCCGCGGTCGGGATCAGGTAGTACCCCGGCTCGCCGGCCATCCGAAACAGGTCTTGCTCGAACTTCGGTAGCTGTCCCGTGCCCTCCAGGCTGCGGGCGTGCACCAGGTAGGGAACGTAGGTTTCCCGATAGCCATGCTCGCTGGTGTGCAGATCCAGCATGAACTGAATCAGCGCCCGATGTAGACGCGCCAACGCTCCACTCATGACCACGAAGCGGGAGCCGGCGATTCGTGCCGCGGCTTCGAAATCCATCCCGCCAGCGCCGAGCGCGACGTGATCGCGGACTTCGAAGTCGAACTGCCTCGGCCCACCCCAGCGGCGCAGCTCGAGATTGTCGTCTTCGCTGGCGCCCGGTGGCACCGACGCGTCGGGGAGATTGGGCAGCTCCAGGGCAACGCCGGTCAGCTCATCCTGCACCGCCGCCAGCTCGGATTCGGCCGCCTTGAGGGACTCCCCGAGGCCGGCCATGTCGGTCAGCAGCGGGGCGATGTTTTCGCCGGCCGCCTTGGCCTTACCGATTGCCCTGGAGCGCGCATTGCGCTCGTTTTGCAAGTCCTGCACGCGCACCTGGAGCGCGCGGCGGCGATCCTCCAGCCCCTCCATCCTGGCGAGATCCAGGCTCATGCCGCGGGCCTTGAGGCGCTCGGCGGTCTCCGCTAGGGCGCTGCGAAGCAGTTTGGGATCGAGCATCTGGCCTCCTGGAAGGCGATGGTGCGCGCGTCGGATGCTGACGGAACAGCGGAGTTTACACGCCGGCCTTCGCCGATTTCGACCTCCCAGGCTGCCGCGCCGAACCGCGGGCGGGGCCAGCGTAGCGCCGAAACTGAAGCCTCTGCTCAGGTTGGAAGCTGGACTTTCCAGGTAACGATGTGGTCGGGCCTAACCAGATTACCCAGATCCGGCAGGACCTCTTCGATTCTCGCTGGCTGGTCGAAAAATTCCACCACCAGTGGCAGATCCAGGGACAGATCGACCAGTCGGGTGCTGTGCAGCTTGCCGCTCTGGCCATAGCCCGCAATAGCGCGAAACACGGTTACACCCTTCACTCGGGCCTGGTCGTGCAAGTACTTCAGCAGGGCGTTCAGCGTGTGGTCGGCCTCACTCAAGTAGATCCGCACCATGATGGCTTCGCGCGAGCTCACAACTGCCTCCCCAGAGCTACGCCCAGCCAGACCGCTGCCAGACAGGCGGCGACACTCGCCACCATGTTCACCGCCGCCGCAAGCATTCGGCCTTCCCCCATCAAGTTGAAGGTTTCCATGGAAAAGGTGGAGAAGGTGGTAAAGGCGCCGAGCACCCCCACCAGAACCGCGGCTCTCCATTCCGGTCCGACAACGGCGCGCTCTACCAGCAACACGAACAACATCCCCATGAGCAAACTGCCAACTACGTTGACAGTCAAGGTACCCAACGGGAACGCCGGTCCCGCAACCCGCTGCACGGTGGTCGCGACCAGATAGCGCAATACCGCGCCCACGGCACCGCCGAGCGCGATGGCGAGCAAGGTGAGAGGCAAACGCTCAACCCTCCAGGCGGCCCATCGGTGGGCCACTGCACGCGCCACTCATGTGCCGGAACGCGCCCGCCGATCCTGCTCGCGCAGCTGCTTGAGCTTCTCGCCGATGCGGATCTCCAGGCCTCGGTCGGTGGGATGGTAGAACTCCTCCCCGCCCACTTCTTCCGGCAGGTAGCTCTGGCCAGCAGCAAAAGCGCCTGGCTCATCGTGGGCGTAGCGATAGCCTCCACCGTGGCCGAGGCCACGGGCCAGTGCCGTCGGCGCATTGCGCAAGTGCCCAGGCACAGACGCGCTCCCCGCGGCGCGCACCGCCTCGCCGGCTTGCTGGAAAGCGCGGTACACCGCGTTGCTCTTGGGGGCGCAAGCGAGGTAGACGGCAGCTTGTGCCAGGGCCAGATCCCCCTCGGGATGACCCAGGCGCTCGAATGCCTGCCAAGCATCCAGGGCCAAGGCAAGCGCCCGCGGATCGGCATTGCCCACGTCCTCGGAGGCCACGCGTACCAGGCGACGGGCCAGATAGGCAGGATCGCAGCCACCGTCCAGCATGCGCGCCAGCCAATACACAGCTCCGTCCGGGCTGGAGCCGCGGATCGCCTTGTGCAGAGCGGAGATCTGATCGTAGAAGATGTCGCCGCCTCGGTCGAAGCGCCTAGGGCTCGATTCGGCCAGGGCCGCCAAGTCCTCCACCTTCAGCTCGGGCGCGCCGCCCGCCGGCGCCGACTCCGCAAGGTCGGCGGCAATCTCCAGCAGTGTCAACGCGACTCGGGCGTCACCGTCGGCGTAGCGGGCGAGCCCGCTGCGCACCGCCCGATTCACCTGTATCGTGCCTGCCAGCCCCCGCTCTTGATCGGCAACCGCTTCGGCAATGATCCGCTCCAGGTCGGCCGCGCCCAGTGGGCGCAGCACGTAGACCCGGGCCCGGGACAACAATGCATTGTTGAGGGCGAAGGCCGGGTTTTCGGTGGTGGCCCCGATGAGAGTTACCGTACCGTCCTCGACAAAAGGCAGAAAGGCGTCCTGTTGAGCCTTGTTGAAACGGTGAACCTCATCGATGAACAAAACTGTACCGCGGGCCGCCACTTCGCGCAGGTGCCGCGCCTCGGCCACCGCCTCGCGCACGTCTTTGACGCCTGCGAGCACCGCCGACAGCGGTCGAAACTCAGCGTCCACGGCCCTCGCCAACAATCGTGCCAGGGTCGTCTTGCCGCAGCCCGGGGGTCCCCACAGGATCATCGAGTGGATGCGCCCGCTGTCCACCGCTTGGCGCAGTGGCTTGCCGGCGCTCAGCAGGTGCGCCTGACCGACGAACTTGACGAGCGTCCGCGGCCGCATGCGGTCGGCCAGGGGTTGCCCTAGGTGGTCACCCATCGCCGATCACGTCTGTCTCGGGCGGGGGCTCGAAGTTGAACAGCTGCGGGTCGACGGGCACATTGCGGCGAACGTCTTCGAATCGCAGTCGTGTGGTCTGCCCCAAGGCGTCGCGCAGCTCCAACCGGGACAGCGTTCCATTGCGTAGCGCGAGCCGAATATCCTCGAAGCCGCCCTCGACGGCTTCCAGGGGCGTGAACAGGAACCACTCGAGGCCGTCTGCGGAGCCCTGGGCGGCCACCCCGAAGGTCTCCGTCACTGGCTTGCTCCCGGTCAGCAGGGCCAACGGCGTGCTCCCCAGGGTCTCGCTCAAGGGCTGCACCATGACCTGCTCCAGGTCGACGTCGTAGTGCCAGACCCGTTCCCCATCTCCGACGATAAGTTGCTGATACGGCTGCGTGTAGTCCCAGCGGAAGCGACCCGGCTTCTGCAGCGCCACACGGCCGGAGGCCACCCGTTCAGGTCCACCTCGCGGGTCCAGGCTGAGCTGGAAAAAGTCGGCCCGCAACGAGCGGGTGCCTTCGAGATACGCCGTTAGCTCTCCCACCTCGGTCGGGTGACCCGGAGTGACTGGCAACAACACCAGAATCGGTAGCAGGGCGAGCTTGTGGAAAACTTTCACGGAATCTTGGACCAATGGGTCGGGCGGCGGTTTCGCCGCCGACTTGGTTTACGCGCGTTGCCGCCAAGCCAGGTTCGGCGTGACGGGATCGGGCCGGCCGGGCCAATGGTTTGTGCGTATTCATTCGCCGGTCGGTGGCGGCGCGAGCACCTCGCGCAGGCCGTTGCTGCCCTGGGGACTGACAATGCCCGCCTGCTCCATGGTTTCGATCAATCGGGCCGCCCGGTTGTAGCCGATCTTGAGCCGGCGCTGAATGCCCGAGGCGGAAGCTCGCCCACTCTCGGTGACCACCCGCACCGCCTGATCATAGAGCGCGTCGCGTTCCCCGTCGCCCTCCCCGCCGATGTCGGCATCCGAGCTTCCGGTCTCCTCCAGCGGCTCTTCCAGAAAATCGATGTAGTCCGGTTCCGCCGCCGCCCGCAAGTGCTCTACCACTCGAACCACCTCATGATCATCCACGAAGGCACCGTGCAGGCGCTGCGGGAAACCGGTGCCGGGCGGCAAGAAAAGCATGTCGCCGTGGCCAAGCAACGTCTCGGCGCCCATCTGGTCGAGGATGGTACGGGAGTCTACCTTCGACGACACTTGGAACGCGATTCGAGTGGGGATATTGGCTTTGATCAAGCCGGTGATGACGTCGACCGAGGGACGCTGCGTCGCCAGGATCAAGTGAATCCCCGCAGCGCGAGCCTTCTGTGCCAGCCGCGCGATCAGCTCCTCGACCTTCTTGCCCACCACCATCATCAGGTCGGCGAGCTCGTCGATCACCACCACCAGGAACGGCAGCGGTTCCAGCGTCGGGGGTACCGCCCTCTCTTCCAGGAAGTCCAATGGAGTGGCAAGGGGGTCTGATAGCGGCTCACCGCTCTTGATGGCGTCGCTGACGCGCCGGTTGTAGCCTGCGATGTTGCGAACCTTGAGAGCGGCCATCAAGCGGTAGCGTCGCTCCATCTCGGCAACGCACCAGCGCAGCGCGACGGCTGCATCCTTCATATCGGTGACCACCGGCGCCAGAAGGTGCGGGATTCCCTCGTAGATGGAGAGCTCCAGCATCTTCGGGTCGACCAGAATCAGCCGCACCTCCTTGGGGCTGCATTTGTATAGCATGCTGAGCAACATGGAGTTGATGGCCACGGACTTGCCGGCGCCGGTGGTTCCCGCCACCAGCAGGTGCGGCATGCGTGAGAGATTGGCTACCACCGGGTGCCCGCCGATGTCTTTGCCCAGCGCCAGCGTCAGGGGAGACTCCGAATCCTGATATACCCGTGATTCCAGGATCTCCCGCAATACCACTACCTCGCGGCTGGCGTTGGGGATTTCGAGGCCCACGTAGGACTTGCCGGGAATGACCTCGACCACCCTGACCGCAATCACCGACAACCCGCGGGCTAGATCCTTGGCCAGGTTGCTGATCTGGCTCACTTTGACCCCAGGTGCCGGCTGCAGCTCAAAGCGCGTGATCACTGGACCCGGCTGCACCGTGACGACCCTGACCTCGATGCCGAAGTCCTCGAGTTTCTCCTCCACCTGTCGAGACAGCGCCTCGAGCACTTCATGGGAATAGCCGGAGCCGGTGCTCCTGGGCTGGTCCAACAGATCCAGGGGCGGCCGTTCCGCCGCGGCAGGTGATTTCTTGGAGGCACGTGCCCGCATCTCGGAGCCCGTCCTGCCGATGGGCAATATCTTGGGGGTGTCGGTGCTGGTCTCGGCAGGCTGCGGCGGCGGGGTTGCAGGTCGGGGGAGCGGCTCAACTTGCGCTGGTGCCGGAGCGGCGATCGCACGGGGCACCGACATCGGCACCTGGTTCACTGTCGCTACCACATCGGCGCGCCGATCCCTGCGCCGTTGGGCGCGGCGGGCCAATAATATCCCCGGCCACCGCCCGACCCATAGCAGGGTGCGGGCGATGGCCGAACCCAGTATCAGGGTGAGCCGCCCCGTGGCATCCACGACAGCCAACCAAGACGAGCCCGTGAGCAGATTCAAGCCCACCAGGAGAGCCGTTGCGAGTAGCAATCCGGCGCCCGGCACGTTGAATGACGTCACTAACAGATCGGCGATAATCGATCCGAGAACGCCGCCCGCCTCGCCGGGCACCCATGCTGCGCGCACCTCGAGAAACAGGTCAGCCAATCCACAGCAGGCCAGGATCATCAACAGCATCCCCAGTGCGCGCAGCACCAACGCACGGCCCGGCAACTCACGCAGTGTCCCGACCAGACGGAAGGCTAGCCAGCCTCCGGCTGCCATCAAGGGAGGTAGCAAGAATGCCGGATAGCCGAGGAAGTAGAGCAGCACGTCCGCCAACCAGGCGCCTGCCACGCCACCGAGGTTGTGCACCGTATCGCTGGATCCGCTATGCGACCAGGCCGGATCGCCGGCTTGGTAGGACACCAGCGCCATCAGCAGGAACAGGGCTAGAACGCTCAGCAAAAGCAGGGCGCTCTCCCTTAAACCATGGCGTAGGTGTCCGGCGATATCCCGCCGTTGGCGAGTGGATTTCGACGTGGTACTGCTGCTGGCCACGCGACCTCTCCTGCAGTCCGTAGCGATGGCTTGAGGAGCCAATGGTCGCTACGGTCAGTCGGCCATCGGCGAATTCAGGCTATCGAGTATGGCAGGTTACGAGCCAATCGTTAAGTGAAATACATGGAATATTTCAGAATCCAATGAATTGGCGAGAATTTCGTAAATCGTCGCCGGCCCATAGCCGACCCACGAAATCCCCTGCTCGGAAACTCATTCAGCCCGAGCTGTTCCAAGGCCTAGTGCGTTCCCGGTAGTCGTTCCGACCGGGTTCGGGCCCGCAAGCGCGCGACGCAATCCAGATCGGCTCGATTGTCGCCGCGACCTAGCCGATCCAGCGCACGGACGAACCACATCCCAGTAACCACCACTAGTTCCAGCCGGTACGAGGAAAATTCGCCATGCCGTTGCGTTGCGTGGACAAGGTGGACGAAGTGCCGGAGTCCAGTTGGGATCGCCTTGCCGGAAACCGTTCGCCGTTCTTGCGACACGCCTTTCTTGCCGCACTGGAACGGCATGGCTGTGTAGGCGCAGGCACCGGCTGGTACCCGCGGCATCTGTTGCTGGAGATGTCTGGCGAGCTGGTTGGCGCAGTGCCCCTATACCTCAAGACCAATTCCTACGGCGAGTTCGTGTTCGACTGGGGATGGGCTCATGCTTATCAACGCAGTGGGCTCGAGTACTACCCCAAGATCGTGGCGGCGATTCCCTATACCCCGGCCACCGGTCCCCGACTGCTGGTAGCCGGGGATGACTCTCGGGCTGAGGAGTACCGGCACCTGCTGGCCGCCGGCGTGGTGGCGATGGCTGAACAATTGGAGCTGTCCAGCCTGCACTGCTTGTTCCTGGAGCCGTCCGACCACAAGGCGTTGACCCAGGAAGGTCTCAGCACTCGATTGGGGTGTCAGTTCCACTGGCACAATCCGGGCTACGGGGGCTTCGACGACTTCCTCGGCGCCTTGAGCTCCAAGAAGCGCAAGAACATACGCCGCGAGCGCAGACTGGTGGCCGATGCCGGCCTGCAACTGGATACTGTTAGCGGCGCCGACCTCGGTGCTGAGGAGTGGGCCGTCGTGCACGCACTCTACCGCGACACCTTCGATCGCTTCGGCGGCATGCCTACTCTGTCCCTGCCATTCTTCCGGGAGACAGCCCGTACCCTGCCCGAACACCTGCTGGTGACTGTGGTGCGGCAGCATCGGGACGTCATCGCCGCCGCCATTCTGTGGCGCAGCGAAGACACGCTCTACGGTCGCCACTGGGGTTGTTTCGAGAACCACGACTCGCTGCATTTCGAAGCCTGCTATTACCGCGGCATCGAGTATTGCATCGCCCAGGGTTTGACGCGCTTCGAGCCCGGCGCGCAGGGTGAGCACAAGGTAGCCCGGGGCTTCCTGCCGGTGTTGACGAGCTCGTCGCACTGGATTGCCGACGAAGGTTTTCGACAGGCGGTACAAGACTTCACCCAGCGCGAAACCGAGGTGATACGGAAATACGCTGAGCAGATGCGAACACACTCAGCCTATCGATCGGATCAATAATGAGCGCCTTGCTCTGGCTCGAGCCGGACGACGACGATACGCCTTTTCCGTCGGTGCAGCGCGCACTGCGCGATCCGGACGGCTTGCTGGCCATTGGTGGCAGCCTCTCGGTGCGACGCTTGCTGGATGCGTACCGGCAGGGCATCTTTCCGTGGTACGCCGCGGGCCAGCCTGTGTTGTGGTGGTCACCTGATCCGCGCACGGTATTGTTCCCCGAGGAGATCCGCATTGGCCGAACTCTGCGCCGCAAGCTCAAGCGAGGCCAGTCTGGGGTGAGCTTCGATCAGCAGTTCGGCGAAGTGGTTGCCGCCTGTGCTGCTCCGCGCCGAGGCCAGGACGGCACCTGGATCACCGATCAGATGCAGATGGCTTACGGCCGTCTGCATGAGCACGGTGTCGCCCACTCGGTGGAGGTCTGGGATGACGCCAACCTAGTGGGGGGGCTCTACGGCGTATCCCTGGGGGCCATGTTTTTCGGAGAGTCCATGTTCAGTCTGGTCCCAGACGCCTCCAAGATCGCGCTCGCCCACCTTTGTTCGCAGTTGGCATCCTGGTCGTTTCAGCTCATTGATTGCCAGACTCGCACCGAGCATCTGATGCGCCTCGGGGCAAGGCAGCTCCCGCGTCCCGCCTTCATGCGCCTTTTGGACAAAGCGCTGGCAGCTCCCAGCCGACCGGGACCCTGGTCATTGGAGCAGCCGGTCGCCAAGGCGCTAGCCTCCACCGGCACCCTCGCATACGGGGATCGCCACCGATGAGCGACGTTCGTCTCTACCACACACCGGCGCAGCCCTGCGGCTACCTGGAGGGCCGCTCGGCCCGCAACCTGGTAGTTGATCCCTGCAGTACTGATGCGTATCTCTACCAGCGGCTCGCCGCCCGTGGCTTCAGGCGCAGCGGAGAATACTTGTACCGCCCTGCTTGCGAGGGTTGCCGCGCCTGCATTTCGCTGCGACTGCCGGTGATCCGATTTAGGCCCGACCGCTCCATGCGTCGCACCCTTGGCCAGAACCACGACGTCACTGTCAAGGTGAGCCCGGCCCGGGTCGATGAGGAGCTCTATGATCTCTATCGACTATACCTGCAGCACCGGCACCCGGATGGCGGCATGGCAGAGGGCGACCTCGAGGCCTTTGCTAGTTTCGTGCTCAGCAGTTGGTGCAGGACAGTGTTCCTGGAGTTCCGAGCCGAGAGCAAACTGATTGCCGTTGCCGTCACCGATCAGCTCTTGGATGGTTTGTCCGCGGTCTACACCTTCTTCTCGCCCCACCACGCCGAACGCGGCCTGGGGACCCTCGCGGTGTTGAAGCAGATCGAGCTCGCCCGGCAATGGAGTCTCGACTGGCTCTACCTCGGCTACTGGATCCAGGACTGTCGCAAGATGGCTTACAAGGCTCGATTCCGTCCCCATCAAGTGCTGACCCGGAACGGCTGGCGCGAAGTCCTGTGAGTCTCACAAGATCCAATTGACATCGCCACCAAGCCCAGCTCTGGCACACCGCACCAGCCCATCTTGGGACCAGATGCAGAGTCTCCAGCGATACACCGGGAAGCCTTCGGGCCGTCCCTGGTCGGGCCGGTCGAAGTCCACTTGCTGGGGCCAGGCTATTCGAGTAAGGTTCCGCCCGCCTTGGTGACCCTATTGAGAAAGGATATGGCGAAAGAAGACAGTATCGAGATGGAGGGTACGGTCATTGAGACCTTGCCAAACACCATGTTCAGAGTCGAGCTTGAGAACGGACACGTGGTAACGGCGCACATTTCCGGGCGCATGCGCAAGCACTATATCCGCATACTCACCGGCGACCGGGTGAAAGTCGAACTCACCCCCTACGATCTGTCCAAAGGGCGAATCGTTTATCGCAACCGTTGAATTGCAGCCAGCGGCCTGGGCGCCAGTTCCATTAGCGCCCGCTTCCGATTATTGAAATCCCACCGAGCTGCCCGGCTGCCGTGGGTTAGCCGGCAACCGGCTCCTCAGCATCAATCTCCAGCTCCAACTCATCCGCCGACTCCGTCACCGTCACGCGCACGTGGCCACCTTTCGAGAGTCGGCCAAACAGCAGCTCCTCGGCGAGCCGTCTCTTGACCGATTCCTGGATCACCCTAGCCATGGGCCTCGCGCCCATCTTGGGGTCGTAGCCTCTACGCGCCAACCAGCCACGCGCAGCTTCGTCGACCTCGATGGTGACGCCCTTACCTTCCAGCTGCGCTTCGAGTTCGATGATGAACTTGTCCACTACATGCCCGATGGTTTCTCCGCTGAGCGCGCCGAACTGGATGATCGCGTCCAACCGATTGCGAAACTCGGGGGAAAACATGCGCCGGATCGCCTCCATGCCGTCGCTGCTGTGGTCCTGCTTGGTGAAGCCGATCGAGCTTCGATCCATTTCCATGGCGCCAGCATTGCTGGTCATGATCAACACCACATTGCGGAAATCCGCTTTGCGGCCATTGTTGTCGGTCAAGGTGCCGTGATCCATCACCTGGAGCAGCAAATTGAAAACATCCGGGTGCGCCTTCTCGACCTCGTCGAGCAGCACCACTGCGTGAGGCTGTTTGATAATGGCCTCGGTGAGCAAACCGCCCTGGTCGAAACCTACGTAGCCGGGCGGCGCTCCGATCAGGCGCGACACCGTATGCCGCTCCATGTA
>CAZLYT010000352.1:0-5866 GCA_964563515.1 uncultured Candidatus Competibacteraceae bacterium | reverse complement strand
GCGAAACCGCTCTCCAAAACCCGCTTGGCGTTCCTCAATGCCTTGGGATTGCGTCCAGAGATATTCACCCAATCGCCCCGAGCCGCCTAGGCGACGTGACAAATTCGTCGAATTCGCACAGCCGAGCTTCGGAATGTGCGGTCCAGCCTCCGGCCGCGCGCTTTTGCGGAGCTAACAGCATTCCAGCTGCAGGAGCCATGTCAGTGGCGATGGCGCGCGCTGCGCGCCCCTTCGCAACGTACGTCACTTCTACGAGTAGCTGGAAACGCCAAATCTGGGCGAAAAATAATTCCAGTCTAAAGAATGGTCTGCGGGATGTTAGATGAGAGCGATGCAAGTCGCGATGGCGCGCGGGAGCGCGCCCGTCTTCGCCCGGCCGACAGAGAGGCGCGTTGCGCTCCACCGCGGCCGTGGGCCGCTTCCAGGAAGAGAGCCCAACAAGCCGCCCCTCGCTTGGTCGATCGAGGGGCGGTGGTAAACAGAGGGGTGGCTCGGTCAGCGGCTACTGATATAGCCGAAGCTTTCCAGCTTGAGGATGATCCGCTGCGCCGCCTCGTCGGGGGACTTGTCGGAGCTGTCGATTCGAAGCTCCGGCTTCTCCGGCATTTCGTAGGGATCGTCGATGCCCGTGAAGCCTTTGATCAAGCCCGCCCTCGCCTTGGCATAGAGGCCCTTGCGGTCTCGCTCTTCGCAGACATCGATCGGAGTCGCTACGTGCACTTCGATGAAGGCACCGGCCGCCTCGATCATCTCCCGCACCTGTCGTCGCGTGGCCGCATAGGGCGCGATCGGCGCGCAGATGGCTATACCACCGTTCTTGGTGATCTCGCTCGCCACATAGCCGATTCGCAACACGTTGAGATCCCGGTGCTCGCGGGAGAATCCGAGCTCACTGGATAGGTGTTTGCGCACCACGTCGCCGTCGAGCAACGTGATGCGACGCCCACCGAGCTCCATCAGCTTCACCATCAACGCGTTGGCAATGGTGGACTTGCCGGCACCCGACAGCCCAGTGAAGAACACGGTGAATCCCTGGCGATCTCGGGGCGGATAGGTCTTGCGCAGCTCCGAGACGACCCCGCCGTAGGAGAACCATTCCGGGATCTCCAGGCCCTGCTGCAATCGGCGACGGAACTCCGTACCGGAAATGTTCAGGACCGTATGATCCTCGGCCACCTCGCTCGCCGGCCGGTACTCTGCCCGTTCCTGCACGTAGACCATGGCTTGGAAGGGCACCATCTCGATACCGATCTCGTCGGCGAATAGGGTCACCAACTCTTGGGCGTCGTACGGTCCATAGAAGTCGACACCCTGACTATTCTTGCCGGGCCCTGCATGATCGCGCCCCACAATGAAATGGGTGCAGCCGTAGTTCTTGCGGATCAGGGCATGCCACAGCGCTTCTCGCGGCCCCGCCATACGCATCGCCAGCGGTAGCAGCGAAAGTGCCGTGGTCTGCTCGGGATAGTGCTGCAGCACTGCCTCGTAGCAGCGCACTCGGGAGAAGTGGTCGACGTCACCCGGCTTGGTCATCCCAACCACGGGCTGAAGCAGCAAATTTGCCTCAGCCTGCTGCGCCGCCCGGGTGGTGAGCTCCACATGAGCTCGGTGCATGGGGTTCCGAGTCTGGAACGCCACTATCCGCTTCCAGCCGCGTTTCTCGAATTCACGCCGCAGCTCGCTCGGGGTATCCCGTAGATACTTGTAGTCGTAATGCGACGGCGCCTCGATACCTTCCAGCTTGCCGCCGAGATAGACCGGATTGGCACGGTTCAGCAGGTAGTCGACCCCGGGGTGCGCCACATCGTCGCTTCCAAACACGGCCACGGCCTCTCGCCGCCGGTCCGGCACCCACTTGTCGGACACCGTCATGACGGCAAGCAGCACCCCCTCGGGGTCGCGCAGCGCCAGATGTTGACCGATCTCGACCTCGTCCGCGAAAGCCTCGGTGACATCCAGCGTGACCGGCATGGGCCAGAGGGTACCATCCGCCAGCCGCATGCTCTCGCAGACGTGCTCGTAGTCGGACTGACCGAGGAACCCCTCCAGGGGCGAGAATCCACCATTCAACAACAGCTCGACGTCGCACATTTGCCGCTGCGACAGGTCCCAAGACTCGTAGTGCTGGGCCCGCGCCTTCTCTTCGGCGGCGTCTGCGAGCGCCAGATAAAGTTCCTTCAACACGCCCCCGTGGGGCTCAATCAACCGGGTCATGGCTTGTGATGGCTCCAGAATTTGAATATTAGTCTTGTGCGGTCCTGGCCGACGTAGCCAACGTGCTGGTGTTCGAATTTGGCACCACTAATCGCCGCCGCCCACCAATTTGGTGCACACGGTAGCCGGTCCTGGACTCGCTGTTGTTCTATTCCGTGGGCTCGAGGGGTCTGGCGAGCCCAAAGTGCTCGACAGCTTGCTTCAAGTACTCCCGAAACTCGTCTCCAAGCTCCGGATGACGCAGCCCGAACTCCACGTTGGCCGTCAAATATCCGAGCTTGCTGCCGCAGTCATAGCGCCGCCCCTTGAATTCGTAGGCGAGCACCTGCTCCTCTGTGAGGAGGGTGGCGATGGCGTCGGTCAATTGGATCTCACCGCCGGTACCCTGCTCCGTGGTCTCGAGTAGCTCGAAAATCCGAGGCGTGAGTATGTAGCGCCCGACCACCGCGAGATTGGACGGCGCATCGGCTGGCAGAGGCTTCTCAACGATCCCGTCGACGTTGCTGAGCCCAGCCGTGAATGGCAGGGTCTGCACGATACCGTACTTCTGGGTTTCGTCCTTGGGCACCCGTTGCACGCCCAGCAGCGAGCACTGATAGCGATGGAACTGGTCGCACATCTGACCTATGACGCCCTTACCGTTGCCATTGATCAGGTCATCGGCGAGCAGCACCGCGAAAGGCTCCTCGCCGACCACGGGCCGAGCCGAAAGTACGGCATGACCCAGCCCCAACGTTTCCCGCTGGCGGATGAATACGATGTCGACACCGTTCGGAACTGTGTTCTGGACGGCCTCGAGCAACTTGGTTTTGCCCCGCGCGGCCAGCTCCGCTTCGAGCTCGTAGGCCTTGTCGAAGTGGTCCCCGATGGCGCGCTTGGTGCGGCCGGTGATGAAGATGAGTGTGTTGATCCCAGCCGCCACAGCCTCTTCGACCGCGTACTGGATCAATGGCTTGTCGACGACCGGAAGCATTTCCTTGGGGCTTGCCTTGGTCGCCGGCAGGAAGCGAGTCCCCAAACCGGCTACCGGGAAGACCGCCTTGCGGATCCGTCTCTTCATGATCTGTAGTCTCTCAAGATGCAGGAGTGTCGCTCAGGGGAGACATTAGTCACACCCGTGGGATGGCTCACGAGCACGCGGGAGCAAGTCTCGCGCCAGTGTGCGACAAATCGTAACACTGGTCGATCAGGAGCTACGTCCGATCCCGTGATAGCGGAGCCCTGCCGCTATTAACAGCTTAGGGTCATAGATGTTCCGTCCATCGAACACGACGGGCTCCTTCAGGGTCTGCTTGATCTGGTCCAGATCGGGGCTGCGGAACAGCCGCCACTCAGTACAGAGCACCAGCGCGTCGGCGCCCTCCAGGGCTTCGTACGGGCCACCACACAGGGTGAGATCGCTGCGGGCTCCGTAAATGCGTTGTGCCTCGTTCATGGCTTCCGGGTCGAAGGCCCTCACGTCGGCACCTTCCTCCCACAGGGCTTCCATCAAGCTCCGGCTCGGCGCTTCGCGCATGTCATCCGTGTTGGGTTTGAAAGCCAGCCCCCAGAGGGCAAAGGTACGGCCCTGGAGCCGACCGTCGAAGTAGCGGTGAATCTTCTCGAACAGGACCCGCTTCTGGCGGTCGTTCACGGACTCCACTGCCTCGATCAGCTCGGGCCTGTAGTCCACTCGTCGTGCGATGTGCGCGAGCGCCTTCACGTCCTTTGGAAAGCAGGATCCGCCGTAGCCGCAACCCGGATAGATGAAGTCGTAACCAATGCGCGGGTCGGATCCGATCCCGAGCCGTACGCTCTCCACATCGGCCCCCAGCCGCTCGGCGAGATTAGCGACCTCGTTCATGAAGCTGATCTTGGTGGCCAGCATCGCGTTGGCGGCATACTTGGTGAGCTCCGCCGATCGCACGTCCATGACCATGACTCGGTCGTGATTTCGATTGAAGGGGCCGTACAGCGCTTTCAGCAGCTCTGCGGTGCGGGGGTTGTCGGTTCCCACCACCACCCGGTCGGGCTTCATGAAGTCCTCGACCGCCGCCCCCTCCTTCAAGAACTCGGGGTTCGACACTACGTCATAGTCCACTTGCACACGCCGCTCGCCGAGCACCTCGGCAATCGTCTCGCGCACCCGATCGGCCGTCCCTACCGGTACCGTGGACTTGTTGATCACTACACGGTAGCCGTCTATGTGCTCGCCGATGCTGCGCGCCACCGCCAGCACGTGCTGCAGATCCGCCGAACCGTCCTCGTCGGGTGGCGTTCCCACTGCGATGAACTGGAACAAGCCGTGGGCCACCCCTTCCGCTGCGTCAGTGCTGAACCGCAGGCGTCCCTCAATCAGATTCTGCTTGAGCATGTCTTCGAGCCCCGGCTCGAAGATGGGGCACTCCCCCCGCTGCAGCCTCTCGACCTTGCGCTCGTCGATGTCGATGCAGAGCACATCGTTACCGACCTCGGCCAGACACGCCCCGGTGACGAGGCCTACGTAGCCGCTGCCGAAGATTGTGAGTTTCATTTAGTTGATCCGCCTTCAGGATGCAATGAGTTCGGAAGCGGTAAGATGCCGACCCGAGTGGCTCACCAGTTTAGCTGCTCCGCCAATCCCGAAATACACCTTCGACGTGGGCGGCAACCTGCCTCGAAGCGTTACGCACCAACTCGCCGCAGTATTGGACCCGCGCTCATTCGCCACAGGCAATTCCTGGTCCTATCGCTGGCTCCAGCACCAGGCTGCCAACCATTCGCGAATGAGGACGATGCCGGTGTAAGACAAATCTCAGCCGTGCACCAGATAACGGGCCCCTGAGATCTACGCTGGCCCCATCCGCCACAGGAGCCGTCTTCAACCGTCAGCTCTGTGTTCATGCTTCGCGCTGTTGTCCTCAATCCACTAGCGGCTCAGGCGCTAGCTGAAGTGTTCAGGGTTCGCAAGCCGCCCCACTGGGCTGCGAACTCAACGCCCACCTCCTACCATCTCGCACGCATGGCTCAACTTCTTTAGCTCCCGCTTGACGCCCCAATCATGCTGTGCACCCGCCCAGCCCGCGCACATCCGCATCCACAATCCAAGCACAACATCAAGTCCCGCGAGAAAACCACCTGTCACATCGTAGAGACCTCACGGGATTCTTTCATTTCAGTGACTTATGACTCCCACACAATATGGATGTCGTTTGCGAGCGACGATCAAGCCACCCGGAATGACGTTCATTGCTCCATAAACCATTGAAAGTCGGCCAGTTCCACTGCCTGGCAAAGTTCTTGTGAACCAGCCACGCCAGCGGCGGGCCCCGCGCCAATTAAAGTCGGCGAAGAACCTACTGACGAAATAACAACTGCAGCGGATCCGATCCGCCTACCGCGGGCCACCTTCACGCTCGACGCTGAATCCACATAAGAAGTCCTGAAACCACTGCAGACAAAGAGGATATCGCGTGTATTTCACCAGCGCTCCGCGATGCAACGACATTTCGAAACCCCGCTTCATCTTTTTCGTGACACACATAAAACGCACTTCCTTCGTCTTGGCAACCTTCGGTGCAATGGGTTTGGCTTCGACGGCGGCTACCGCCGCCACCGGATACTGGGATCGCGACCTGAATGCCTGGGTCTTCTACAGCGCCCAAGACTCCACTCAGACCAGCCAGAGCGCTAG
>CAZLYT010000351.1:0-4734 GCA_964563515.1 uncultured Candidatus Competibacteraceae bacterium | reverse complement strand
CCGGCGGCACCCAACACATGATGCAGGAAGTTCGCGAGCACTCGGGGCGCGTGCATTGGCTCGACACCCGGTCGTTATGGTCGTCCTCCGGCAGTCGGAGCTGAGCAGCGGATACTAGACAAACTTGGAGGTGATGCGGTGGCAAAGCCCATTTGTTTCATGGTGATGCCCTTTGGCACCAAGTCCGTTCAGCCGGCGGTCGAGGGCGCGCCAAAGCAGATCGATTTCGACGAGCTGTGGAACAAGGCCCTGTCACCGGTCATCGTGGAGCTGGGCTACGAGGCAGTACGTGCCGATCAGGACACTGGTGCCGGCATCATTCTTGAGATGCTGGAGCGTCTGTTCTTCTCCGATCTGGTGGTCGCCGACATGACCATCCCCAACGGCAATGTCTACTACGAAGTCGGCATCCGCCACGCCTGCCGCCAGCGCGGCTGCGTGCTGATCAGCGCCGAATGGACTCGCACCCTCTTCGACGTCAATCAGATGCGGCGCCTGACCTACCCTTTGCCGGAAGGCGCCATCAGCGATGCCACTGCGGCCAAGATCCGGGAATCATTGATGCAAGGGATCCGCGGGCTGGCCGAAGGGACATCGCCGGTCTACCAGCACATACCCGGATTCCCCGACCCGGAAAAAGTCGATCCCAGTCGCGCATCCGCCATCCGCGAGCAGCTGAGCGCGCTGGCGGAGTTCCAGGCCCGGGTGAGGACGGCGGAGATGAGCCGCGATTCGCAGCAGTCGCGGAAGTTGGCCCTCGAGCTCCGGGATGACTTTCCGCCGTCCGCGCCCATGCCCCAAGCCGTCGCGGTGCAGATTCTGACCGTGCTACGCGACTGCGTTGGCTGGGAGGAGATGCTGCGCTACGCGGACGCGCTGCCGGCCTCTATCCGTGAGCTTGATTTGGTCCAAGAGCAGCGCTGCCTGGCGCAATCCAAGTCCGGCAACCACGAGCTTGCCATTGCTGCTCTCGAGGAGCTCATCGAGCGCCGCAGGGATAGCTCCGAGCGCCGCGGCCTGATCGGTGGCCGCTACAAGAAGCTCGCCGACGCTGCCAAAAAGAACGGCAAGCAGATTGACTACGAGGACTACCTGGACCAGGCCATCCAATCCTACGACAAGGGCATGCGCCTCGACCTCAACGATTTCTATCCGTCGTCGAACCTGCCGTTTCTGTACCGTGAGCGGGGCCTCGAGGGCGACGAGGATCGCGCTTCCGTTGCCGCCCAGGTGGCAATGCTCGCTTGCGAGCGGGACGCGGAAAATCCCTGGGCCAAGACTACCTTGTTGACCCTGGCCTTTTTCGACGAGGACGTGGACCGGGCGCGCCGCTGTGCCCGAGAGGTCAGGCGACAGGGCGCGGCGACCTGGAAGCTAGACACGACATTGGACACCCTGGAGCGCAGCGTCGCCCACGCCCGGGAGCCAGAACGCAAGGAGGCCCTGACTGCCATTCTCGCCGAGCTGAGGAGCCTGCTCCCCAAGTCCTGAGGCCAGCTAGTCCATCATCGGGCATCCGGTGCCGGGATCCGCCAGGGACTCGGCGGCGATCCCGATCACCTGATTCACGCCACCTGTCGCTTCCCGCAGGTAGAGGGTCTGGATCGGGTGGTGGGCCTTGGAGAAAGTGAACTTGCCCCGGGGGCTGTCGATCGCCGCCACCTCCATAGCCGCGATCAAGGCTTCCCGGTCGTCGGTGTTGCCTTGGACCGCCTCCATGCCGGCAACCAGCAACAGACCCGTGTCGTAGCCCTGCACCGCATACACGTCGGCCAGCTTACTGAACCGCGCCTGATAGGCCTCCCGGAATTGCTGGTCGACCAGGCTGTCCAGACCGTCGGCATAGTGCAGGACGGTCAAGATGCCCTCTGCCGCGTCGCCCTGGGCTTCGAGAGTGCCGTCGGTGAGAAAGGTGCCCAACAATTGGATGGACTGGTTCAGTCCGGCGGCGGCGAAATCCTTTACAAACTTCACGGCTCCGCCTCCAGCGTAGAAGACGAACACCGCATCGGGCTTCAGCGAAGCAATCTCGGTTAGGTAGGCTTGGAACTCGACATCGGGGAAGGGGGTGAGGATCTGCTTCACCACCGTTCCACCCGCCGCAGTGTAGCTCTCCTCGAAGGCTTCCACCGATTCCTTGCCGAAGCTGTAGTTCCAGGCCATGGTCACCACTCGCTGGTAGCCGCGGTCAACTGCGATCTGGCCCATGGGGTAGGAGATCTGCCAGGCGGAGAACGAGGTGCGGAACACATTGGGCGCGCAGAGCTCGCGCGTGGCGGCATTGAGCCCCGCGTTGGGAATGATGGTGATGGTTCCCTCTTCCCGCGCCACCTTGAGCATGCCCATGGCCACACCCGAGTGCACAGGCCCCACCAGAAAGTCGACGCCCTCGCCGATGATGAGCTTACTGGCGTTTTGGGGCGCCCTACCGGGGTTGGCCTCGGAGTCGACGATGACGTACTCGACATCCCGCCCCCCAAGCTGGCCGCCGTGGACCTCAATCGCTAGCTTCATGCCGTTAGTGATCGCCTCTCCGAGCTCGGCGTAGGTCCCGGTGTAGGGCAACAGCACCCCCACTTTGACCGGTTCATCTTTCGCCACCACTGGTGCGGAAACCCCCAGTGCAGCCAGCGCGATGCCCGCGATTGCCACCAGATACGATTTTGCTACCCCTCGCCTGCTGCGCATCGACCAGATCTCCTTAGATCATTTTTGACGGGTGTGGTCGGCTGCTACGGACCTTCGCAGTTGGCCCGAAGGCATAGCCTCGAACCCCTGGCCCTCGGGCTCGATCTTGCGCCGGGCTGGTGGGGCTGGTGCACGTCGGAGCTGCTCTCCAGTCAGCCGCCGTCGGGAATGACCATAGGCGGCATTCGGCGATTGTCTACCGCGGCGGCGAGTGACCAACGCCGAGTATTCTCGACCCAGTCGGGCCCGTGCCGCCTATTCCCGAACGACAGGTTTCGGTCCGGAGCCGTCGAGCCCGCCGCCGTCACCGGCCAGCCAGGGAAGGCGGGCGTTGCGCCCTATCGCGGCGTGTGCCGCTGAAGGAAGCTGCGGAGAAGAAATTCGGCGGCCATTGTATGGGGTCTCATCAATGACCTCGGCAATGTGCCATGGGAAATTGCGATCAGGCTCCGGCCGCACGCTGTCGCGGCTCCTAACCGATGCCGGTGTCCACCAGGGGTCAGCCGTCAGCGTCCTCCAACAGCCATAGGTTGATGTGATCCAGCGCGAACGGTAGCGGCATGCGCAACCAGCGCACCCCGGGGGCCACCTCGTAGGCCTTGGCGGCGGGCGGGACATGCTCGAACAACAACTTCAGGGACGGGCTCACCTGCTCCTGGCTCCGGTGACCAGTGAGACTTGCCGACGACGCCGCTCTACTAGGATCACCATCGCGGTTACCAGCAATGCACCGCCCAACAGCGCTGCACCCACCCAGAGCCTGCTCAGGGCCTCGGGTGCGGTCAGCATCAGCAGCCCCAAGCTCAACATCATGAGGCCGGAAAGCAGCTTGAGCAGGCGTGCGTGGCGTTCGCTGAGCTTACGACGGCCCAGAGTGGCGGTGAACAGCCCCACGATCGCCAGCAGGGGCAACACGTAGACCACGTTGTAGAAAGCCAGGTAACCGTAGTAATGGAAGGGCTCCAGGTCATTCAGGGTCAGGACGCGGGTGTAGACCATGGGAAAGCCTGCGGTGCAGAGCAGCTCGTAGGTGTTAGCTGCCAGCGCCAGCGCCACTGTGCCCATCAACATTGCGGTCATGCTATCGGCGGAGAGCAGTCCCCGCATGCGCCGGAACAGTCCCGGTTTTGCGCCCTCAGGGATGGCGAGTGTGGACCCCCGCTCGATCGCGAAGTAGTCCCGAGTATTGAGCACACCGATCAAGACGGCGAGCAGGCCCGCGACCAGCGTAACCACGGGGGCGGCGCCCAGCACCAGGAACAGGTTCAACCAGGCCGCCATGAACAGGAAGTAGACCAGGCCCGATACCAGCACGAAGATGCCACCGATCAGCAGCATGCGCCCGCGGCTGCGCGCGTGGGCCATCAGGCTCAGCAAGAACAGCAGCACGAAGAAGGCGCAAGGATTGAACGCGTCGAGGCCGGCAAGCAGCAGGGTAAAAACTGGAAGGGAGAGATTCTGCGGGATCAGCTCGCCGAGCATCGGCACCTGCACGGCATTCTCCGCTGCGCCAGGTGTCGAGGTGGTCAACGGGTTGTAGTTCTGGCCGCCATCCCCCAGCGCCTCGGCGCGACAGCTTTCGATCAGGGCGAGAATCTGCTGCCCCATGCCTTCTGCGCCGTCAAAGCCGGTGAGCATCCGCCCGCAGACCAGAAACGCCGGTACCGACTGCGCTTGCTCTCCCAAGGCTTCCGCCATGGCGATGTAGAGCGCCACGTTGTCTCGACTGCTGGTGAGCTCGTGGGAGTGCACGTCGATCCACGGCTGCTGGTCCAGATCGCTCACGAAGGGCAGTGCCGACAGACAATGCGGGCAGCGCTTGGACCAGAAGAAGTAGAGCTGCACCCGGGCGCTACCGTCGGCAGCTTGCTCGACCCAGGCGATGTCGGAACGAGATTGCGCCGCCGATACTCCGGGCAGCATGGCCAATGCGACCTGCCCGACAATCAGCAACGCGGTGAGCGTCAGCGAGCGGGGCCAGTGCGCGGCCGTGCCCGCCCATGCTCCCCGCGAGCGCGCATCGCCAAGAGAGCGTTTCCCTTCAAG
>CAZLYT010000350.1:0-1622 GCA_964563515.1 uncultured Candidatus Competibacteraceae bacterium | reverse complement strand
CGCTCGTCCGGTCCGATCGGGTTGCCTTGCCAAGAAACCGAGCCGGCGTCAGGGGTGAGCAGTCCGAAAACGGCCCGCATTGTGGTGGTCTTGCCAGCCCCGTTGGGGCCCAGAAAACCGAGCATCCGGCCCGGTTGGACGCTGAACGAGCACCCATCGAGGGCCTTGATGTCGCCATAGGCCTTGTGAAGGCCCTCGATTTGAAGCATTGACCGAACGGTAGCCCATCGACTGGAACGAGATTCCGTGGTCGGTCCCGATGCTGCGCGCAAGGAACCCGAGAAGGATCCTTCTTCTCACCCTTTTCTTAATGGGTCCTCAGGTGGCTCAGAGACCTGGGTGATTGGCTGTGGGGGTGTCGCATCAAGGAGCTGTTCAATGACATCCCGTTCTTTTCGTTTGCTGTCGATAGGGCTCGCCGCCCTCGTGCTGGTTGGTGCCTGCGGCGGGGTCGCGGCAGACGACGGCGGGTTGGCCACTCTCGAGAGTGGTGAGTCCGACGAGACCACGACGACTACCTCTGCTGGCACGGAAGCGGACACCGAGGAAGCAGCGCTGGAATTCTCCCAGTGCATGCGCGACAACGGTGTACCCGACTTTCCCGATCCCAACTTCACGGAAGGCGGCGGTGGGGTCATCGTGGGCGGACCGGACGGCGAAGGCCCCGGATTCGACCCCCAGTCCGACGAAGTGCAGGCAGCATTCGAAGCGTGCGGGGACGTTCTCGAAGGGGCGGCCTTCGGCCCCGGTGGTGGCAACTTCGATCCAAGCGAACTCCAGGACAACCTGCTCGCCATGGCCGAGTGCCTGCGGGAACAGGGCCTCGACGTGGACGACCCCGACCTCTCCAACTTTGGACCTGCCGCCGGTGGCCCTCCCCCCGACACCGAGGAGAGCGAATCTGAGGCTGGCGAAGGTCCGGAGGTGCAGGCGTTCTCGATCTTCGGAGATCTCAACCTGGACGACCCTGATGTGCAGGCGGCCATGGAGGTCTGTCAGGGAGAGATCGGCTTCCCCCGGTCGGGTGCTGTCACCGAGGATGGTGAGGGCTGATGGACGACCGCACCCAGAGCGGAAAGGTACCGGGTCCCCCGCTCGAGTTGCAAGGGAACCAGGTGTCGGGAGACCCGGTCCAGAATTCAAGGCCCCAGAATTCACGGCCGGGCGCGGCCACGTCGACCCTGCCGACCCGAAGCGACGATCTCCACCTCAGCACGGCCGACGAGAGCGCGCTTTCGATCCAGATTCTCCGAAGGAGCCGCAAGCCCCTGGTCTGGTCGGTCGTCGGTGCGGTAGTCGCCGCCTTGGTGGTCTTTGTCGGCTTCCGCTTCCTCGGGGACCCGGTCGAGACCGAGGGAGTGGAGGCAGGACCTGTCGCGACGAGCGAGATCCAGGTCCGCGACCTGGCAGAGAGCGAGGAGTACACGGGCCAACTCCAGTATGACGATGCGATCCCCGTGGCTGCCTCCGGAGGCGGCTATCTAACCGGGTTGGTCGGGGACGGCGAGACCATCGAGCGGGGTGCGGTGGTGTACCGGCTCTCGAACGATCCTGGAGAAGCCGAGCTCCTCACTGCTCAGCAGCAGGTGGCATCGGCTGAGTCACAGGTCGCCAGTGCCAGC
>CAZLYT010000349.1:0-3119 GCA_964563515.1 uncultured Candidatus Competibacteraceae bacterium | reverse complement strand
CAGCACCCTGAGGCTCCCTCATGGCGTGAAACGCACCGTGTCCACGGCGGCGGGTCGGAGTGTCGGCTTCGAGACCCGTCTGGCGCGCATCGACCTGGGCCCGCTCACCCTCCGTGATGTCGATGCCATCGTGCTGCCGGCGATGGAGCAGGGTAGCCATGTGCTGCTGGGAATGAGCTTCCTCAACGAATTCGAGCTGCTGCAGCGAAATAACACGCTGGTCATCCGCGCGCCGCGCTGAGCACCTTGGCGCTGTTCTCCGCGACGCGTCCGGTCCACGCACTCTCCTGCTTCAGAGTGCTCCAGAGACCAATTCCTGCCGCCAAGGTCGCTTCGCTCCCATGAACGCCAACACCTCCAACACCCCGGTGACCTTCCTCGATCCGCTTCCTGATCAGGTCGACGTCCTGGTTATTGGCGGGGGTGTGATCGGCATATCCGCTGCGTACTTCCTGGCAACCAATGGTTGCAGCGTCGCGGTTTGCGAGAAGGGCCGCGTGGCCGGAGAGCAGTCCAGCCGCAACTGGGGCTGGGTGCGGCAGCAAGGGCGAGACGCAGACGAGCTCCCGCTGATGATGGAATCACTGGAGATCTGGCGAACGCTGTCGAACCGCGTCGGAGAGGATGTGGGATTTCGCCAAGAAGGCGTTCTGTACCTGGCCGAAACGGAGACCGAGCTGGCGGAGCTGGCGGCATGGTTGGAGGTCGCTCTGACCCATGGGCTCGACACCCGCTTGCTGGGCGCCCGGGAGCTCGCGACGCTGGTTGAGACTGGCTCAGCGCAATGGATCGGGGCGCTGTACACGCCCAGCGACCGGCGAGCGGAGCCCTGGGTGGCGGTGCCACGACTGGCCCGGGCTGCGCAACGCCTCGGGGTCCGTCTGACTGAGAACTGCGCGGTGCGGGCATTGGACCTTGCCGGCGGCCGGGTCGCCGGAGTCGTTACCGAGCTGGGACGGGTTCGCGCGGACTCGGTGATTCTGGCCGGAGGCGCCTGGTGCTCCCTGTTCCTGCGCCACCATGGGATTACGCTGCCTCAGCTCAGCGTGCGGTCCACGGCGGCCCGCACGGCACCGGCACGGCAAGTGTTCGCGGGCAATGCCGCCGACGAGAAGCTTGCGTTTCGGCGCCGCGAGGATGGCGGCTACACGGTGGCGCTGTGTGACTACCACGAGCACTTCATCGGACCGGATTCATTGCGCTTCTTGCGACCTTTCCTGCCCAGCCTGCGCGCCTCCTGGGACCACACCTCACTTCGGCCCGCAGCACCGGCTGGATACCCCGACCCATGGCAAACCACGCGGCGTTGGAGCGAGGACGGCGCGAGCCCCTTCGAGGCCATGCGGGTGCTCGACCCACCGCCCTGTCGTCGCGCCCTTGGTCGCATCACGGGCCGCATGGAAGAGCGTCTACCGGCCTTACGCGGGGTCGCGATCACCGATGCCTGGGCGGGGATGGTCGATGCCACGCCGGATCTGGTGCCAGTGCTAGATCGCGCTCCAAGCCCCGATGGCTTGTGGATCGCCACCGGCTTCAGCGGGCACGGCTTCGGCATCGGCCCTGGCGCCGGCCGGCTCATGGCAGACCTGGTACTCGGCCGTCCACCCCGGCACGACCTGAATCGCTTTCGCTTGAGCCGATTCTCGGACGGCTCCAAGCTTCGACTTGGGCCTGCGCTGTAGCCGCCCCTCATTCCGTGCACGCCGCCAGCTTTGAGCCGCGGCGCCCTAGCGCCGCTGCACCGGACCAAACCCCCCGCGTACCAGTTCCAGATGCCGTCCACTCTCTCGTGGTAGGCCGCGCTGATGCCGTGCTCGAAGCGAGCTCGAAGTCACGGCCGAGGAGGCCTTGCACGGCCTCAGGCTGTCCCCACGCCATCGGCGAGACCGCTCGCGCCAGCCCGGCCGCGGCCTGGCGCTGATCCACGGCAAACATCACGCCAAAGGTGGAAATCACTCGGTCGAATCGCGCATCCTCGAAGGGCAACGCCCAAGCATCTCGGGCACTTCCGAGCTGGCTCGGCGCGAGCATTCTTGCCCATGTGGACTCGGCACGCGAAGCGGCGGTGGTGGAGCGCTGATCTCGAGTCTGGGGCAGCACCTTCTATACTGAGGCTAGGAGCGGCCGCATTCGACTCGAGCTCGAGACATTGGCAACCCGGCCGCGAGTGAGGCGAGGTTTGCTAGTTCACAGGCTACTGGAAGACGAGGCGATTCTTATCATCCAGCCCAAAGGCGCGTTGGAGCGATCCGATTTTTCGGGCCTGGCGGCCCGCATCGATCCCTACATCGAGCACGCGGGCGGGCTCGATGGCGTCATGGTCGAAGCACAGTCGTTCCCCGGCTGGAGCGACTTTGCGGCCCTGGTATCTCATCTACGATTCGTGCGAGATCACCATCGGGTAATCGATAAGGTGGCTGTCGTCGCCGACAGCAAAATGCTCACGCTGGTACCGACCGTCGCTGGCCATTTCGTCAACGCCGAGGTTCGGCACTACTCGAGCGGCGATCGCGAGGCCGCGCTCTCCTGGCTGCGAAGACCACGCGCGATCTGACGGCCAACCAAGTGGCGCTTCCTTCCACCGCAGGCTGCGCCTCGAGGTGTAGGAGCTTGCGCCCAGCCGACCGCCGCGCGCTGTCGCGCGGCTAACCGCGTTCCAGTTGTAGCGATGTCAGTCGCGATGGCGCGCGTGAGCGCGCCGCTGTTTCGGCGGCCAGCAGCGGGGGCGCTCCGCGCCCTATCGCGGCGTATGCCGCTCCACAACTGCCGGGCTAGGGGAATTCTGGGTGCCAAACGATTTTAGGCTAAACAACGCCCTGGATGATGTTAGATGAGAGCGGTGCCGATCGCGGCGGCGCGTCGCTCTTTCTGCGGGCACGTAGCAGCCCAAAGCGTGCCCCGGTGCGGAGCAGCGGAAGGCCTCTTTCGGGCCTTCCGCGGTCTTAGCAGAGGCAACGTCTGAAGGCGATCGAGATTGGGCGTGAGCGCTCGCTCAGCGGCCGCACACCCCCTCGGCGCAGGCAGCGCCCAAGGTTTCCCAAGGCACCCGACCACCTCGCTCCGCCTCTCGGAACCAGGCCAGCAGGGCTGGCGACAATTTGCAACCGGCCGCGGCCAAC
>CAZLYT010000348.1:0-13087 GCA_964563515.1 uncultured Candidatus Competibacteraceae bacterium | reverse complement strand
GTTAGATAGGACAAAGGCGTATTGAGCCTTTGCTGTGATCAAGGTCAGTGCGCGGTTTCTTCCGCGCCGGAGTAATGCCGATGACCACATCCAGCTCGCACAGCGTCACCACCGACGTCGGTATCACTTCATTGGGCCTGGCCGGCATTCTGGGCACGCCTCAGGAGCCCATTGGGGTGGTACTGTTTGCCCACGGTAGCGGCAGTGGCCGGCTCAGCCCGCGCAATAACTACGTGGCGAATCGGCTGCAGCGGGCCGGCTTGGCGACGCTGCTGTTCGATCTTCTCACGGATCGCGAGGCAGGCGATCGTAGCAATGTCTTCGACATCGAGCTGCTCGCGGAGCGGCTCACCGTGGCGACAGCCTGGGCCCGGGAACAAGACACCATCAAGCACCTCCCGCTCGGCTATTTCGGGGCCAGCACCGGTGCTGCGGCGGCCCTGGTCGCGGCGGCTCGCGCCCGCGACGACATCGCCGCCGTCGTCTCGCGCGGGGGACGTCCCGATTTGGCGGAGCCGCTGCTCAATGAGGTACTGGCGCCGACGCTGTTGATCGTGGGGGGTGACGACACCGGCGTGCTGGAGTTGAACCAGAAAGTATTGGCGAAGCTCCGGTGCGAGAAGCGCCTCGACATCGTTCCCGGCGCCACGCACCTGTTTGAGGAACCCGGCGCCCTGGACGCGGTGGTGGACCTGGCGCGGGAATGGTTCACGGCACACATGGGCGATCGAGCGCGACGGAGCTGATGGTCGGCCTCCCGCGCCAGCTGGGGAGACGCTGATCAAATCGCCGCCGGGTCGGCCAAGGTGTGACGAGAATGTTGGTCATTGACGGCGCCCGAGGCGAAGGTGGCGGACAAGTCCTGCGCACTGCGCTGGCTTTGTCCACGTGCCTGAGTAAGCCATTCCGAATCGCTCATATTCGCGCCAACAGGCGCCGGCCCGGTCTGCAACCGCAGCACCTGGCGGCGGTGAGGGCCGCAGCCGCGATTTCGCGCGCCGAGGTCCAGGGAGCCGAAAAGAACTCTCAGGCGCTCACGTTCGAGCCGGAAAGCGTTTCTCCAGGCAGATACCATTTCGACATCGGAACCGCAGGCAGCACCAGTTTGGTGCTGCAAACAGTTTTGCCTGCCCTGATGAGCGCCCGAGAGCGTTCCGATCTGGTGCTGGAGGGAGGCACCCACAATCCTTTGGCGCCGCCCTTCGAGTTCCTCCAGTACGCGTTTCTGCCCCTGCTACGCGGGATGGGCGCCTCCGTGACCGCCACCCTGGAGCGTCTAGGCTTTGCCCCTCAAGGTGGCGGGCGGGTGCGGTTGATCATTGATCCCACTGGCGCCCTACGACCCATTGAGCTACTGGAGCGAGGCACAGTCATTTCCCGACGCGCCGAGGTTGTCGTGGCCAACCTGCCGGAACATGTCGCCCTGCGGGAGCTCGCGGTCATCCGCAGCGATTTGTCGTTGCAGGAGCAGGAGCTTCGGTACCGGAGGGAAACGGACCTCCGAGGTGTCGGCAACCTGGTCTGCATTGTGGTGCAGAGCTCGAATGTCTCAGAGTGCTTCACAGCATTCGGTCGGAGAGGATTGCCGGCAGAGCGGGTTGCCGAGCAGGCGGTCATGGAAGCGCGCCAGTACCTGGAGGCCAACGTTCCCGTCGGGCGACATCTCGCCGATCAAATCGTGCCATATATAGCTTTGGCTGGACGAGGTGGCTTCGTGACGATGCAGCCCAGCTCGCATACATTGACCAATATAGAGGTGGTCGCCGCGTTCATGGGGTTCAGCCTTGCAGTGAAACAGCTCGCTGCCGATCACTGGCGAATCTTCTGCTCGGGATGATTATTTTTATCAACCTCGCAGCCGAGCAGAAGAGCGGCAACCCCGTCGCCTGCGCGGGAACGAAGGCACAGGCATTGGCAACCATGGAGTAATTCTCGATGGCCACACGATATGAGCCACAGATGGTCGGCGCACCAGATCCTGAGCTCAGAACCTCACCGATCCTGGAGGAAACAGACGAGGACTATGAAGTCCTCGCCCAAGAAACGGAGGATTCGCGCACCTGCTACTTCAACAATGTCGCCTTCGGTGACGGCGACTATGTCTGCAGCGGCAGCGGTGAATTGTTGCGTTGTGAGAAAGGGCTATGGGTGCGAGAGGGTGGATGCGATCCGGATAACCCGTGACCGGGTAGCGCTGCTCCCAGTGGCTCCCTGCAACATCCCTACGCGTTGTTGATCTCATGCTTCTTCGGCACCCAATTCTGCCGCCTTGGCCGCCACTTGTAGAAGGAGCGGCGCCCGCTGCGATGGGCGCGACGCCACACTTAGGTAGCCCGTGCGGGCGCCATCGCGGTTGGCATCGCTCCTCCCTCGCTCATTACGGCTTCTGGAGTCGCCGATGAGCTGTCCAGTTGGGGGGGAGCGACGAAGCCACCGAACTCCCGTTCGACCAGGCTTGCGAACGCGATCGTGGTACGGTCCTCGAGATAGGGGCCCACGATCTGCATGCCGATGGGAAGCCCGCCGGCACTGATTCCGATTGGCATGGCGGTCGCGGGCTGGCCGGTGAGGGTCGCGAGGCTGGCCCACATGGACTGATCACCATAAGGCACCGGCTGTCCGTCCACCACGATCTCGCGTTCTGGCATGGGCCTGTGGTCGTGCGCAAAGGCGACCGTTGGCATGGCCGGACTCAGAACAACGTCCCACTCCTGGAACAACTCGCGCCACCGGTGCGCCAGGGCGGCTCGGACGCGGTCGTTTAGGATCCAGTCCCGATGTGTCAGCGCCAGGCCGTGAGCGCTGACGGCTGCCAGCCTCGGATCGCCGGGCGGGAACGTCGAGGCCAGCTGCTGCGCTTGCACGTAGTCGCCGTGTGGGATGTCGGCACTCCTGGACGACATCAGCAGCTGCAGGTAGGTCACCCCGATCCTGGTCAGGTCCGGCAACAGCAGGCTGGAACGCCCCACTCTGCAGCCAGCGCGGCGTAGGCGTTCCTCCATTGTCGTGAGTGCCGCAGGTATGGCCTCCTCAGTGGGAAGCAAGGGATGCTGGTCGATGACCAGGACTCGGTAATCTTCCAAAACCCGGTGGCGGGGAGGGGGCAGGCTGAGCCGGAAGGCGGTGGCATGCGCCTCGTCTGGCCCGGCCAGCACCTGGAGCGCCAGCATGAGGTCGTCGGCGCACCGGGCCATGGGACCAGCGACTGCCAGATCGATGGACGGCGTCACCGAGTACACGGGCATACCCAGCGTCGCACAGCCGCGCATGGGTACGAGCCCCTGCGTGCATTTGTGGGCGAACACGCCGCAGAAGTGGGCAGGCGACCTAAGCGACCCTGCGATATCGGAACCGAGCTCGAGCGGCACAAAGCCGGCGGCCAGGGCTGCAGCGCTGCCCCCCGATGAGCCGCCCGGCGTCCTCGCAGGGTCCCAGGGGTTATTGGTGACACCATAGATCTCATTCGCGCTCTGCCAGTCGGCCAGCATCAACGGGACGTTGGTCTTGCCGATGATGATGGCGCCGGCCTCCTTGAGGCGAGCAACCGCTACCGCGTCGTCGCTGACAGGACTTCTCTCAGTGGCCGGAACCCCGCAGGTGGTCAACAAGCCGGCAACGTTGAAGGCCTCCTTTACGGTCATCGGAATGCCCAGAAGCGGCCGATTGTCGCCGCCCGCGAGGGCGGCATCGGCGGCACGTGCCTGCGCCAGCGCACGCTCAAAGTCCCGCACCACCACGGCATTCAGCCGCAGGTCGTTGGCTTCGATGGCCTCAATGGCGCCCTCGACGAGTTCGGTGGCCGAAGTACGCCGCTCACGCAGAGCCGCGACGAGTTCCCCAGTGGTCTGAAAGTCCATGTGCCTCTCCGTCTCCGACGCATGCTGGCAAGTCGTCAGAGGTGCGCCCGCGCACTATTGAGGTGGCAAGGGAGGGCGCGCGGCGAAGCCGTTCTCCCGTGCTGGGTCATAGGACCAACGAACTGCATGGGGCAACACGGGATGTGGTGCCTCAAGGCGGCCAGGTCGACAGCCTCCAGCAGACTGCGTGGACGGGGCTCGAACGGCTCCGGGCGTCGCGAACGCTACCACCTGCTGGCGCCTAGCAAGCGGGGTAAACGCAGCGCCAGACCCGAAGTTCCAGCCACGGGACCGTTAGTTTTTCTCGTGCCAATGGTCAAGCATTCGTCGTTTGCTGCACTGCGACATGCGGTGCTTCAATGTCCGCAACGTCCAATCGGGTAGCGAATGAGGAACGAGAATGCGTTGGCTGAAGCGAGTCACGGCGTCACTGATGACGCATAAGAAGGAGACCGCGCGGGCCGAAGCCCTGCATCGCCTGAGGCTGTTGAGTCCGCGCGAACAGATACGCCTCGGTCTGTCGCCCGCACGGCTTCGGGAGGGGCTGAAGGCATGGCCATGGCGCCTGGAAACGAGCACTGCCGCGGCGCCTGGGTTGTCGCAGCAGGAGATCCGGAAAGCGGAAGCCGAGCTGGGCGCCTACACCGACCGCGAGCTGGCCGAGCTTGCAATCAGCCGCGGCGACATTCCCTATGCGGTACGCCACGGGCGGCCTGGTATCGATCGGCGCGTGGCGTGAATTGGCGATAGCGGGCCCCGCCCCACCGCCTACTAAACCGGGGTAACGGGCGGGCCGGGGCGTGCTGCAACACTAAAACGGCAAGCACAGCGTCGCGCCGAGGCGTAGAATTCCACCGGCGTGACAGTGAATGCCGGACGCGGCACTGCCCCCGGGCACGTCGACGATCCAAGTCGCGCCGCGCCCTTCAGCTCTGCGGCCAATGGGCCCAGTAATGGGCCCAGTAATGGGCCCAGAAGAGATCGTTGGAGGGCTGTCGATTTTGGTGCCCGCCGTACGACCATGCACTATGGCTGGTCGTTCAGTTGCGCTCATCTGCCAGAGATGGGTTACGCGCACCTCCACTGTCGCGCTGGGCCATCATAGGGACGAGCCAATCACACGAGAGCTGCGGGCCTCACCACGTGGGGCTACACAGCAGTTGCTCGAGTCGGGCTCTGGGTTTAGTTTAGGCTCCGCTCTCGCCCGCATGCACTCAAGTGGACTCTCCGCCATGAATCGCCGATCAGCCAGGTTCCCTCTGCGTCGCCCCGGGTACGTTGCCGTAGCGTTGGTGGCGGCGCTGATGATTGCGGGCTGCAAGGGCAAAGCCCAGGACGAGCAAGCCATGCCGCCGCCCCCGGAGGTCAGCGTGGCTCAGGTGGTGGAGAGACAGGTCAGCCAATGGGACGAGTTTACCGGGCGCGTCGCGGCCCCCGAGACGGTAGAGCTGCGCCCGCGGGTCAGCGGCTACATCGAAGAGGTCGACTTCAGGGAAGGCCAAGAGGTGAAACGGGGTGAGGTGCTGTTCGTGGTGGATCAGCGTTCCTATCGGGCCGAGCTCAAGCGCGCCGAAGCGGAGGTGAAGCGCGTCATCGCCCGGCGCGACGTGAGCCGCAGCGAAGCGGCGCGCGCCGATGGGCTCGCTTCCTCCAGGTCGATTTCCCGCGAGGAGGCGGACCGGCGTAAAGCCGCAGCAGCCGAAGCGGAGGCCCAGGTGCTGGCGGCCGAGGCAGCGTTGGACGTGGCGAAGCTCAATCTCGAGTACACGGAGGTGAGTGCTCCCATCAGCGGGATCGCGGGGCAGGCGCTGGTGACGGCGGGCAACCTGGCACAAGCCGACACTACCTTGCTCACCACCATCGTCTCCACCGACCCGGTACATGTCTACTTCGAGACCGACGAGCAGACCTATCTGCGCCATAGCGCCATGGCGCGCAGCGGTGAGCTGGCGAGCCCACGGGAAGGCTCACGCCCGGTACGGGTGGGGCTGGCCGCCGAGGAAGGCTATCCCCACGAAGGGGTGATGGACTTCCTGGACAACCAAGTCGATCCCGCCACTGGCACCATCCGCGGCCGCGCCGTGGTGCCCAATCCCGACCGCCTCTTCATACCAGGATTGTTCGCCCGGGTTCAGGTGCTGGGCAGCGGTCGCTTCGAGGCACTGCTCATCGACGACAAGGCGGTGCTGACCGATCAGGACCGGCAGTTCGTCTACGTGGTCGGCGAAGATGGCACGGCGCAGCGGCGCGACATCCTGCCCGGCCGGATGGTGGACGGCCTGCGCATCGTGGATAAGGGGCTGGAACCTGGTGAACTGGTGATCGTGCACGGAGTGCAGAAAGTGTTCTTCCCCGGCATGCCGGTGCAGGCACACACCATCGCCATGGGCGGTCCGCCAGCTGCGGTTGGCCCACCCGAAGCGGCCCAGCAATGAGCACAGACTGCGATATCCGCTAGAGCGCCGAGCCATGAACTTCGCCCGCTTCTTCCTCGACCGCCCGATCTTCGCGGCGGTGCTGTCGATCATCATCTTCGTCGCCGGCGTCATCGCGGTTCCCTTGCTGCCGGTGAGCGAGTATCCCGACGTGGTGCCGCCCACCGTGCAGGTGCGGGCGGTCTATCCCGGCGCCAACCCGCGTGTGATCGCCGAGACCGTGGCCTCGCCCTTGGAGCAAGCGATCCAGGGCGTCGCCGGAATGATGTATATGAAGTCGGTGGCAGGCTCTGACGGCGTGCTGTCGATGACCCTCACCTTCGAGCAGGGCGTCGATCCGGACCTGGCTCAGGTCCAGGTGCAGAACCGAGTGAGCCAAACCCTGGCGCGCTTGCCCGAGGACGTGCGCCGGCAGGGCGTGACCACCATGAAGCAGTCGCCAGATCTGACCATGGTGGTGCACCTGACCTCTCCTGGCGGGCGCTACGACTCGGTGTACCTGCGCAACTACGGCACCTTGCGCATTCGAGACGAGCTGGCGCGCCTGCCGGGTGTCGGCGAGGCGATGATGTTCGGCGCCGGCGACTATGCCATGCGCATCTGGATCGATCCCGACAAGGCCGCCTCCCGCGGGATCACCGCCGGCGACGTTTTGGCGGCGGTGCGCGAGCAGAATGTGCAGGTCTCCGCCGGCCAGCTCGGCGCTCCCCCAACCCCAGAGAGTCAGGACTTCCTGATCCCCATCAACGTCCGTGGCCGCCTCGAGACCGAGCGCGAGTTCGGCGAGATCGTGGTCAAGACCGACGAGGATGGCGGCATCACCCGACTCGCCGACGTCGCCCGGCTCGAGCTGGGCGCTGCCGAGTACGCGCTGCGCTCTCTGCTCAACAACGATCAGGCGGTGGCCATTGGTATCTTCCAGGCGCCCGGATCCAACGCCATTGCGCTCTCGGATGCGGTGCGGGAGAAGATGGCGGAGCTGGCCGCTCGGTTTCCCGAGGGCGTGGGCTACGAGGTGGTGTACGACCCCACCGTGTTCGTGCGTGAGTCCATTGCCGCGGTGATTCAGACGCTGCTGGAAGCGGTGTTGCTGGTGGTCCTGGTGGTGACTTTGTTCCTACAAACCTGGCGCGCCTCGGTAATCCCGCTGGTTGCGGTGCCGGTGTCCATCGTCGGCACCTTTGCGGTGCTCCTGCTGCTCGGGTTCTCCATCAACACCCTGACCCTGTTCGGGCTGGTGTTGGCCATCGGCATTGTGGTGGACGACGCCATCGTGGTGGTGGAGAACGTGGAACGCAACATCGCCGAGGGGCTGCCACCGGTGGCGGCCGCCCACCAGGCGATGCGAGAGGTGAGCGGGCCGATCATCGCCATCAGCCTGGTGCTATGCGCGGTATTCGTCCCGATGGCGTTTCTGGAAGGCGTCACTGGTCAGTTCTACCGCCAATTTGCGGTCACCATCGCCATCTCCACGGTAATATCGGCGTTCAATTCCCTGACCTTGTCGCCAACGCTGGCCGCGGTCCTGCTCAAGCCTAAGAGCGCCCCGAAGGATTTGGCGACACGGACTATCGATCGGTTGTTCGGCTGGGTGTTCCGTCCCTTCAATCGGCTGTTCGACCGCAGCTCCAAGAGCTACCAGGGCGCGGTGGCGCGCAGCTTGCGTCGGCGTGGGGCGGTATTCGTCGTCTATGCCCTGCTGCTGGCCGCCACCGGTTTGATGTTCCAGGTGGTGCCCGGCGGCTTCATCCCGACCCAGGACAAGCTCTACCTCATTGGCGGTACCAAGCTGCCGGAAGGTGCCTCGCTGGACCGCACCGAGGCGGTAATTCGCAAGATGAGCGACATCGCTCTGCAAACCGAGGGCATCACCGACGCCGTGGCCTTTCCGGGCCTCAACCCCCTCCAGTTCACCAACACCCCCAATACCGGTGCGGTGTTCTTCACGCTCGAGAGTTTTGACCGTCGCGCCCGCAGCGCGCAGGACATCAATGCCGAGATTGGAGCCAGGTTTGCCGGCATTCAGGAGGCCTTTAGCTTCTCCATCCTGCCACCGGCGATCCTCGGCATCGGCTCCGGCTCGGGCTATTCGCTGTTCGTGGAAGATCGTGCTGGTCACGGGTACGGCGCGCTGCAAAATGCGGTGATGGACCTATCCGGCGCCCTCACTCAGGTGCCTGGGATGGGCTTTCCCATTACCTCCTACCAAGCCAACGTGCGCCAGATCGACGCCGAGGTCGACCGGGTCAAAGCCAAGGCCCAAGGTGTGGCGCTGAACGATTTGTTCGAGACCCTGCAGGTGTACTTGGGATCGGCATACGTCAACGACTTCAACCGCTTCGGCCGTACCTACCAGGTGATCGCCCAGGCCGACTCCAGCTTCCGCACCTCGGTGGAGGACTTGTCCGGGCTTCGCACCCGCAACAGTGACGGCGAAATGGTGCCCATCGGTAGCGTGGTCCGCATCGGCGAGACCTTCGGTCCGGACCCGGTGATCCGTTACAACGGTTATCCCGCCGCCGACCTGATCGGCGAGTCGGATCCCCGGGCGTTGTCGTCGAGTCAGACACTAGAGGTCATCGCCGGCATGGCGCCGCAAGTGCTGCCTAGCGGCTTCACCTTCGAGTGGACCGACCTGAGCTTCCAACAGGTGAACCAGGGCAAAGCGGCGCTGGTGGTATTCCCGTTGGCGGTGCTGCTGGTGTTTCTGGTGCTGGCCGCACTGTACGAGAGTTGGACTTTGCCGCTGACGATCATCCTGATCGTGCCCATGTGCATGCTGTTCGCCCTGATCGGCGTTTGGTTCGGGGAGGGCGACAACAACATCTTCGTTCAGGTGGGCCTGGTGGTGCTGATGGGGCTGGCGTGCAAGAACGCCATCTTGATCGTGGAGTTCGCCCGCGAGTTGGAGATTCACGGCCGCAGTATCGTCGATGCCGCCTTGGAGGCCTGCCGCTTGCGGTTACGGCCGATAATCATGACCTCAATCACCTTCACCGCCGCCGTTCTCCCGCTGGTCATCGCCAGCGGCGCCGGCGCCGAGGTGCGCCAGGCCTTGGGTACGGCGGTGTTTGCCGGGATGCTGGGCGTCACCTTTTTCGGCCTGTTCCTGACTCCGGTGTTTTACGTGGCGCTGCGCAAGCTCGCGGTGCGCTGTGGAGGTGCCCGCGAGCATGGCCACCCCGAGCGCGCCCAGCAGGCGGCGGACACTGTGTGAGGCTGTCGACATCGGTCAGGGATCGCCGACAGCCGATCCGGTGCGCGGAAGGGCAAAGGCCACCATATGGTCGCCGAGCGCGGTACCGAGATCGGCATTGCCGCCCGCAGCGATCACCACCTACTGGCGACCTCGCCATTCGTAGCTCATCGGCGTGGCCCGGCCGCCCGCCGGCAGGCGTCCCTTCCACAGCTCATCCCCGGTCTCGATGTCGAAGGCGCGCAGGTAATCGTCCATTGCCGCCCCGATGAAGATGAGGCCGCCAGCAGTCGCAATCGGGCCGCCTACACCGGGCATGCCGAGCGCGATGGCGCCAGGCCCCGGGCCCTCCGTAGTGCCCAAGACTTTGCGCCAGACGATGTTGCCGCTGGAGAGGTCTATGCCGGCGATGACACCCCACGGGGCGGTGAGCAGGGCATAGGCCGAGTGGGGACATTAGGACCTCGCGCCTCATGCCAAATGGCGCCCCTGGTGAGCCGAGGCCCTAGTACTGAATCACGTAGACCAAGCCCCATGGGAAAACTTGTGCTTTGTTGGCACCCAGCCTTTACGTGGTGCTGCTGCGTGCTATACCCACGGTAGTGGGAATGCTCCCCCCATGAGTGGGGCTGATTCAAAGCGAGGTGGCTGGACAAACCACTCAGCCTGGTTGACCCATGCCCAAAAAACCGGGATCGGTGGATGGAAACAACGGATGTCGTGCCGACAGTCACCCCAATAATTTCCTGAGCGGTTTCTATTACGTTCGCACCCATCCCGTGCCGACACCGTGAATTTCCATGATCCAAGGATTCAAACCGGCATTATCAGGCCACCCGTGGTGGAGCTCACGGCCGAGAATACGGATCAGGTATTGGTGAGGGTCAAGAACGGCATGCTGCTCTCTTCCCCGCCTATCTGCAGCATTCCGTCGACACCAATAACAGCGAGCAAGAGCGCATCAGTATCAGCTTCAACATCATGTTCTCCGACTTCACCGGGAATCTCAGCAAGCCACTGTATTAAGTGAGCGAGCGGGAATGGACCATGCCGTCGCGGCGAATAGGATGAGCCCTAGACCATGGAACGTCGACTTGCCGCCATACTGGTAGCCGATATGGTCGGCTACAGCCGGCTCATCGGCGAGGACGAGGCCGGCACCCTGCAGCGTCTGAAAGCCGATCGCGCCGAGCAAATCGATCCAGCCATCGCCCGGCACGGCGGCATGATCATCCGCCTCGCGGGCGACGGCGCGCTCGTTGAATTCCCCAGCGTGGTCGAGGCCGTGCAGTGCGCCGTCGACATTCAGCGTGGCATGGCGGAGCGCAATACCAAGCGTCCTGAGACTGAGCAAATCGTCTTTCGAATGGGGGTAAACCTCGGCGACATCGTCATCGAGGATGACAACCTCCATGGCGAGGGGATCAATATCGCCGCGAGGCTGGAAGCCATGGCGCCCGCCGGAGGGATTCTGACCACCGAGGAAGTTGCCCGGCATGTGGATGGAAAAGTCACCGCAGCTCTCGCGTTCATCGGCGAACGTAGCGTCAAGAACATCGAGCGGCCGGTACGGGTCTACCAAGTCCAGCCTGCCGATTCGGCTTCCCGCTCGAGGGCGCGGCGTTCAAAGCGCAGATGGCCCAGGTATGCGGCTGCTGTTGGCGTAGTGGCCGTGGCACTGATCGTCGCGCTTGGGCCCTCGATTTATTCGCAACAGCCCGCGCCCCAAGACACCGCGACTGACCCGTCGCTGATCGTACTGCCGTTCCGCAATCTCAGTGACGACGAGTCGCAGGACTATTTCGTCGACGGCGTGACCGAAGACCTCATCACCGACCTTTCGCGTCTCAACGGGCTGTTCGTGATCTCCCGCAACACCTCCTTCGCTTACCAGGACCGGGGCATCACGGCCAGCGAGCTGGCCCAGGAGTTGGGGGTTCGTTACGCCCTCAAAGGCAGCGTCCGGCGGCAAGGCACTCGGATCCGGGTCTCCGCCCAGCTCGTCGATGCGACTACCGATCGGCAGATCTGGGGTGAGCGTTATGACCGAGAGCTCACCGACGTCTTTGCCGTTCAGGACGACGTCAAACAGGAGATTGTCGCGGCGCTGTCAGTGCGGTTCGATGTCAGCGAAAGTGAAGTGCTTTCCCACCGCCGAACCAAGAGCATCGAAGCGTACGAACTCTATCTTCGTGGACGCCAGGCGCGCCACCAGGGCGAACTTCGCAGTATGCGGCTCGCCTACTGGACATTGGAGAAAGCCATCGAGTTGGAACCCGACTTCGCCAGCGCGCTTGCTCTGCTGGCAGACATCTACGCTCTCGACTATACCGGTGTCACCCATCCTTTGGACTGGGAGCGGCCGCCGATGATTACCAGGTTCGCCGCCGAGGAGTTTGCCCACCGCGCGCAGACGCTCGACCCCGCCATCGCCGGACCACAAATCGCGCTCGCCCACCTTCGTCTCGCCGAGTTGCGCTATCAAGATGCGTTGCTTCACGCCCAACGAGCGGTAGCGCTGGAGCCTGGCCTGTCGGAGACTCACGTAGTCCTTACTCGCTCCCTGTCTGCCCTCGGTCGTCACCAGGAGGCTTCGTCCGCGGTCGATGAGGCCTTTCGTTTGGACCCTAGGGGAACTACCAGCCAATACGCTGCCCGGGGAATGGCCCTCTTCGGGCTAGGCGACTACGCGGCCGCCCATGAGAGCTTCTGGACCGCGCAGGCGGCGGCGGCGACAGTGTCACTCAACTGGAAGGATGCCGCCCTCATGGTGGCCGCCGCGGGATTCGCCGGAAGGCCCTCGGAACTCATCAGCAGCAGCGGGCGCTACGTTGACGCCGTGCAGCACTTTTTGCCCTTGCCCATCTTCGCGCGCGCCGAGGATGGTGAGCGACTGCTTGCGGGACTGCGCCTCGGCGGCGTTCCGGAATATAGTGGCGACCGCATCGATCAAGCCACGCGACCACTGGACAACGCTGAGATCGAGTCCCTGCTATTCGGTCGTTCGACGGCATCGTTTTGTCACGGTCTCGAGTACAGCCCCGCGCTACGGATTTCGACGGACGGTCGTGCCATCTGGGACATCCGCTACGACATTAGTGAGGCTGGCGAGGCGCGAGTGGAGGAGGGGCGACTTTGTATGCGATTTCCCGTCATATCTCGCGCCCGTGATCTCTGTTTCCGCATCTACCCGAACGATCCGCCGGCGCCATTCAGCAAGAATCACAGCCATGTCATGGATGGGCCATTGCTCTGCTTTTTCACGCCGCAGCATGGAACGCCCGTGCGCTGGAGCTCGCCATGAAACTTTCCCTCCTCCTTGCCTTTGCTGCCGTCGCCTGCAACAGCGAAACCGCCGCAGGACCGACTGGTTGGCAACAGCTTGCCTCCGCGCCCCAACCGCTCATGGGCCTCCACGCCGAGGCCCTGGGCGACAAGATCTATACCTTCGGCGGCCAGGTGCTTGGCACTGGACTTGGCGATCCCACTGATCGAGTCGCCGTGTTCGACGTGAACACGGCGACTTGGTCCGAGGCGGCACCAATGCCCACTGCGCGAGGGTTTCTCGGCACCGGGGTCGTCGACGGGATGATCTATGT
>CAZLYT010000347.1:0-2857 GCA_964563515.1 uncultured Candidatus Competibacteraceae bacterium | reverse complement strand
GTTGACCGTCTTGCCGCCATAGCCCACCACGGGGCGGTCATAGGGCATGCCAATCGCCGTGGACGGGCGCCCGGGGACGGCGCGCAGGCTGCCGCCATGGATCTCGAAGCCGCAGTTCAGCTTGACCTCCACTGCCTCGCGTGGTCGGGGCACTTCCCATGGATCAGGGTGGCGCAGCCAGTTGTCAGGCTGCTCCCGCTGCCAGCCATCTTCGATGGTCTGCTTGAAGATCCCGTACTCGTAGCGCAGTCCATAACCCATGGCTGGGAGTTGCATCGCTGCCATGGAATCCAGGAAACAGGCGGCCAGCCGGCCGAGGCCGCCGTTGCCCAACCCGGCATCGGGCTCCTGTTCGATGACCCTCGGCGGATCGATCTGGTTTTGCTTGGCGACTCGCTTGACGATGGGATCCAGCAACACCGCTGCGGCGGGCGAAGTACTTGGCGGCCAGCAGCATCAAGGTCGCCGCGTAGCCCATGTCCCCGCGTGCTCGATCCACCATCGGGGTGAGAAACGGAGCGCAGGGGGTCATTCCAAGCAGGATGAGGCAGATGGCGTAGGGCTGGGCAAGCGGAACGATCCTCGTCAACAAATAGGCCAAGGCCGAGCACAGGACAAACCCCAAAAGCATGACCAGGATGACAAAGCGCAGGTCTCGCAGGCCATCGAAGGCTGCGCCAAGTTTCAGCCTGAGCCCCATGCCCAACAGATTGCCTAACATGAAGCTCACCAAGGAAATCTTCAGCAGGATCTGCAGCATCTCAATTCGCGTCCTGCCTGCGAAATTCGAGGACAGATGCCGCCGGTGGCGTAGCCATCTCGTTAGTCATCGGTCGGGTGCGGCCTCGTATGCAGCAGCGCCTTACGCTGATGCTCGCCCATCGTTCTGGCCCACACATTGGCGGTGATGCCGTGAGCCAAGATGCTGAGGATCACCGTGCACGCCACCACCGTGGCCATGGGGCCACTGGCCGGGAGCCCACTGTCCAGGACGATGATGGCGAATACGACGCTCGCGAGGCCACGGGGCCCAAACCAACCGACAAAGAGCTTGCCCTCGGTATCGAGGCCGCTGCCGATGAGAGCGATGAACACGGGCAGCATGCGTATGAGCGTCAAGCTCAATACCGCGTAGAGCAGGATGAGCCAGTTGAAGCCGGCCACGGCCTTGGCGACCACGGCAGCACCAAAAACTACCCAGGTGACCAGTGCCAAGGTGTCGCCGGTTCCCTCGGCCGCCCGCAGGAGCGCCTCACGCTCGTGTTTCACAAGGTAGCCAAAGAGCGCGCCTGCGAAGAACGCCGCGATGAATCCACTGCCGCCCAACAGCTGGGCCGTGGCAAAAGAGCCGAGCGCCAAGGCCAACACGGGGAGTTGAATCCAAGTATGGGTCACCCATCCGCGGTGCCACGCAAATCTCAACAGCCACCCTGCTGCGAGCGTCAGCACCACACCAACGCCGGCACCGATGCCGATGGCTTCGATGACTAGGCCGACCGCAAGCCCCCAAGGACCACCCTCACCCGCCTCGCCCAATGCCAGTGCTAAGAAAACGAACAAGATCGGCACGCAGATGCCGTCGTTTAGGCCGCTCTCCACGTTCAATCCCTGGCGAATCTCCTCGGAAACCGATTCGTTCGTGACGACCCCCTTGCCGAGCGCCGCATCGGTCGGCGCCAGGATGGTCGCCAGCAGGGCGAGCGCGAAAGGAGAGACATCTACGACGAACAATGTCCCGACTGCGTAACCGAGCAGGATGGTGAGCGGCAGACCGATCAGCAACAGGCGCACGGGCAATCCAGGTGCTCGCTTGAGCTTGGCCATGTCGACACTGGCCGCGTCCGTGAACAGCACCAGAGCCAAGGCCAGCTCCGCCAGGTTGCCGATGGTTTCGCGGTCGGTTTGCCACGAGAGCAGGTCCAAACCCACGGGCCCAATGAGGAGCCCGAAGCAGGTAAACACGATGGGACCGCTGATCCAGCTCCGCTCGACAGCGCCCGCAATCGAGCTATAGACCAGCACGAACAGGGCTAGCAGCGCCAGATTTTCATGCACGGAAAAGCTCCTTCCCGGCTCGAGAGTGTCCGCAAAGCTCCGGTTGGCGTAGCAACCGCGGACGACGGAGTGATTCCGGCCAACGGACGTCGCTAACTGTCAGGCCATGTAACGCTGCGCCTCGCGCGTCCAGTCCTCCTTGGGAAGCAAATCTGCGCGCGGGAAATTGCCGAGGATGGCCACCCTGCGGGGACGGTCGGCGAACTCGGCCTCCAGCAGCGAGAGCTCGTCACAGGGCTCGGCGCTGCCGGGCTCGACCACCACGTTCATTCGGTTCAAGCGCAGGGTCGTCGGCTTCACTTGCAGCGAACGCTCGGGGTGGTTGAGAACGTCCTTCACCAGCTCGAACATCCGATCCAGGGTAGCGACGCTGGACTGAGTGGCTTCCAGCTCCTGCCGATTCTCGGCCAGAGCCGCGTCGGCTTTGCGCAAGGCCTCCGGATCGGGCGCATCGCTACTCATCAGCGCATCGGCTGCCGTTCCCTTGGACTGCAATAGCCGCAACCGTGCGCTCAGCATGGCTCGCTGCTGGCGTAGCTCTTCGCTGCGAGTACGCACGGTGATCAACCGTTTGATGGCTTGCTGCCCCAAGTAGTCCAGGAGCCGCAGCCGCAGCTCCTCGCGCAGAGCGGCTTCGTTGGGAAGCGCTAGCGGCACCCGGTGGTCGGCGAAGCTGATGGTGGTCTGCGGCACCTCGTACTGCACCATATCGCCTTGTAACGCCGTCCCCAGCACCCGCTTACTGACGGGGGTCGCACCGATCAGTATGCAAAGCTGCTCCAGCGCCGGTTGCTCGTCGAAT
>CAZLYT010000346.1:0-25721 GCA_964563515.1 uncultured Candidatus Competibacteraceae bacterium | reverse complement strand
TGGCTGATCCCCAACGGCAACAACATGCTGCGCCTCAGATGTGCGATCTACAACGGCACCTATGACCGTGTTCTACAGCGCTACATCGCTAGCCGACGTCATACCGACGGCAATTTGGGAACAATCGGGTAATGCTCCCAGGCCGAACCTGCCGAGACCGTAATTGCAAATAGCGCGTCGGGTGGTCAGAGCTGATGTGGTGTCGTCGAATCCCCTCTCGCTTGAGCCATCGGCTGAAGCACGCTGCAAGGCGAACCTGCTGATGAATCGTCTCGAGCGCATATCCCTGTGCATTCAGCAAGGCTGCAAATGAGCGGAGATATCCAGCAAGCGGCCCTTCCGGCGGCCGGAACAGAACCACTCCGCCAAAGATCACACTCTTCATGATCGACTCGTTCCCGTTCGCGGGGCTGACGGAAGGAGCCAAGACTATGTCGCTACGGCCTGGCCTGTTTCGCGCCGAAGACTAGGTTTGCGTGCCATCACAAGACATAGTCAGAGAGGGTAGATCGTGATGCTATTCATGGTGTGTGAATCCGCGCCGGGTCGTCACGCCCTTCCTTTACGCAGGTTGTCTGGCACCGAAATACTCGCAACGATGATCGGTTGCGGGAAAGCGTTTACTGGATAACGGGTGTCGAAACGAAGGTCGCTGCGACACATGGTCAGGCGCCACTGTCACGCGGTCCTACCCAAAAGTGGGGATTGTGTGCAACTTCCCACAAATGCCCATCGGGGTCCGCGAAGTAGCCCGAGTAGCCACCCCAAACGACTTTCTGCGGTTCCTTGACAAGCGTCGCACCAGCGTCAATCGCCTGTTTCATGACCGCATCCACCCGGGCTTCGGACCCAACGTTGTGGGCGAGAGCAAACGATTCGAAACCATGCCCATCAGAAGGCACGGTAGCGTCCTCAGCCAATGCGTCCCGCCCATAAAGGCCAAGCCAGGTTCCATTGAGCGTGAAGAAGGCCACTTCGGGTGGAGATTCCATACGAGGGAAACCCAACCCGTCCTCATAGAACTTGACTGATGCCGCCAGGTCGCGAACGCCCAAAGTGATCATGCTGATTCGCGGTTGCATTGATGTAAAAGTCCTTGCGAGAGCCAATGACATGCAGTCGGTGCAGGTTCACCACACCAGCAGCCGGTTAGGCTTCGTTAGCTGCGGTGCCTGGGGTCCAGCGACGGCTTGGAACGGCGAACCGGCTCGGCCACATTGTGAATGATCTGAGGCGTCCCGGGGCGGGCGATTGATGGTGATGCCGCCGTCCTTCAGGCGCTGGCACAGCGCGTAGATATCGTCCACCCGAAACGCCAGGCCAGCCGGTGCGGGCTCGGTAAGCCCACGGCCGGCATGACAGCAGGTTGCTGCGCCGGTGACAATGGTGCCCTTCCCAGCTCAGCACGGAGAACCATCGATGCCACCGGCCTTACCTTTCCGCCTGCCCAAAGTGATCGCCCACCGCGGCGCCAGCGGCAGCGCTCCGGAGAACACCTTGGCGGCAGTGCGTCGTGCGGCCGAGCTCGGCGCGCGTTGGGTGGAGGTGGACGTGATGGTGAGCCGCGACGGCCACCCGGTGATCCACCACGACCACACCCTGGAGCGTTGCACGGACGGCGCCGGCAGCCTGCTCTCCTGCGATCTGCAAAGCCTGCGGAAGCTGGACGCTGGCAGTTGGTATGGCGATGGGTTCTCTGGCGAGCGCATCCCGACCCTGGAAGATCTGATCGCGCTGGTCACCGAGCACGGGCTCGGTCTCAACCTGGAGCTCAAGCCGGTGGCGGGTTGGGAGGGGCCCACGGCACGGGCGGTGGCGAAGGTGCTGGCCGCGAATTGGCCGCAGCGGCATCCGCTTCTGGTGTCGAGCTTCAGTGAACGCGCGCTGGCTGCCTTCGCCGCGCGACTCCCCGGGGCGCCCCGCGGTTACCTCACCACCGTGGTGCCACCGGACTGGCGGGATCGGTTAGCCGACACGGGTTGCCGCACGCTGCACTGCGCAGCCGGACCGTTGCTCCGGCGCGAGACCGTGGTTGCCCTGAAGGCTGCGGGTGTGGCAGTGCTCGCCTATACCGTGAACCAGCTGGAGCGCGCCGAGGAGCTGTTCGATTGGGGGGTGGCGGGTGTGTTTTCCGATCACCCCGAGCGCATGGGGCGCTACCTGGACGGCTGAACGCTCAACGCGACTCGGCGCCGGTAGATGTCGCCAACAGCGACTCGATTTCCTCGTCTTTCGACTGCCACAGCCCCCAAGCCCAGGCGCGCACCTGCTCCCGGAACGCCTCCTCGCCATCGGCGCCCGGTCCAGCTCTCAGCGCTGGTGGAACTTCGCCCTGGTGCACCCGAACCACTACGTGGCCGATCCGCCCGCTGAGCATCTCGAAGAAGCCGGTGCGGCCCTCCGGGTAGGCGATGGTGACGTCCACGTGCCGCGCCAGCTGTGTACTCATTACCTCGAGCGCGAACCCGACCCCGCCGCTTTTGGGACGCAGCAGATGGCGGAACGGCGAACGCTGGGCGGCATGCTTGTGCGGGCGGAAGCGGGTGCCCTCCAGGAAACTGATCAGTGTGACCGGTTGCAGGCGATAGCATTCGCAGGCCCGACGGGTCGTCTCCATGTCGTGACGGCCCAACTCGGGATCGCGCTCCAATGCCTCGCGGCTGAGGCGGCGCACGAGGGGGAATTCCAGCGCCCACAGCGCTACGCCGATTACCGGTACCCGGAGCAGCTCACGCTTGGCGAAGAAGCGTGGAAAGGGTAGCCGGCGGTTGATGACTCGCATCAACGCCAGAATATCGGCCCAGGATTGATGGTTCGCGGTCAGCAGGCAGGAATGGTCGAGGTCGTCGAGACCCTGGTCGCCTTCCACATCCCAATGTATTTGCTGGGTCAGGTCCATGACGCGGTCGTTGCCGCTGAACCAGAACATGGCGACCTCCCGCAGTCCGCGATTGACCTTCTGACGGAGGCCGCCACGGGTCACCAGTTTCACGGCCGCTAGCAGGTGCAGAGGCACTCCCCAAAAGAGGGTGTTCAGCACCAGCAAAGACAAGGTCAACGATCCCAGCACGGGGGCAGGTAGCCAAGCGAGCAAGCGCTTTCCGGGGGTCAGAAAGGGTGGTGGCATTGTGACCCAGACGGGGTGGGGCGCCAAACGGACGCTGCCACAAGTTGTCCACAGCTTGTCCACGAATAGCCCACCGCTTCTTCCACCAGACCACAGCATGTTGCGCTTGACCATCGTTCAGACCACATCCTATAGTGGTTCGAGGATGCATCGGGAACCGCGATCGGAGGTCGTGGATCGATGCCGCCAACGGTGTCCCAGCGGCCGCAGCCCTGCGGCGACGGGCCATCGGCGTCGCTCGGAGGATTGAGGAGTCGCGATGAACAAGCCCCATCTCAAGGCCGTCCAAAACAGCGTGAGATCGGTAAACGACATTGCGTTGCAGCCCGCATCCCAGGATATCTGGGATCAGAAGTACCGGCTGAAAGCCAAACATGGCCAGGTCGTCGACGAGACTGTGGACGATACCTACCGGAGGGTCGCCCGTGCGCTGGCCGACGTGGAGCCTACGGCCGAGGGCCGTGAGATTTGGTACGAGCGTTTCGCATGGGCGCTGCAGCAGGGCGCCATCCCAGCCGGGCGCATCATATCCAATGCCGGCGCTTGGGAGCACAAGCCGGCCACCTCCACCATCAACTGCACGGTTTCCGGCACCATCGCGGACTCCATGGACGACATCCTGGCCAAAGTCCACGAAGCAGGCCTGACCTTGAAGGCTGGCTGCGGCATTGGCTATGACTTCTCGCCGCTACGGCCCCGCGGCGCCTATGTGTCCGGCGCTGGCGCCTACACCTCCGGGCCGCTCTCCTTCATGGATATCTACGACAAGATGTGCTTTACGGTGTCCTCCGCCGGCGGCCGGCGCGGCGCCCAGATGGGCACCTTCGATGTGGGTCATCCGGACGTGGAGGAGTTCATCCGCGCCAAGCGCGAGAACGGCCGTCTGCGCCAGTTCAACCTGTCGTTGTTGATCGCAACCGAGTTCATGGAAGCAGTGAAAGCCGACACCGACTGGCCCTTGTCCTATCCGGTATTGCCCAGTGAGCGCGACCAGGTAGACCTGGACGATCCCCAGCAGGTGATCTGGCGCGACTGGCCGACCCAGGCGGGTCTGCTTTGCGATGAGCACGGCCGGGTGGCCTGCCGTGTCTACCGCCACATCCGCGCGCGTAGGCTGTGGGATCTGATCATGTCCTCCACCTACGACTATGCCGAGCCGGGATTCATCCTGATCGACAAGGTCAACGAGATGAACAACAACTGGTGGTGCGAGCGCATTCGCGCCACCAACCCTTGCGGCGAGCAACCACTGCCGCCCTACGGCTCCTGCCTGCTGGGCTCCATCAACCTCACCCGCTTCGTGCTGGAGCCGTTCACCGAGCAGGCCCGCTTTGATTGGGAGCGTTTCCGCGAGGTGGTGGGTGTGTTTGCCCGCATGCTGGACAACGTGGTGGAGATTAACGGCTTGCCGCTGGAGCAGCAGCGCCACGAGATCGAGTACAAGCGACGTCATGGCATGGGCTATCTGGGACTGGGCTCGACCCTGACGTTGCTGCGCATGCACTACGGCTCGCCGCAATCGCTGGCGTTCACCGAGCAGGTTACCCGCGAGATGGCCATTGCAGGTTGGCGCACGGGGCTCGAGCTGGCCAAGGAGAAGGGCCCGGCGCCGATCATGGAGGACGAGTTCACGGTCACTGCGGAGATGTTGCGGCTGCGCCCGGAGATGGCTGTCGACGGCATCCAGGAGGGCGACCGGTTGCCAGGCAAGGTTTTGCACGCTCGCTATAGCCGTTACATGCAGCAGTTGGCAGCGGTGGATCCTGATCTGGTGGACGAGCTCTCGCGAGTGGGTGCTCGCTACTCCCACCACAGCTCCATTGCGCCCACCGGCACCATCTCCCTGTCGCTGGCCAACAACGCCAGCAATGGCATCGAGCCGAGCTTCGCCCACCATTACTCTCGCAACGTGATCCGCCAAGGCAGGAAATCGAAGGAGAAGGTGGACGTGTACTCATTTGAGCTGCTGGCCTATCGCGAGCTGGTGAATCCGAAGGCGTTGCCTGGCGTGGCCGACGAGGAGGCCAGGCTGCCCGACTACTTCGTCTCCGCTGACGACGTCACGCCAACGCAGCACGTGGACATCCAGGCCGCCGCCCAGCGCTGGATCGACTCGTCCATTTCCAAGACCGCCAACGTGCCGACCGACTATCCCTACGAGGACTTCAAGGATATCTACCTGTATGCCTACGAGCGGGAGCTCAAGGGTTGCACTACCTTCCGCTTCAATCCGGAGGCGTTCCAAGGCGTGCTGGTAAAGGAGAAGGACCTGGAGAGCACCTTCTACGAGTTCAAGCTCGAGGACGGCACTGTGGTGCGGGCCAAGGGCAACGAGGAAGTGGAGTACGACGGCGAGCTGCACACCGCGGCCAACCTCTACGACGCCCTCAAAGAAGGCTACTACGGCAAGTTTTGAGCTGCTCCCGGGCGCTGGGTTGGCGCCACCAAGTGCGGCCCAGCGCCCGGGATAGCGACACTGGTCTGGGAGAGTTTCCGACATGGCCATCAAGATCGACCGACCCATCGTGGGGTACAAGGTGCTCGGCAAGGAGTCCGAAGCCGAGGCCGAGGCAAGCAAAGGGGCGGCGCTCGCCAATGTTGTGCAGATGCACGAGAGTGTGGCTCGTCCGGAGCAGCTGGAAGGGACCACCTATAAGGTGAAGACGCCGCTGTCCGAGCATGCGCTTTACATCACTATTAACGACATCGTGCTCAATCGTGGAACCGAGCACGAGTTGCGGCGACCTTTCGAGATCTTCATCAACTCGAAGAACATGGACCACTTCCAGTGGATCGTGGCCCTCACCCGGATCATCTCCGCCGTATTCCGCAAGGGCGGCGACGTTACTTTTCTGGTAGAGGAGCTGCGCTCGGTCTTTGACCCACGGGGTGGCTACTTCAAGAAGGGCGGCAAGTACATGCCCTCGCTGGTGGCCGAGATCGGTGATGTCATCGAACATCACCTGGTCCAGATCGGCCTGCTGAAGCGCGAAACTTTGGACGAGCACCAGCGCAGGCTGGTGGCGGAGAAGCGGGCCCAGTTCGAGGAGCGCCGCCAGGCGGCCCGGGATCTGGCCGAAGACGAAGGGGGCTTCCCGGAGGGTGCCGAGCTCTGCGGCAAGTGCCAGACCAAGGCCATGGTGCTGATGGACGGGTGCATGACCTGTTTGAACTGCGGCGAGTCCAAGTGCGGATGAGTCGACATGGGGAGCAGTGGCCTGTTCTGGCGAGGCGGGGCCTTCATGGTCCCTTGCCAATCCCGGGCTTCGCCGCCCTCTGTAGACCCCATTAACTGGGCGACAGCCCATTGCCGAAGGCGGGGCGGAACTACAATCGGGCTGACACCGCACTGGCCCGGTTTCTGCTGAACCAAGGTGAGCCCAGGTTCTCGGAGCGTTTGCCGTGGCTGCCCACCCCGATGATCTTGCCGACGAGCGCGGCCCCCGCGTAGACGCCTCCTTGGTGATGTCCGGCCTAGCCGCCGTCGCTGGGCTTGGGTGGCTGGTGCGAGCGCTGATGGTATCTCCCGCCTTGCCGCCGCCCGTGGCGGTCACCTACGCGCCATCAGCGATCCTGAGCCCAAGCGTCGTCGAGGCTGCCGTTGGCTCCACCACACCCTCCGACACGGGATGGCGACTGCAGCAGGCCCAGGGTGTCGATAGCCGGGGCCGGGCGGTGATCTTTCAACTGATCTCCGGCGAGGTGCTGGGCTGGGAGCGTGGCGGCGTCGTCGTCCGTGAACTGCAAGGTAACCAGCGTCGCGACTTGGTCACGGAGCTCAATAAGGCTCCGCTCGCCGGCGCTCTGTTGGCGGCCCACGCTGTCGTGGTGGTAGGGGCGGCGGCCTTCGACGAGCCTACCGAGCTTGCTGGCCGGCGCGCCGAGAAGTTGGCGGCGCTGCTGGGTGGTATGCGCGCGGTCTGGCGTCTGGATCTCGGGCGAGACCTAAGGCCGTGTCTTGGCTGCGACGCCGCGGTCCGCAGCGGCCAGCGCCCCCTCGCGCTGATCGCCGTATCCGCGGCTCACGAAGGGGCCGACCTGGCCGCGGCCCTTCGGGATGCGCTCAGTCGTCAGGGAGAGTCGTGGCCGACGCCCGGGCGCTACGAGCAGTTCAATCTGGTTCGGTAGCAAAAAGTGCAGTTGAGCCGAAGCTTGGTCGGCGCGTCCCGGAAGATCGCACCCCAGCGCTAGATCACTTCTGCTGGAGGAGATTCCGCCCCAACTCATGGGGGTCAGGTGCAACCTAGCCCGGCGGAGTCGTAGATCGCCTCCGTGGGCGATGGCGGGCAATGCGGCCCCACTGCGCATCGGATGAGACGGGGCGCGCTCGCACGCCATCGGGATTGGCACCGTCCCTTCTATGAGGCCGCCCACGAGAGGCGTAGCCGGATCCTGCATCAATCGGCCTTGGCTTTGAGGAACTCCAACGGCCTCGGCCGCGACACGCCGTAGCCCTGGGCGAAGTCGACGCCGAGCTCTCGCACCGCATCGAGGATTGCGTCGTTCTCCACCGCCTTGGCGATGGTATGGCGGCCAGTGACACGGGCGACCTCGACCACCGAGTGCACCAAGGCCCGGTCCAACGGCGACACCGGAATTTCCTTGACCAGCGCCGCCGCGATCTTGATGAAGTCCACCTTCAGCTCCCGCAGCACGCCATAGGACGAGCACTCGGCACCGAAATCGTCCAGTGCCACCATGCATCCCAACCTCTTCAGGGCACGGCTGAGGCGTGCGGCAGCATCCGGCTGCGCCGTCGCGGCCGCTGCCGAGAATTGAAAGCAGACCCAACTCGGCGGCACCGAGGTCTCGTCGAGCAGACTCTGAACGTGGGCCGCGAAGCTCTCGTCGGCCACGGTGGCTTGCGCCAGGTTGATCTCGAGCAGCAGGGGGGAGTCGCTGTGGGTTCGCGTCGCCAGCCATTCCAAGGCCGTCCGGGTGACCCAGCGATCGGTGACGGCGATCATGTTGTAGCGGGCCGCCATGGGCAAGAAACTGCCCGCCGGCTTGAGCTCCCCGGCGTCGTCGACCATCCGCAGCAGCAGCTCGTAGTGGGGAGCCTCGCCTGTGGCCCGGCCCCGCAGCGGCACGATGCTCTGGCAGAACAGTCGGAAGCGACTCTGCTCCAGGGCCTCGTTGAGCTTCTGTACCCAATGGGCCGCGCCTTGGCGGTGTACCACCGCGTCTTCGGGACCGCCCACCTCCACGCGATTGCGCCCTCGCTCTTTGGCTCGCAGGCAGGCGGTTTCACCGGCGGCAAGCGCAACCTCGGCGCCACGGACACCATGCGGTAGGTTGAGCACACCTACGCAGGCGCTGAGATCGGGGGCATCTTTACCCCAGTGAAATCGGAAATCTCGGATCGCCTCGCGCAGGCTGGCGGCGACCCGCAACGCCTGGTCCCCGGAGCAGTGCTCCAGCAGCACGGCGAACTCGTCGGCACCGACCCGGGCTACCGTATCCCGCCCTCGCACGCCGCTACGCAGCAGGGATGCCACCTGCCGCAGCAGCACGTCGCCAGCGATGGTGCCAAGGTGCTGGTTCAGGGCCCCGTAGTCGTCCAGGTCCAGATAGAGGAGGGCATGGGTCTCGTTTGCCTTCCAAGCCCGGTCCAGCACGCGGCCCAGTCGACCTTCGATCTCGCGTCGGTTGACCAACCCGGTGAGCAGGTCGTGGGTGGACTGATAGCCGGTCTCGTGGGCGCGCGGTGGACTGCCGGTCAGATCGCGCAGTACTACCACGGCACCCTGACGATTGGTGTCCGCATCCACCAGTGGGGAGACCACGCAGCGCACGTAGGCGTGGCCGCTGTCCCGTCGTTCGAGGAGGGTCTCGAGATTGGCACTGCCGTTGTCGCCCCCGGCGAGCGCCTCCAGCACCGTCATACCGTCGAGCCGAACCACCTCATCCACCGGTTGTCCCGTGGCCTCGGCCACCGGCCATCCGGTGAGGCGTTCGGTCTCCGGGTTGACATGGACGATGGTGCCCTCAGTGTCCAGGGTCAGCACCGCGTCGGGCAGAGAAGACAGGGTCTGCTCGAGCTGGCGCCGCTGCGCCGCCAGGTGGACTTCGCGGCGTTTCTCCTCGCGCAGGTCGCGAAAGGTCAGCAGGGCCTTCGAGCCCTCGCCTTCGCCCAGGCGGATGGCGTGGAGGGACACCGGCAGCGGTTCGCCGTCGGCGCCCCAGAGCGCGAGCTCCACCGGTCCGCTGCTGCCGCTGGGGGCCATGGCCTGGCGCACCGGATTGCGTCGGGCGGGTAGAGGACTGCCGTCAGCGCGGCTATGCATCAGCCGCTCGTGGAAGTCCTCGCCGAGCAGCGCCGCCCGGTCGGTGAATCCGAGAATTCTGAGCGCGCTCCCGTTGCAGTCTTCCACCTCGCCTTGGGTTCCGACGATCAACACGCCATCGGGCAAGCTCGCGAGCCGGGTCTCCAGCTCCTGGGTGCGGGCGAGGGCTTGCTGGTTGGCGGCCGCCAATCGGTCCCGCTGCTGGGTCAGGTCGCTTTGACTCTTGCGTTGGGCCGCCTGGGCATCGCGGTAACGTTGGGCGATGGCGTTGAGGTCTTGGGCCAACAGCGCGAATTCACCGCGGCCGGGCCAACGAAAACGCACCTCCTCCCCGTCCAGCAGCTTCTTGAGACCGCTAGCCACCCGCTTGCGTAGGCTGGCGCCGCGCCCCGAGAGATGCCAGGCAAGGACCGAGATTGGGAATAACGCCAGACCCAGCGTGGCGACAAAAGTCAGGTAGAAGTCGGCGCGCCAGGCCTGAACCGGCCCGATCTCCACCTCCCGACCCACGTAGCTGATGCTGATCCCATCCAAGGGCAGCGCCGTCCATGCCACCGTGCGCTGGTGGTCGTGCCACACCGCTGGCATAGCCTGCTGCGGGGGAAGTCCGGGCAGCTCGTGTGCCTGCTCGGCGCTGACCGGCTGGTGCAGGAAGTCACCGCTTCCGGTCACCCAGTACGCGTTCAACACCTCGCGGGCGAGTAGAGCGGTGTCCACCATAAGGGCGAGGACGCCGCCGTTAGCTGCATTCGGCAGCGGCGCCACGATGGCGAGCTGGTGGCTCATGGGAAGCGGCACCACTTGCACCCCCGATAGGGGCGCCTTCGGCAGTCTCAACCCGATGTCCTTCACCGCCACGGCCTGGAAGCGGTTGCCGCTCGCGCTCGCCACCGGATTCAGATCAAGGGCGCCACTGCCGGTGGCGTCCAGCACCTTGAGCGCGGTGACCTCGGGGACGTTGCCGAGCCATTGGGCGGCCGCCTCTTCCAAACGCCGGACCCGCGAGTCTGCGTTCCCCGGAGCAGCCAGCTCGGAGAGCAGCATGGCGGTTACCCGCAAGGTGTCGAGCCTGCTTCGAAGCGTCGCCGCCTCCGCGGAAGCGGCCACGATCGCCCGTTGAGTTGCGGCGCCGGTGAGCTGGGATTGCAGGCGCGGACCCTGCAAGGCGCTGAATACGGCCAGCGGCCCAGCGCTGGCGAGCAGCAGTGCTGTGAAGAGAAGTAGACGTCCTCTCATGGAGGTCCTGTCTCGTGAACAAGGAGTTGTGAGCGGCAGATCAGTCGGCCGGCTGGCTCTGGACTACCGCCCGCCAAAAGGTCGACGCATCTGCCGGAGCCAACGGATCAAGAAGCACTTTGCGGGCCGGCAACCCCTCATCGGGGGCGTTGGGTCCAACTAGGAGACAACCGATGCAACTCGCCCAGCGGCTCCCACCCACCATTCTGGTCGCCGCCGCATTCTCGCTGGCCGGGCTCGTGGCGATCGTTTTTTTGCTGTTGACGGCGCCGGAACCACTGCGCCAGCGATCCCTGACCGACGACCCGAGGCTGCCGACTTCCAGCGATCTTCGACTTCGCCCGCAATCTTCGCGGCCGCTGCCCTACCGCCATGTGGCGGGTTGGGAGGAGTATCCGGTCAAAGGACAGGATGCTTCGGGTCGGGTAGCGGCATTCCGCGTGCTGGTGCTGCCGGGTGACCAACATTGGCAGTTCGCGTCAGACGAGGTCGTGCTCGGTCCGGACGGCAACGAGATCGACGTGCGGGTCCGACTGGAGTCCCCGACTATCCATGAGCTACTCGCCACCGGCACTCATCTTATCTGCGTGGGCGCCGCCTCGGTGGAGGGCTCCGTGCCCGAGGAGGAGCGTCGAGCCGCCAAGCGCGCTGGCAAGCTCGCGTCCTGGGTGTCGTCGGTGATGCCCGCGGACCTGGCCCTCTACACCTTGAGCCTGGGGCGCTACACCGCCCGCTGCGACAGCTGCACTCAGGAGGACACGGCACCGCAGCGTCGCGTGGTGCTCATACTCGTGGCCGCGGCCCACGACGGAGTGGACTTGCGCGGGGCGCTGCGAAACGCGTTGTCCAACAACCCCGCATTCCCTCTGGACCTCGATCGCTACTCGCGCTTCGAGCTTCGCCGCCGCCGGAGTTGAGCTGTCGGGCCGGATCCAGCCGCGCTGCGACTGCAGATCGGTACTTACCAAGCGATAGCTCGTCAGCTCGACTTGACAGTCGGGTGTCTCCTGCCAATGCTGGCCACCCGCTCGAAACCTGACTCGATTCCGCATGATTCAGTCCGGCCCGCATCGACTCGACCCCCGCGACGCCCGCGAATGGTTGCGCCGAGCGTTGCAGCTCATGGCTGCCCGTCCGCTGCATTTTCTCGCAGCCGCTGTGTTGGTGACCGGTGGCAGCGCAGGGTTGCTGGCGCTACCCATCTGGGGCGGAGTGCTGCCGGTGAGTGGTCCGTGGACCGCCTTACTGGCGACGGCCGTGTGCTACGGATTGCCTTTGGGGCTAGGCGTGGCGCTCGCCTGTGGCATGGCCCGGGCCGCCGACGATGGCCGACCAATGCCGCTGCGCCGATTCGCGCAAGCCGACACCTTGCGACTGTTGTTCCGGGCCGCGTTGTTTCTGTTCGCGATGCTGCTGCAGGGCTTTGTGACCTTATATCTGCTCGATGAGCTCACGCGACCGGTGGGGAGTCTGTCGGAAATTGGCCCAGGGGGGTCTCCCTCCGGGGATTTCTTCGGTGTCCACGACACGCTGCTTGGTACCCAGTTCAGCATGTGCGGCGGCCTACTGCTGGTGACGCAGGTGGTGTTCGCGATCTTCGTCACCCCCCTGCAGTTGTTCCGGGAGCTCACGGTGTCCGAGGCCTGGGGTTTGAGCTTTCGTGCCATGCAGCTGAATCCTTGGCTGCCACCCACTCTAGGGTTGCCAGGGTTGATGATGATCCTGGTGTCGTCGGCGGATGCCTTCTCGGTGGTGGTGCAGGTCGCCGCCCTGCCGCTGCCGCCGCTGCTGGGTGCGCTGATCTACGTTGCCTGGAAGGATGTCTTCGAGGTCCGCCGGCCGGCCTCACGTAGCAGTGAGGTGGTGGGGGCCCGCTGAGGTCGACATCGACTTGTGTTCAGCCGTTGCCGGCGGCGCGGATGCCATGCAGTAGGCGAAATGCGGTGCCGCGGGCCTGCTCGATGAAATCCCGCAGATAGGGGTGGCCGGCGTCATCGCTACGCACGGCGGCGTACAGAGTGCACCAGATCGGCTGACTGCCAAGCTGCACCGCGGCCACGTAATCGCGGGCCAGATATTCGGTGAGGACCCAGCTCGGCAAGGCGGCAACCCCCCGGCGGCTGGCAACCAGCTGCATGATCATGGCGGTGAGCTCGGTGGTGCGAACCGCGGCCGGCGCCACACTCGCGGGTCGCAGAAAGTGCTTGAACACATCGAGCCGTTCGGGCTCCACCGGGTAGGTGATCAGGATCTGGTCGGCGAGATCCTCGGGGAGGATGTAGTCCCGGCTCGCCAGCGGGTGGTCCTTCGCCACCGCCAGCATGCCCTGGTAGCGGAACAGGTTGGCGTAGTCGATGGGAAGTTCCGGCACCGGGTCGGCGGTGACGACCAGATCCACCTCGCTGCGCGCCAGCGCCGGCAGCGGGTCGAAGGTGACGCCGGTGAGGATATCCATCTCCACCTCGGGCCAGTTCTCCCGGTAGGCATCCATGGTGGGGAGCAGCCACTCGTAGCAGCTGTGGCACTCGATGGAGATGAATAAGCGTCCGGTCTGACCGCCGGCGAGCTTGCGCAGATCGCGCTCGGTGGCCTCGGTGGCGGGTAGCACCCGATCCGCCAGCTCCAGCAGCCGCTGACCGGCTGGCGTGACCACCAGGGGCCGGCTCTTGCGCACGAACAGGGCAACCCCGAAGTGCTCCTCTATGGCCTTGATCTGATGCGACAGCGCGGACTGGGTGACATGGAGCCGGTCAGCAGCCTGGACCAGGCTGCCCGACTCCCGGATCACTGTCAGCGTACGCAAATGCCGAAGCTCTATAAACACTCTGGGTGAGGCCCGGTCGGCTTGGCGTCAATCCACGAAGAATTGCTGCTTGAAGCGCACCGAAAGCGGTTCGGCGGCGCCCTGGGGCCGAACCTGGAGATCGAAGGCCAGGGTCTCTTCGTTGGTGATACGGAAGCTTTGAATGTAGTAAATCGCCGTATTCTCGCGAATCTCCCGCGGTTTGACCGCCTGAGTTTGTCCCATGAGGTTGGTAATGGTTCCAGAGACGTCGGCCACCACGGGCTCGCCGGTGGTCTGCATGACCTTCTTCTGTACCGCCACGTTCAGTAGTCCCTGGTAGGGGCTGCGTTGGATGTCGTAGGCACTGGTCACATCCGGTGACAGCAAGGTGGTGCTGAAAGCATTGAAGTGCACGACGAAGTCGCCGAAGTCCTGGGAACGCTCTGCGCCTGCCGTGCCGGGCATCAGGAGCAGCAGCGACAGCGCGAAAAGCAGAGCTCTCATCTCGGTCCTCCATATTGGGTGGGAAGCCGTGAGCAGATCGTGGGATTCTCGGTCTGCATTGCGGGCCACTGCATCGACTCGTGCAGATACAGCTTCCCACAGGAGCCTTCCAATGCGTGATGCGCTCAGCGGAGCGATTCCCCCCCTCCCACTCCGAGTATAGATATTGTGTGTCCCGGACACCTGAGCGCCGGTGGAACAACCAGGCTTACTGGGGCGACAGGATGGAATATGAAAACGATTCATGCGTATCCTGAGTAACTTGATTTCGACTGAAGTCGGTGCGGGGCTTATCATGCAGCCGCGGACCGTTCGTCTGCTGCCTCCGAAGGATCTTCCGGGAGTCTTACATGCACGCGCAGCGCTGGAATGAGCTGCGGGCCTTGGCGGCCCGCCGCATCCTATTTCTGGATGGAGCCATGGGCACCATGATCCAGAGCTACGGGCTGCATGAGGTCGATTATCGGGGCGACCGCTTTGGGGACTGGCCCAGTGACCTCAAGGGCAACAATGATCTGCTGAGCCTCACTCGGCCCGACCTGATCCGCGAGATTCACGCAGCCTATCTGGCCGCGGGTGCCGACATCGTCGAGACCAACACTTTCAACGCCACCCGAATCTCCCAGGCGGACTATGGCATGGAGGAGCATGTCTACGATATCAATCGCCGCAGTGCCGAATTGGCCCGCCAAGCGGCAGCCGAGGCCGAGGAGGCGAACGGTCAACCGCGCTTCGTGGCCGGTGTGTTGGGCCCCACCAATCGCACGGGCTCCATCTCACCGGACGTCAATGACCCGAGCTTTCGCAACATCAGCTTCGAGCAGCTTCGCGAGGCCTACCGGGAAGCGGCCGGCGGGCTCATCGACGGTGGCGTTGATCTGCTGCTAGTAGAGACGGTATTCGACACCTTGAACGCCAAGGCAGCGCTGTTCGCCATTGCCGAGGAGTTGGAGTCGCGGGATTTGCCGATGCCGGTGATGGTCTCCGGCACCATCACCGATGCTTCGGGCCGCACCCTGTCGGGGCAGACACCGGAGGCGTTCTGGAACTCCGTAAGCCATGCCGGTCTATTCTCCGTTGGGCTCAACTGCGCCCTGGGAGCGCAGCAGCTCCGCCCCCACGTTGCGGAGCTCGCACGGGTAGCCGACACCCTGGTCAGTGCCCATCCCAACGCCGGCTTGCCCAATGCATTCGGCGACTATGACGAAGGCCCCGAGCGCACCGCGGCGCTGGTCCGGGAGTACGCCGAAAGCGGCCTGGTCAACATTGTCGGCGGCTGCTGCGGCACCACACCGGCGCACATCGCCGCCATCGTCGAGGCCTGCCGGGGACTGTCGCCGCGCCAGCTGCCGGAGTCGCAGCACTCCTGCCACCTGTCCGGTCTCGAGCCCTGCACCATCAGCCGGGAGTCCCTGTTCGTCAACGTAGGCGAGCGCACCAATGTCACCGGCTCCGCCCGCTTCCGACGCCTGATCCGGGACGGCGATTACAGCGCGGCTCTGGAGGTCGCGCGGCAGCAGGTGGAGAACGGCGCCCAGCTGGTGGACGTGAACATGGACGAGGGCCTGCTGGACTCCGAGGCCGCCATGGCGACCTTCCTGAACCTGATGGCCGGTGAGCCCGACATCGCCCGGGTACCGGTGATGATCGACTCCTCGAAATGGTCGGTGATCGAGTCCGGTCTCAAATGCGTTCAGGGCAAGCCGGTGATCAACTCCATCAGCCTCAAGGAAGGCGAGGAATCATTCCTGCACCAGGCCCGGCTGGCACGCCGCTACGGCGCCGCGGTGGTGGTCATGGCTTTCGATGAACAAGGCCAGGCCGACAGCCTGGAACGACGGGTGGCCATCTGTGAGCGCTGCTACCGATTGCTGAGCGAGGTGGTGGGGTTTCCCCCTGAGGATCTCATATTCGACCCCAACATCTTTGCCGTGGCCACCGGCATTGAAGCCCACAACGGCTATGCCCGGGAGTTCATCGAGGCCACCCGGGAGATCAAGCGCCGATTGCCCCACGCGCTGGTGAGCGGTGGCGTTTCCAACGTCTCGTTCTCGTTCCGCGGCAATGATCCGGTGCGCGAGGCGATGCATTCGGTGTTCCTCTACCACGCCATTCAAGCGGGCATGGACATGGGCATCGTCAACGCCGGTCAGCTCGCCATCTACGAGGAGATACCCGGTGAGCTGCGGGAGCGGGTGGAGGACGTGATCCTGGCCCGCAGGGAAGATGCCACCGAACGCCTGCTCGAGATTGCCGAGCGCTACCGTGGCGACGGCGGTGAGAAGGCTAGCACCGAAGATCTGAGCTGGCGCGAGCTGCCGGTGGCCGAGCGGCTGCAGCACGCGCTGGTGAAGGGCAACGACCGCTGGATCACCGAGGACACGGAGGCCGCCCGGCTTGCCCTGGAGAGCCCCTTGGCGGTGATCGAAGGGCCGTTGATGGACGGCATGAACGTGGTGGGGGATTTGTTCGGAGCCGGCAAGATGTTCCTGCCCCAGGTGGTGAAATCGGCCCGGGTGATGAAGAAATCGGTGGCCCACCTGGTGCCGTTTCTGGAGGCCGCCAAGGCCGGTAGTGGCCGCATCCAGGGTCGCATCGTCACCGCCACCGTCAAGGGCGACGTCCACGACATCGGCAAGAACATCGTCGGTGTCGTGCTTCAGTGCAACAACTTTGAGGTCATCGACCTCGGCGTGATGGTGCCGGCCCAGAAGATCCTGGATACGGCCCGGGAGTCAGGGGCCAACTTGATCGGCTTGTCGGGCCTGATCACTCCTTCCCTGGATGAGATGGTCAACGTGGCCCGGGAGATGCGGCGTCAGAACTTCGGGCTGCCGCTACTGATCGGCGGGGCCACTACCTCGGTGGCCCATACGGCGGTCAAGATCGACCCAGAGTACGAGCACGCGGTGGTGCACGTGAAGGATGCTTCCCGCGCCGTCGGCGTGGCCCAGCGGCTGATTGGTGAGAGTAGTCGCGCGCCCTATACTGCGGAGCTGAAGTCCGAGTACCAGCGCAAGCGCGAGCAATACGCCGCTCGGCGCCGGCCCCAGGACCTGGTGACACTGGAGGAGGCCCGTGCCCGCCGGGTCGAGATCGACTGGTCCGGCTACCAAGGGCCGGCGCCGGCTCACCCCGGGATCACCGTGCTCGACGATTTTGCCCTCGAAGAGCTGGTGGCATTCATCGACTGGACGCCCTTCTTCCAGGCCTGGGAGCTGCGCGGACGCTTCCCAAAAATTCTCGATGATCCGGCGATGGGGGCCCAGGCGCGTGAGCTGCACGCCGATGCCCGACAGATGTTGGAGCGCATCGTCAGCGAGCGTTGGCTGACGGCGCGGGGAGTTCTGGGCCTGTTCCCGGCCGCCCGTCGGGGCGACGACGACATTGAGCTCTACACCGATCAGGAGCGGCGGAGGACGCTGGTGACCTTGCACCACCTGCGGCAGCAGCAACGCCGTCCCGAGGGCAAGCCCCAACGCTGCCTCGCCGACTTCGTGGCACCCCCCGAGAGCGGGGTCGAAGACTACGTGGGGGCCTTCGCCGTGACCACCGGAATTGGCATCGAGGAGCGGGTCACTGCCTTCGAGCAGGCCCACGACGACTACTCTTCGATCTTGCTGAAAGCTCTTGCGGACCGGCTGGCCGAGGCCTTCGCCGAATGCCTGCACCTGTGGGTACGCAAGCACTACTGGGGCTACGCGGCCTCCGAGACACTGGACAACGAGGCCCTGATCGAGGAGCGCTACCAAGGTATTCGACCGGCACCGGGTTACCCGGCCTGTCCGGACCACACCGAGAAAGGCACGTTATGGGAGCTGCTCGACGTGGAGCGTCGTGTCGGCATCCGTCTCACCGACAGCTTCGCCATGTATCCGGCCGCAGCCGTCAGTGGCTGGTATTTCGCCCACCCGCAGGCCCGCTACTTTGGTGTCGGCTCCATCGCCCGTGACCAGGTGCAGGACTATGCTGCGCGGAAGGGCATGTCGGTGCGGGAGAGCGAGCGCTGGCTGGCGCCGATATTGGCGTATGAGCCCGACTGAGCATGGAGGCCGCACCTGCAGCTGATGATCCTCTTGATGTGAGAGCGCCTCCGGGCGCGCGATGCCACTTCCGACCAGCTTTCAGATCGCCCCTGAAGACGCTCCTTCTACTTCCCCTGTTGGTTACGCGACAGTCCTTGTTGAACCCGAGGTGGACTCTCGCAGAAACCACCGGTTAATGGAGTATGCCCGCGGTTGATGCAGGCATGGTGCGGTTGCACCCGTCGGTGCGCCGAGTTCAGACATTAAAGCTCTCGCCGCACCCGCACTCGCTCTTGACGTTAGGATTCTTGAATTGGAACAGGCGGTTCAGGCCATCCCGAACGAAATCGACGCGGGTGCCCCTGATCACCTGAAAGCTCTTGGGATCCACATAAACGTCGAGCTCCGGGTCGATATTGAAGACCAGATCGCTCTCGGAGCGCTCGCTGACGAAATCCACTACATAGGCCATTCCCGAGCAGCCGGTACGGGTCACGCCGATACGAAAGCCCAACGGTGTCGGGCTGGCTTTGCGCATCTCGTTTTTGATGTGCGCGGCGGCTCGCTCGGTGAGGGTGATGCCTGCGGAATCCGCAACAGCTGCGACAGCGGGCTCGATGTCCGACTGTCGTGCCTCAGTAGTCATCGTCGTCTACCTCCGGACCGCCAGCGCTCAATCCCAGCGGTCATCACGTATTTGAACCATGCCGTTCTCGATCCGCACCGGGAAGGTGTGGACCGGCTCGTAGGCGGGGGCGCTCAGCGCCTCTCCCGTGCGTATACAGAACTTGGCGCCGTGCAGCGCGCAGGTGATGGTGTCCCCTTCGATCGTGCCTTCGGATAGCGGGAATCGGTCGTGGCTACACATGTCCTCGAAGGCGTAGAAGTTGTCGCCCACGTTGATTACCAGCACGTCCACGTCATCCAGCGGCACCGTGCGCCACTCCTCGGGCGCGATTTCTCGGGACGGCGCCACGTCTATCCATTCATCGTCCGCCATCGCTTAGAACATTCCGGTGGCCAATCGTGCGGAATCCGACATCATCGAGGCGTTCCACGGTGGATCGAAGACCACCTCGACCATGGCGTCCTCCACGGTGGGAACCTCCAGCAGCTTGCGCTCGATGTCTGCGGCGAGCACGTCGCCCATGCCGCAGCCGGGAGCGGTCAGCGTCATGTCGACGTCGATTCGGCGGCGATCCTCGCCCAGGCTGGACACCTTGCAGGAGTAGATCAGCCCGAGCTCGACGATGTCGATGGGGATCTCCGGGTCGTAGCAGGTCTTGAGCTGCTCCCAGACCAGCTTCTCCACATCCGCGTCGGTGGCATTCTCCGGCAGCTGCGGCTTGGGCAGCGGCTCCTTGCCCAAGGCATCGGCATCGCCGCCGTCGATGCGGAACATGCGGCCGTGGATCAGGATGGTGAAGCTCCCGCCCAGGCTCTGCACGATTTGCACCTCGGACTCCTCGGGGATCAGCACCTGATGGCCCGTGGGTACGGTGACCGCAACGCACTCGCGTTTCAGGGTCACCGACTCCTGAACTTGCATTTGTACTACCTCACTCGGTGGTAACCACGTCTTCACCGTCCTCTCTGAGGGCGGCATTGAGTGTGTGCCAGGACAAGCTGGCGCACTTCACCCGCGAGGGGAAGTTGCGCACCCCGGAGAATATTGCGAGCCGGCCCAGGGCGCTCGAGTCGACGCCCTCGTCCTCGCCGGTTAGCAGCCCGTGCACGCGCTGGAACAGGGCCTGGGCCTCGGCCCGTTGCTTGCCCTTCACTGCCTCCGTCATCATGGATGCCGATGCAGTGGAGATGGCACAGCCCGCGCCCTCGAAGCTCACGTCCTCGATCACATCGCCGTTCAGCTTCACGTGCAAATGGATGTGATCGCCGCACAAGGGGTTGTGACCATCCACGTTGCGGTTGGCCCCCGGCATCGGCCGGAAGTTCCGGGGATGGCGTTTGTGCTCGAGAATGACCTCCTGATAGAGGTCGGTGAGGTCGCTCACGCCAGCATCTCCTGGGCATAGGCCAACGCGGCACAGAGCCGGTCGATCTCCTCCCGGGTGTTGTAGAAAGCCAGCGATGCTCGCGCGGTGGCCGGTACACCGTAGAAGTTCATCAGCGGCATGGCGCAATGATGTCCGGCCCGCACCGCGATGCCTTTCTTGTCCAGGATCGTGCCCAGATCGTGGGGGTGCACCCTCTCGATCACGAAGGACAGCACCGCTGCCTTGTTCCGGGCAGTTCCAATCAGACGCAGCCCGGGGATCTCCTGCAGGCGCTCGCTGGCGTAGATCAGAAGCTCGTGCTCGTAGCGCCCGGCGCGATCGATATCGATCTCGTCCAGATACTTGGCCGCCGCCCCCAGCCCTACGACGCCCGCGATGTTGGGGGTGCCGGCCTCGAACTTGTAGGGCAGGTCGTTGTAGGTGGTGCGCTCGAAGCTCACCGTGCGGATCATGTCGCCGCCGCCTTGGTAGGGCGGCATCGCATCGAGCAGCGCCTCTTTGGCGTACAGCACGCCGATGCCGGTGGGTCCGAACATCTTATGACCGGAGAAGGCAAAGAACTCGCAGTCCAGCGCCTGCACGTCGACCCGCATGTGGGGGACCGCCTGTGCTCCGTCGAGCAGAACCGGGATCTGCCGGGCGTGGGCCAGGTCGATGATCCGGCGCACCGGATTGATGGTGCCGAGCGCATTGGATACGTGGGTCAACGCCACCAGGCGGGTGCGCTCGCCAAGTAGCGCCTCGTAGGCCTCCAGGTCCAGCTCACCGGCCTGATTGATGGGGGCCACCTTGAGCTCGATGCCGGTCTGCTCGCGTAGCAGCTGCCACGGCACGATGTTGGCGTGGTGCTCCATCATGGAGATGATGACCTGGTCGCCGGGCTGGAACCGCCGCCCGAAGCTCTGGGCCACCAGGTTGATGGCCTCGGTGGCGCCGCGGACGAACACGATTTCGCGACGGGAGCGGGCGTTGATGAAGCGCTGCAGCAGGTCGCGGGCGCCTTCGTAGGCGGCGGTCGCCCGCTCGCTGAGGGTATGTACGCCCCGATGCACGTTGGAGTAATCGTGGCGATAGAGATGATCCACCGCTTCGATCACCGACCTTGGCTTCTGGGCGCTGGCGGCACTGTCCATGTAGGCCACCGGGAAGCCGTGCACCCGCTCCTCGAGGATCGGGAAATCCGCACGCACTCGCTCCACGTCCCAGGTTTCCGAGCTGGTGGTGCGCAGCGTTTCGGCTATGGCATTCATACGAAACCCTTCAACTTCTCGCTGTCCGGTAGTCGGCCGACCATGATCTCCTCCAGGCGGCTCCGGATCTGCGGCAACGCCATGCGCGAGATCACCTCGTCGGCGAAGGCGAACACCAGCAGCGAGCGCGCCGTCTCCTGGTCCACCGCCCGCGAGCGCAGGTAGAACAGGGAGGCCTCGTCGAGCTGCCCCACGGTTGCGCCATGGCTGCAGATCACGTCGTCGGCGTAGATCTCGAGCTCCGGTTTGGTGTCCACTTCTGCCGTCTCCGAGAGCAGCAGATTGCCGCTCAGCTGGTGGGCCTCGATCTTTTGAGAGTCGCGATCCACCAGGACGCTGCCCTTGAAAACGCCCCGAGCGTGGCCGCCGAGGACGTACTTGTAGCTCTCTTGGCTGGTGGTGTGCGGGGCTGCATGATGGATCCGGGTGTGGTTGTCCACGTGCTGTCGGCCCGTTGCGACCAGCAGACCGTTGAGCTCGCAGTGGGCGCCGGGCTGCGCCAGGCGCACGTTCACATCGTGACGCACCAGCCGCCCCCCGAGGTTGACGTTGTGCGAGACGTAATGGGCATCACGGGCGATCGCCGCATGAATGCTGCCCACCAGAAAGCCCTGCTCAGCCTCCTGCTGAATCCGGTAGTGCTCGAGCCGGGCGCCGTCCTCGAGGCGCACTTCTGACACCACGTTGCAGAAGTTGCGGGCGCCTTCCAGACCCAAGAAATGCTCCACGACTGTCGCCCGTGCTTGCCGACCTACACGGATTACGACGCGCGGGTGGTAGACCACCGGCTCGCTCTCCGGCGCCGACACCATGAGCAGGCGCAGTGGCTGCTCCAGCGTGGTCTCGGGGGCCAGCTCCAAGACCGCCCCGTCTTCCAGGAACGCGGTGTTGAGTGATACGAAGGAATTGTCCTGGTAGCTGATAGCCGACCCCAGCAACCCTTCCAATGACCCTGGTTCCGCGGCGATCACGGTGGCCAGATCGCGCACCCGCACTCCGGGACGTTGGATTGGCGGACTGGATAGATCGGCGCGGAAACGTCCGTTGACGAACACCAGGTCCGTGAGCTCCAGACCATCGAAACGGGCCCCATCTAGCGCCGTCCGGGCCACTTCCACGCCCGCCTCGGCGGGCTTTTGGAAGGTCTGCCGCGCAATCGGGCGCACGTTGGTGTACTTCCACTCCTCGGCACGCGGGTCCGGGAAACCTTCACTGGAGAAGCGCTCCAGCGCCTCCCGCCGCTGTGCGGCCAGCCAGCTCGGCAGTCCCTGCAGGTTGCACTCCAGGCGCGCGAACTGTTCCAGATAGCTGCGGGCGGAATCTGTCATGGCATTACTCACGCCGCCGCCTCCACCACGTGCTGGTAGCCATGCTCCTCGAGCTCCAAGGCCAACGACTTGTCACCCGAGCGCACGATGCGTCCCGCGCTCAGCACGTGCACGTAGTCCGGCTCGATGTGGTTCAGCAGCCGCTGGTAGTGGGTCACCATCACGATGGCGCGCTGCGGCGAGCGCAAGCCGTTGACCCCCTCGGCGACCACCTTCAGGGCATCGATGTCGAGGCCGGAGTCGGTCTCGTCGAGAATCGCCAGCCGAGGCTCCAGCACCAGCGCCTGGAGAATCTCGTTGCGCTTCTTCTCGCCGCCGGAAAAGCCCTCGTTTACGCCCCGGTGCAGGAAGCTCTCGTCCATGTGCATGAGCTTCGTTTTCTCTCGCACCAGGGTGAGAAATTCGAAGGTGTCGAGCTCGGGCTCGCCCCGGTGCTCGCGCAAAGCGTTGTAGGCGGCCTTGAGCAGGTAGATGTTCTTCACGCCCGGAATCTCCACCGGGTACTGGAACGCCAGCAGCAAGCCCTCGCGGGCCCGAAGCTCGGGTTCCATGGCCAGCAGGTCCTGGCCCTGGTAGGTCGCCGAGCCCGCGGTGATCTTATAGCCCTCGCGGCCCGCCAACACCTGGCATAGGGTGCTCTTGCCGGAGCCGTTGGGGCCCATGATGGCGTGCACTTCGCCGGCCTTCACCTCCAGGGTGACGCCCTTCAGGATCTGGCGGCCCGCCACCTCGGCGTGCAGGTTTTGGATACTCAGCATTGCTCGCTGTCTCCGATATTCGGTTGTAGGTGCCGGATCAACCCACTGCGCCCTCGAGTGTCACTTCCAGCAGCGCCTGCGCTTCCACGGCGAACTCCATGGGCAGCTCGCCGAACACCTCTTTGCAGAAGCCGTTGACGATCATGTTGACCGCGTCTTCCTCGGACAGGCCGCGCTGCAGACAATAGAAGATCTGGTCTTCACCGATCTTGGAGGTGGTGGCCTCGTGCTCCACTCGGGCAGTGGGCTCGCGCACCTCGATGTAGGGGTAGGTGTGGGCACCGCACTTGTCCCCCATCAGCAGCGAGTCGCACTGGGTGTAGTTGCGTGCTCCCTTGGCGCTCGGCAGGATTTTCACCAGACCGCGGTAGGAGTTGTTGGAGTGGCCCGCCGAGATGCCCTTGGAGATGATTGTGCTGCTGGTGTTGCGGCCGATGTGGATCATCTTGGTGCCGCTGTCAATCTGCTGGTAGTTGTTGCCTACCGCCACCGAATAGAATTCGCCCACCGAGTTGTCGCCGCGCAGGATGCAGCTTGGGTACTTCCAGGTGATGGCGGATCCCGCCTCCACCTGAGTCCACGCGATCTTGCTGTTCGCACCTCGGCAATCGCCGCGTTTAGTGACGAAGTTGAAGATTCCACCGCGACCCTGCTCGTCGCCCGGGTACCAGTTCTGCACCGTCGAGTATTTGATCTGGGCATCATCGAGCGCCACCAGCTCGACCACCGCGGCGTGGAGTTGGTTCTCGTCGCGCATGGGGGCGGTACAGCCCTCCAGATAGCTCACATACGAGCCCTCCTCGGCGATGATCAGGGTGCGCTCGAACTGCCCGGTGTTGGCGGCGTTGATGCGGAAGTAGGTGCTGAGCTCCATGGGACAGCGCACGCCCTTGGGCACGAATACAAAGGAGCCGTCGGAGAACACCGCCGAGTTCAGCGCGGCGAAGAAGTTGTCGCCCGCCGGCACCACGGTGCCCAAGTACTGCTCCACCAGCTCCGGATGGTTTTGCACCGCTTCCGAGAAGGCGCAGAAGATGATGCCCTTTTCTGCCAGCTTGCTCTTGTAGGTGGTGGCCACCGAGACGCTGTCGAACACGGCGTCAACGGCCACGCCCGCCAGGCGTTCACGCTCGTGCAGCGGAATGCCCAGCTTGTCGTAGGTCTCGAGCAGCTTGGGGTCGACCTCGTCCAGGCTCTTCGGTGCGTTCTCGGCGAGCTCTTCCTTCGATTTCGGCGCCGAGTAGTAGGACAGGGCCTGATAGTCGATCTTCGGATAGCGCACATGGGCCCAGGAGGGCTCGCGCATCTCCTGCCAGTGCCGGTACGCTTTCAGGCGCCACTCCAGCATGAACTCCGGCTCACGCTTCTTGACGGAGATCACCCGAATGATGTCTTCGTCGAGCCCCGGCGGAATGGTGTCCTGGTCGATATCGGTGACGAAGCCGTGCTTGTACTCGCGCTTGAGCAGCTGCTCGACTTCCTGATTCCTGGTAGCCATGTTGTCAGTGACCTCCGATTGCACCGGTTGCCCGCGGCGGCATGCGGTCGCGCTTGGGCCAATAGGTCAGAACGTTGCTGGACGATGCCGCCAGCTGCTGCAAGGTGACCCCTTCCAGCGCGTTGCGAATCGCGTGGTTGATGTGGCGCCAATGCGGTCGTGTGTGGCAATGGGCTTCGAGCTCGCAGGTACCACCGTCCAGGCCGCATTCGGTAATGGCCATCGGCCCCTCGATGGCCTCGATGATTTCTGTGACCGAGATCTTGTCCGGCGACCGGCTAAGGAAGTAGCCGCCGTTGCGCCCGCGCACCGAGCGCACCAGATCGCTGAGCGACAGCGCCTTCAACAGCTTGCTAACCGTGGGGCGAGGCACGCGGGTGCGCCCGGCGAGCGAGTGTGCGGTATGGCTGACTTCCTGGGTCTCGGCCATGGCCGCTAGAATTACGATCCCGTAGTCGCTCAGCTTGCTCAGTCGAAGCATGGATGACCAATCCTCATGAATCTCGACTAAATTGGTCCACTTTTATAGCAGAAGTCGATGGGGGATTTGAACCCTCCCCCGTGGCTTTTTTCGACCGCCGGGGGCTTCTACCCCGTCAGGCCTTACTGCGGCGAAGGAGCGCGCCCTCTACCCGAAGTCGGGCCTGGATGAAGTCACGGTGGGGCACGTGCAGCAAATCAGCCACCTTGCGCACCAAGTGTTCTTCCCGAGCATCCTTGTGCCCGTCCGCATAGACCACTTCCCACAGCAGCTCCAGCAATCGGATCTTGTCTTCGCGGGGATAGCTGCGATCGACCACGTGGGTGAATTGGAACAGCGACGTGTGATCGTCCGCCTCCTGCTCTGCCAGCCGCATCAGCTCCCGGGTGTCCTCGGTGGAGAGCTGAAACAGCCTGGCAAGCCCACG
>CAZLYT010000345.1:0-3596 GCA_964563515.1 uncultured Candidatus Competibacteraceae bacterium | reverse complement strand
CACCCTGCCGGGTGAGCATAACCGGCCCCGGGCAGTCGCCTAGCGGCGAACTCCCTGACTCCAGTACGGTCTAGAGCAATGCGCGGCAGCTCAAATGCCCTCCCGTTTAGGTAGCTGTCGCGCCTCCGAAGATGGTGGTGTTTGCGGCCCGGTCCACCGGGCCGCTCTTTTTCGTTACGAGCGTCGTAGCGCACGACCATATCGGCTGCGAACTGGACGGCGCGAACCGCGTGTGCCGAGCCATCCGTCGGTACCAGTATTAGCGAGACCATGAGCTGGTGCCTTGATTTGGTGCGCTTGTTGCGTTGAAGCTACCCGATTGGAGTTTAGGATACAAATCGCGTCTATTCCCAGACTCGGCTTCCGGCGACTTGGTGACCGAGATAGCTCGGGCCGCCGAATCCCAGCCTCGCTGTCAGAAGCGACGTCACCGACCCGATTCCGTTCCCTGTTGGCCATTGCCAGCACCCTCAGTCGCTGGCTGACGGCATAGGTTTTCTCAATGCTCAGTCCCCGCCTGCTCGACGAGGGCGAGGTGTATCGCTCGTGCGGCTTCGAGGCAGTCGCACTATGGCCATTACAAGGTGGTTCTCCTGTGAGGTGGTTCACAGAGACTGGTGGGATGTTCGGTGACAGGGCGAACGGAAGTTGCGAGGGCGGACTGGGCCTCGTTAGCAACCACCTTTGATGGAAGGAAAGACCGTGACCCGGTCGCCAGTCCGCAGGGGGACTGCACGCTCGCTGACCGGTATCGAACGGTCGTTGAGCAGGACTCCGTAACCACCCCCGCGTAGATCCAACCGCTCCAGCAACGCAGCAAGCGAAAGTCCCGGCGGAAGTACCAAGGGGTGATTCTGATGGTCGTTCAGCTCCGGCGCAGTGGTCGACTCCAGCGCGATCAGTCGCATGTCGACTTGCATCGACCTCAGCCGCTCAGGCCCAGACGGCCCAGCGTCTCCAATGTGGGAACACCCTGCTCGCTCCAACCCCGCAGCCGATAGTATTCGGGCAGCATCTGGGCAAGCTCGACCACCCGGCCCTTGGCGGCACCGCTGGGGGCCGGCTCTCCCAGCATGCGCGGCGGTAAGCTGTCGTCGGCAGCGGTTAGGCCCGCGGCCAGGTTGAATTGACGTTCCAGATTCCAGATGCGCTCGCCAGTCTCCCGTAGCCGCTCCACACTCCAACCACCGCCCAGGGCGCCGTCGATCTGCGCTGCGAACTCCTCCAGTCCCCAAGCGGTGGTGGTAAACGCACACAATCCAGATGAATCGATAGCCGCGATCTCGTCCTGGCTGCGCCGAACGATGTCGGCCTTGCCGTCGGGCGTCACGCGCTCGAAGTCGTCGCTGTAGGGATCGGCGCGCAGATGGCAGGCGCCGCGGTTGCTGGTTGCGTAGGCCAAGCCCATACCCTGCATGGCACGGGGGTCGTAACCCGGGAACTCCTGGCCTTTCACCACCATGGCCAGCTCCGGCCGGCCATACCTCTCACACAGCCGCTTGGCGCCGAGCCCCAGCACCTGGCCGAAGCCCTGGGCAGTACCAGTGACTTCGGCCGCCCAGACCAGCGCCTGCGCAGAGCCAAAACGCAGCTCTACCCCGCCGGTTTCCGCGGCCTTGATCATTCCCTGCTCGAATAGCTCCATGGCAGCGCCCAAGGTGGCGCCGAAGGAGATGGGATCCATGCCGTGCTCGTTGCAGAGCATGTTGGCGTAGTGACAAGCATCGATGTCGTCAACACCCACCATGGGTCCGGTGGCGTAGGCAGACTCGTACTCGAGGCCTCCCTCGACACCTCGATGCCGCCGTCCCTGCTCGCCCTGCACACTGAAGTGGTCGGGGTCGATGTGCGCCAAGCGACCGCAGCCGATGGTGCAGGCAAAGCAGGCTTTGTTTCGTACCAAGTTGCTGGAGCCATCCGACGCCCGACGGGCCCGCATGGCCTTCGCATTGACGTGGTTGGCGCCCTCGAACTGCACCTGCAGACCGTTGCGGGTCGGCAGCGCGCCGTAGGCCTCAGTCACATCCATCATGGCTGCGGTCCCATACCGAGCCAAGCGATCACGCCCGGCATCGGCGTTCAACTTGTCGCGTGCAGCCACCACCGCCGACATGAAGCGCTGCGGGTGCAACAGGGGCACACCGCGAGTGCCGCGAATCGCAATCGCCTTCAGGTTCTTGGAACCCATGACCGCCCCCACGCCAGAGCGCCCCGCGGCCCGATCACGATCATTCACGACACAGGCATAGCGGACGCCGGCCTCACCGGCGCGGCCCACCGATGCGACCCGTAGCAGCGGCTCCTGATGACGCACCCGCAGCCGCTCCTCCGTTTCCCACACCGTGGCGCCCCAGATGAAGCCTTCTGCGGGTCGGATGCGAACATCGTCGTCACGAATCAACAAGTAGACCGGCCGCGGCGCCCTGCCCTCGAGGATGATCAAGTCCCACCCGGCGAGCCGCAGCTCGGCGCCAAAACGTCCGCCCGAGTTGGAACAGGCGATGGCGCCGGTCAAGGCCCCTTTGGTCACCACCGACCAGCGGCCACCGGTACTGGCCATGGTCCCAGTGAGCGGGCCGGTGGCGATCAACAGCTTGTTCTGCGGCGCCAGGGGATCCACGCCTGGGTCGATCTCGGCTGCCAGATAGCGGGTAGCGAGGCCGCGTTGACCCAGAAACTGGTCTGCCCAGCCACGGTTCAGCGGCTCCTCACGCCAGCTCTCGGAAGACAGGTCCACGCGTAATACCCTGCCGTGCCATGTCATGGTTTGCTCTCCGGTGACAGTCCAGCTGCGGCCTAGCGGTGGCCGAGGACGTCATGATATCGCAGCGGCGCGCCGCCGCCGGCATGCATGAGGGGTGAACCCACCCGCCTTCCAAGGATCCATCCGGCAACCGCCGACGAGTCTGCGTCAAAGCTCGCGGCCCGAGTAAGCCGGCATTATCGCGCCATGGCAGACCCGGCGGTCGTGTTACGCTGGCGTGGCTGTCGCCGCCCCACCGCGCACCAAGTATCCCGCCTGGAGCTGCAAACTTTTGATACCCCTGCGCGACGAGAACCCGACGATCCGGCCCCCGATTGCCACCGTGGCGCTGATCGCCCTGAACGTCGCGGCCTGGGTGTTGCTGCAGGGCCTGGGTAGTGACCGGGCGCTGCTCGGATCCATCTGCACCCTGGGCCTGATTCCCGCCGAGCTGCTGGGAAGCGTCCCGCCGGGCGTGTGGGTAGAGCTCGGACCCGGCGCCCGGTGCCAATTGGGCGACGGCGCCTGGTACACCCTGCTGAGCTCCATGTTCCTGCACGGCGGCTGGTTCCACATCATCGGCAACATGTGGTTCCTATGGGTGTTCGGCGACAACGTGGAAGACGCCATGGGCCCAGCCCGCTACGTGTTTTTCTACCTGATCTGCGGGCTGGTGGCAGCGGCCGCCCAGATCGTCAGCGCGCCTGGGAGCGTGGTACCGATGGTCGGCGCCTCCGGCGCCATTGGTGGCGTGATGGGGGCATATGCGAGGCTGTACCCTCACAGTCGAATTCACACGCTGATTGTGCTCGGCTTCTTCTTTACCACGGCAGCCATCCCTGCGGTCTTCATG
>CAZLYT010000344.1:0-5310 GCA_964563515.1 uncultured Candidatus Competibacteraceae bacterium | reverse complement strand
TCGGCGTCAAAGACCCCAAATAGCACATAACAAGGGCGATCGAGTCCGACGCTTGACCGCTCCCTCCTTTCGCTTCCGCTCCAGTCAGTCGCCGTCAAGCGCGGCTCATCGCCGTCGTTGGGCGTCAGGGTATCGCTTGGTGTCGCTACTACGAGGATCCGATTTGTCCCCGCACCTGCGACGGCTGGTAAGTTGAAAGACTGGTCATGAGGCTTTCACTTTGTGCCGTCGTCTGAGCTGCAGAGGCCGACTTGTCCGGTACGTGCTGTACCGCTCAGCGAGGTCGCACCGCATCGATTAGCGATTGCGGTGGCAAGCGTTCCGTCCATTCCCAGTTAATCGAAGGAGAAAATCATGCGCAGATGGACATTTCTATCCCTTGGCCTGGTTGTATGCCTGGCCATCGCGCTGCACACGGTCGGTGCCCAAGAAACCGAAGCTGACAAATTCACCAACGTGAAGTGGTACCAGGTCTTTTACCACAAGTTCAAAATTGGTAAGAAAGCGGAAGGTACCAAGATCATCTTCGAGCACTTCGTTCCAGTAGACAAAGCTGTCGGACGTCAGGTCATTGTCTTTGATCATCATACCGGGGAGTGGGACCACTTGGCCTATTTCCTTCTAGACGAGGGACCGCGTGAACTAGAGTGGCGACCGTTCTCAAGACCCATCGACAAGAAGTGGTGGGACGGACTCGCCAAGCAAGAGGGAGGAACAGAGAAGGCACAAGAGCTGATACAAAGGTTTGAGGATACGCTGGCCGACACCAAGTGGGAGATCGCCCGAGGGGTCTCTTTACCTCGGTCTCCTTGAAATGCGAAGAACGTAGATTCGTAGCTCCTAAACCAACCAAGTGCAATGCCTTCATCCCGACATCCCGACCATGAAAGTGCAGCTCGCCTGAGGTTGAAGTGACGCCCAACCCGTCAATACACCGGCTGGCAACAGCCGGCATTGCCGCCTGTTGCCAGCCGGTGATCTCTGCCGTTGGGCCTAGGCATATGTGGACAGACATTCTTTTCGATGGGGCACCCGATGCTGAGATTGCGGAGAAAGGGCCAAGAAAAATAGGGGACGAGAAAAATAGGGGACGTACCACGGTTTCGCCTCTACGCGAATGTCCGTTGTGGGTCGACTGCGAGCGCTCGAGGGCCGTGGACCCTAAATGGCTGCAGGGGCGCGAGGAAGAGCACATTGAAGTGGCACCTGTCAGCAGCTCGTTCGCAGCGCCCTAATCGATCGCGGCGAGAATATCTGACGGAATGTTCGCTGGGTCAAAGGGACGTCGCGCGAAGATCTCGCGCAGCATCGGCTCGAAATATTCCAGTGGTTTGCTGGGGTAGGCGGGGTCGAAGGAGGCCTGATCCCAGCGCTCGCAGAAGTGCACGCAGGCCTCGTACCAGGGGTGCTCGCGATGAGCATCGCGGGCGTCGGGATCCAGGTCCAGGTGGTGGGCGTAGTACTTCATTTGAAATAGGCCGTGCATCTCGATGATCCAGGTGACCTCGGCTCGAACGTAGGGCTTGATGATGGCGGCGGCGAGTTGGGAGTGGTTCTCCGGGGCCAGCTCGTCGCCTACGTCATGTAGGAGCGCGGCCACGATCAGTTCCTGGTCGGCGCCATCGGCTTCGGCCCGAGTCGCGGTCTGCAGCGAGTGCTCGAGCCGCGTCACCCGATAGCCGAGCGGTGACGCATCCAGCTGCCGCAATGCTGCCAGCAGGCGATTCGGCAGCCGGGCAACGTAGGCGCGCTCGAGGGCTTGCAGCCGCTGGTACTCGTCCCGAGTTCCGTCCCGCATCTGGGTGAAGCTCACCACGGCACTCATGCTGCCACCCCGGTTGGCTGGTCTACGTGGGCACCACAACGTGCTTTGAGCACCCGGTAGCGGCTGCGGGGGCCGTCCCGGTCGATGTAGCAACCCTGCAGGTGGCGGCGTCCCTCGGTGGGGTCGAAGGCGGTGCGCCCATGCAGCACCCGGTTATTGTCGAACATCATCAGCTCGCCGGGCTGCAGGCGGAATCGCTGCTCGTAGGCGGGATCCGAAAACAGCGCGGCGAGACGCTGCCGGGCGCGGTGATAGCGGCGGGTCTCGGTCTCACTCATCAACGGCAGCTCGTCCAGCTTGGGGCTGTAGTGCAGGCCGATCATGTCGCCTAGGGCGTTGACCTCGAGCAGCGGTCGGATCGAGACCATGTCCGATTCTGGGTCGACGAAGCGGAACCGGACCGGCACTCGGCTCAGCAGGTCGTAGGCTTCCGGATCCTCCTCGCGCAGCACTTGGGCGGCCGCCAGGCTGTCGGCCAGGGTGGAGAGCCCGCCGCTGGTCTCGTTCACCAGGCAGTGCAGCAGCTGTATGCCCGGCACCGGCATGCGGTAGGGGTTGTCGGTGTGGGGGCCCAAGGCCACGGCGCGGTAGGCCAGGTCATTGGAGCCGGGGCGATCGTAGACCTCGAAATAGCGTCCGAAGTTGGTCTCCCGCACGTGGCCGAAGCGGGCCGCCACCTGGAGGATGGAGTCCCGCTCCACCGGCGTCTGGTCGACGATGATGAATCCGAGCCGCAGAAAGTCCTCCAATGCTTCCAGCAACGCGCGATCGTCGCCGAGAGCGTTCCAGCTGTGGCGCGGCACTGGCTGCAGATCGGCTTGCCACGGCGTCGGTGTTGGGCAGCCGTCGCTGAGCTCAACGCTCGAGATCAGGTTGCATGGGTCGAAATCACCGACGAAGCCATCGCTGAAGGAGAGCCTCAACAACACGCCGTTCCAGCTCGCGGCGGTGAGATGCAGGTCCTCGGGCAGACGGTGGGGGTTGAACAAGCGCTGGCGGGTGACCAGGTCGAGCTGGCACGGGTCTTCGGTGCGCTCCCGTAACCACAGGGCCGGGAGCCGGCGATCCTCTCCGTCTCCGCGCAGCACGACCTCAGGCGCCGAATCCGAGCCCTCGATCTCGAGCTTGATCATGGCCGCCGACACTCCCGTGGTTTCATGGATGGCGTTATCGCAGCACCGCGCAGGGCGTTGTGCAATAGCCTTGGTATTGGGTGGTCAAGGTGCATCCCTGACCTGCAGGAGCTTGTTTGCGTGCGCCACCAGCCACCCACACAGCCGGCTTAGCAGGGCCTCCACGCCCGGGCTCGTGCCGAGCGCTCGCAAGCATCCATGAACCAATCCTGTCCCTACCGTCAGCTCCGCCTCGACGCCGGCGGCCCGCAACCGCGCATAGTATTCGACGCCGTCGTCCCGCAACGGGTCGTGCTCCACCGGCATCAACAGTGCCGGGGGCAGTTGGGTGAAATCACGGGCCGCCAGGGGGAAGGCGTAAGGGTCGGTCTCCGGAAGCTCCTCGCCGTGGTAGTGGAAGTGGTAGCGGAGCACGTCCTGCAAGGTCAGCAGGGGGGCGTTGGCCTCGGACACGCTGGCGGGCGGGGTGGGCTGCGCCGCCAGCAGGGGGTAGATCAGGAATTGCCCGGCCAGGCGAGGACCGGCTCGGTCGCGGTTGTGCAGCGCCAGGCTCGCCGCCAGGTTGGCGCCGGCGCTGTCGCCGCCCACGAAGAGGGGACCGGGGTCGAGCCCAAGTGTTCCCGGATCGGATTGCAGCGCTGCCAGCACGGCCCGGGCGTCGTCCCGCGCCGCTGGATAGGGGTGTTCCGGCGCCAGCCGGTAGGCGGCGGCGACGACCGCGAGCCCGCTGCGATCGGCCAGATGGGCGGCGATGAAATCGTGGCTGTCGAGACCGCCGAGCACGAAGCCGCCACCGTGCAGGTAGAGCTCGCAGCCGGGGCGGCGCTGTCGGGTCGAGCGATAGCTGCGGACAGGGATATCGACACCGGCGGTGCCGAGGATCCGACTGTCCGCCGACTCTACCTTCGCTGGCCGCGGAGGGTTGGTGGCAGCGCAGAACTGATCGTAGAGCCGGCGTTGCTCTCTTGGGGTCAGGTTGGTGGCGCCCCCCGGGTACAGACGTTCGCCGCGGTGGATGAAGTCGCTGATCTCGGGTTCGAGCACCAGCCTGGCTCCGGCTAGCGGCCTTGCCAGACCGGGCTTCGACCGTCGGCGAAGGCGCGGGCGCCTTCCAGCTGGTCCTCGCTGGAATAGAGGGCCTCCACGGTCTCGAGGCGACGGCCGGTGACCAGATCCATGGCCTGCTGAAACGGGAGGTGCGCGCACGCCCGGGTCACCTCCTTGATGGCGGCGAAAACCAGCGGTGGTCCACTCGCGAGGGTGTCGGCGAGCTCGCGCGCGGTGTCCATCAGCGCGGCCTGTGGGACCACCCGAGTCACCAGGCCCCCGCACTGCGCCTCATCGGCCTCCATCCAGCGGCCGGTGAAGAGTAGATCCATGGCCACGTGGTAGGGGATTCGTCGCGGCAGCTTCAGGGTGGCAGCGTCGGCGAGGGTGCCGGCTTTGATCTCGGGAAGGCTGAAGCGGGCGTGGCTGGTGGCGACGATGAGATCCGCCGACAGTGCCAGCTCGAAGCCCCCGCCCACGGCCATGCCGGTGACCGCGGCGATGACCGGCTTGTTCAGGTTGGGCAGCTCCTGCAGACCGCCGAAGCCGCCCACTCCGTAGTCGGCGTCCGGCGGCTCGCCTTCGGCGGCGGCCTTCAGGTCCCAGCCAGCCGAGAAGAAGCGCTGGCTGGCGCTGGTGAGGATGGCCACCCGCAGGGCCGGGTCGTCTCGGAAGCTGGCGAAGATCTCCCCCATGCGGCGGCTGGTGGCGCTGTCGATGGCGTTGGCCTTGGGACGATCCAGGGTCACTTCCATCACTGCGCCGCGGCGCTCGGTGCGTACGACTTCGCTCATCTCGCCCTCCCCTCAGTTCAAGACCCGGCTGATCAGCGCGTCCACCGCCACTGCCCCGTGCCCCGACGCTCGCAGGATCAAGGGGTTGATGTCCACCTCGAGCAGGAAGTCCCGCTCCTGCTCTGCCAGACGCTGCAATGCCATGGCGGCCGCCACTGCCGCCTTCAGGTCGGCGGCTGGCCCGCCGCGGTAGCCTTGTAGCAACGCGCCGATCCGTAATCGCAACAGCGCATCCTCGATCTCCGCCGCGGTGGCGGGCAGCACCACCGCCACCCGATCCCGCAGCAGCTCCGCCAGCACGCCGCCGGCGCCCGCCACCAGATGCAGGCCAATCACGGGATCCCGGTTCAGCCCCAGGATGAGCTCGGCAATGCCACCGCCTGCCATTTCCTCCACCAGCACCGCCTCACCCAAGGGGCGCAGTGCCATGAAGGCATCACGGGCCGAGGCCGGCGTGGTCAGGCCGAGCCGCACCGCGCCCAGTTCTGACTTGTGGACCAGCTGGGCGCCC
>CAZLYT010000343.1:0-37493 GCA_964563515.1 uncultured Candidatus Competibacteraceae bacterium | reverse complement strand
GCTGGTGCGGGACGAAGGGGGCGTGGTGGTGTGGGCGTTCGCCAACTACGTCTATGGCTTGGCAGAGGCGGTCGGCTACGAGGGCGAGATGGCGGGCAACTGGGAGATGGACGGTGGCCGTGCCGTGGAGCGCTGGTGGCTCAGTTGAGTTGGACCGGCGATGCGGGAGCGTTTCCAGGGGCGATCTTGAAGCAGCGTTCGGGAATGCATCGCGCCTGGAGGCGCTGCCTCATGGAGCGAGCGGCACCGCCTGATTGTTTCGGCGATGGTCGCTTGCGGTTGCGCAGGCAGTTCGATATGTAGGCGATGCCAGTCGCGATGGCGCGCGTGAGCGCGCCCCCCTTCCTCATGAATGAGGTCATGCCTGAACCAGAAAAAGCATTGGTCTAAAGGAGGTTAGAGCACATGAAGCTAGCCAGCAAAATCGCCGCGGTGGTCACCGGTGGCGCTTCGGGCCTGGGTCAGGCGGTGTCGCGACGGCTTGCGGCCGCGGGCGTGAGGGTCACGATCTTCGATATGAATGCCGAGCTCGGCCGCTCGGTTGCCGCCGAGCTCGGCGGCACCTTCCAGGCGGTCGACGTGGGGGATCCGGAGAGCGTGCTCAAGGGGCTGGCAGCCGCCCGCGCGGCCCATGGCCAGGAGCGCGTGATGGTGTGCTGCGCAGGCGTTGCCGGCGCTGCCAAGACCGTGTCCAAAGGTCAGGCCCACGACCCCGGCCTGTTCGAGAAGACCATCCGGGTCAATCTATTCGGTACCTTCAATTGCGCGTCCCAGGCCGCCGCCGGTATGGCAGCGGCCGAGCCGCTTGGCACCGACGGTGAGCGCGGTGTGATCATCAATACCGCCTCCGTCGCCGCCTTCGAAGGCCAAGTGGGGCAGGTGGCCTATGCCGCCTCGAAGGCCGGTGTGGTCGGGTTGACTCTGCCCATGGCCCGCGACTTGGCGCGTGAGGGCATCCGGGTGGTAACCATTGCCCCCGGATTGTTCCGCACGCCGATGCTCGAGAGCATGCCTCCAGAGGTGCAGGAGGCTCTCGGCGCACAGGTGCCATTCCCCGCGCGCCTCGGAGACCCGGACGAGTTCGCGCAACTGGTGGAGCACATTTGCCGCAATCCGATGCTGAACGGTGAAACCATCCGCCTCGATGGTGCCCTGCGCATGCAGCCTCGATAGCCAACCCGGCACAAGGCCGAAGCCTTTAGGGTGGATTAGCGCAGCGTAATCGGTGTTGGCGGCTTCGAAAATGGTGGCGTTGGCGGGTGCCCAAGACGGTGGATCACGCCCTGGCGGCCTGATCCTCCCTCACCCCCGTCCCGGCGAGGGCTAGGAACCACCAACCGCTTCTAGCTTGCCCAAAATCTTGTCGCGGCCGTCATCGAAGCTGTCCTTCGCCATGTTCAGCAACACTTGGATATTGCTGTCGAACGGGAGAAAGTCCTGACCGCGATATGCTTCCACCAGATAGTCACTATCATGGCGCTCGACCTGCATCGCCGTCGCACCGTATACCAGGTAACGGTCAAAACCATTGATATCCGGTGCCGTCGGGTTATCGCCCCGATTGAACTTCAGCGCCCATAGCTCGAGCGCCAGCTGCCACCCTTCGATTGCTCTTCCGAATGCCTCCTGCGCGTCGGTCGCGAGGTTGTCCGGCCAGACCGTCAGCATCAGGTCATGGTCGGCGATGGTGCTCACAACCTGCGCTCGAAGCTCTGAATAGGAGACTCCATGTGACGCCTTGGTGCTGGTTTCCGTACCGGCCTCGATGAATTTCATCACCCGCGTTTTGAAAAGCGGGCTGACAAGCGGCTCCTCGGCAGGCTTCTTGGGTTCGCCTCCGCAACTTGGCAATACCAGAATCAGGCAGCACAGCAGAATGTGCGCAGATCGATGATCAAGTCTCACGGCCACATGGGAATGTTCGCGCCCTCCTGGTCAAGGCGCAGGCAGCCTAGTCGGGCCGGGGCAATTAGACAATCCACCTGACCCCCACCCTTCTCGACAAACTCACGCTTTGGCCCAGCCGTCGACCCTGAACCGTAGCTCATCGCCCAGAGTAGCTCATCGCCCAGAGAGTAGGCATATCGAGCACCAGGTCTGCCCTCGGGCTGGGCAGCGCCCTGATCCGCTGCGCCAGCGAGCGACGTCCCGCCGCCTCGGCCCGGGGCCGGTGCCAGGTGCACAACGCTCACCCTGTCATGCAGTTGGGTTGCGGTTGGGCTGAAGCTCACACCGCGGCGGTGGTAACACCATGGGGGCTCTGGCCTGCGCCGCGTCAACAGACCGGATCGGGCGCTGCCGGACTTCGCTTGACACTCCAAGTTTCTGTAGTACGCTCGCGACCAAACGAAAACGATTCGCTGCGTCGAAGGGAAGGATCCTACTCATCGGCGCCCACTTTGAGCCAAGTAATGGAGATGTGGGCGTTGAGCACACCGACGTGGCGTCGCTCGGGATCGTGGCGCGTTGCCATCGACCACCCGGCAGCACCCGACTTTGGGGAAACTCTGCTCAATTGGCGCGGTCGCGCTGGTGCTATTGCCTGCTCGGGGCAAGGCACGAAGAGCGCATTTGGCTCATGGCCAATCAGCGACGAGCAACGCGGTCCCCCATCGCTTCTGCCCTTACCTGGCCCAGACACGCGTTGACGCGGGATGATTCATACCGCGATCAACCAAATTGCGTTCGAGCTGAACCAATTCCTGAAGCGCACTTTTGAACGAAGCGAGGACATGGTCGTCGTTTCAAACATCCTCGAACAGGACGGCACGTTGGCGGCGCATATCGACAACAAGGTTGTCGTTTTCCTGACGAATATTGAGAAGGAGCCGGTGCCGGGCTCGCCGCCCCAATCCGGGGCCATGGGCGGGTCAAGGACCGTAATGGGAACGGCGCCTCTACACCTGAATCTGTACCTCATGTTTGCCGCGTATTTTAGCGGCAGCAACTATCCCGAGGCACTCAAGTGTATCTCCAGCACTGTTCGGTTCTTCCAGATGACACCGGTGTTCGACCATCACAACACTCCGGACCTGCATCGGGGGATCGAGCGGTTGGTGCTCGATGTGCAGAATCTGGATATGCAGCAGCTCAGCAATTTGTGGGGAATTCTCAGCTCCAGGTATCTTCCTTCGATCCTATATAAGGTGAGAATGGTGACCATAGACGCCGATGCGGTCAGAGCGGAGAGCTATACCATCAAGGAGCCGCGACCGTCACTTGGCGGCTAACCCGAATGTTTCTCCAGGGCGGCCCATGGCTAGTAACGACCTCATGGCTACGAAGCACTATATGAGCGGCTCCAATCGGGCGGGGCAGGGGTGCAATGTGTGCCCCGCCATGAGCCTACTCCGGCCCTCGTCTTTTCTCGCTCGGCCCGACGTGCTCTTTGCTCCGGTCATAGCTCCAGCTATAATTGCCGCTCCAAAGCGGTGCCAGGCCCGCTGCGAATTCCGCCAGAATCCCGGGTCTCTGATGGATTATCCGGCTTGACAATCGGATTACAGATGGGCCCATTCCTGCCATTATTTCAAGTTTCGGTCGAGCACGATTTCTACAGTGATCGGCAGTTGCCCGGGGTCAGCTTCGTACCAATCCTAGATACGCAGGCCGTGATTCGCAACGCGGGGCTACTCATACGTAAAACTCGAAGTGGCGTCGAGGTTTATTACGATCGGAGCCGATCGCCCTCCTTGGAGCTAATGCTTGCGGACTCGAACGGTGGTCTGGCCTTGCTGTTCAAGGTATACGCCGACAGCGAGTTCAGGAACTATTCCGAAGGCTTCTTGTGCCAAACGGGCGCGATTCCCTACTTCGAGAGCCAACGGGGGATTGCCGATGGCGAACGCATTCGCCTGCATCGAGGCGCCTGCGTGTCCCGGGACGACCTGGAGTCGACCGCGTCGTCGGCGCTGGTCGGACTGCTCGGGGCGCGAGAGCCTGCTGCGGGGCCTGTGTGTGCCGCCAAGCTAATGATACGGCCGGAGCTCGGCGTGAACCTGGAAAGCGAAAAGAATACGGCACCGCTTCACTACTTCGCGAGATTTGGGGCGAGAGAGACCTATTGGGTCTACTACCTGCTGGGACCCTTCGCCGAGAAGCGTGCCAGCATCGTAGATCTCGATGGCCACGTGGATTTCGAGCCCATCGGGCCCGTGTCATTGGGTGATGGCCGCCCGGCGTTCGCGTTTCGCTCCACGGCTGCAATTGCCTTGCGACAACTCTCGGCTTGTCGATTTCAATTGAGGGAAGCCAGCGCAGGTAACTGCAAGGTCCTAATCCGGCGTCTTCCGGTTGCGTCTGCTGGCCAGATAGGCAGGCAGCGCAGTGGGACGAAGGCAATCACCGTGTCAGAAGTGTACGTCAACGGTTGAGGGTGTGAGGAGAAGATCATGGGTCAGATGAAGACGCCTGGTGTTTATATCGTCGAGAAAAGCGCATTTCCGAACTCGGTTGTCGAGGTGGCGACCGCGGTACCAGCCTTTATCGGCTACACCGAACGAGCAAGTAACAAGGGAAAGACCTTGCGCAATGTGCCGTGGCGCATCAGCTCAATGTCCGAGTTCCACAACTACTTCGGGTTTGGTCCGACCCCGGTTTTCGATATCGTCGAGCGTTCGCAGGATTCCAATGAGGAACCGGCGTTCTCCTCGCAGGACAAGGACTATTTGCTGACGCAGACCAGTGGCGCTTACTTGCTGTACTTCAGCATGCTGCTGTTCTTCCAGAACGGCGGAGGGCCATGCTACGTCGTTTCGGTAGAAAGTTACGGCGAGGACATGGACGCGGGAAAACTCGCCAAGGGTGTCGGTTTGCTGCTCAAGGAGCAGGAACCCACCATGGTGGTGATCCCAGAGACGGTGCTTCTCACCGAAGCCGATGCGATTGCGGTGCAGCAGGCCGTGCTGGCGCATTGCGGTGGCAAGATGAAGAACCGATTCGCGTTGCTCGACATCTGGGGCGGTTACAGGGACCGCCAAGACGCCAGCGGGGATTGCATCGAGAACTTTCGCTCAGCGCTGGGGGTGAACTATCTGGATTACGGAGCAGCCTACTATCCCTGGGTCAGGACGACGATCGTCAAGGACAAATATCTGGGCTACGAAAATGTGGGAAACCCAGAGGTCGTCAAGACTTTGCTCAAGGCCGAGCTCGGGCTCCCTGATACGGCACCCCCCATCGAGGACACGGACTCCCCGGCTGAAAAGTCCCGTAAGACGAAGCTCGCCAATCAATTGGAGGCAGTGGAAAGCATTACCAGCGATTGGGATGGGGTGGATCAGGACGAAGTCCTGTCGCGCAAGAGCCTGCTAGAGAAAACCTTGCGCGCGCTGAGTGCCACCTATGGTGACATCCTCACGGAGATGCAGCGCCAACTCAATCTGCTGCCACCAGCGGCGGCCATGGCCGGGGTTTATACCATGGTCGACAACACCCGTGGTGTGTGGAAGGCGCCAGCCAATGTCAGCCTGAGCGCCGTGGTGGCGCCCGCCGTGAGCATCACCCACGACGAGCAGGAAGACCTGAATGTCAATACCCAGGGCAAGTCCATCAATGCCATTCGCACCTTCATAGGTGAGGGCGTGCTGGTGTGGGGTGCGAGGACTTTCGACGGCAATAGTCTGGATTGGCGTTACATCAATGTTCGCCGAACGATGATCATGCTCGAGGAGTCGATCAAGTTGGCGGCCAAAGCCTATGTGTTCGACCCCAACGTATCCAGCACCTGGGTCACCATCCGCAGCATGATTCGCAACTTTCTCACCGGGATATGGAAGCGGGGAGGTCTGGCGGGTGCCACGCCCGATGAGGCCTTCAGCGTCCATGTGGGTCTTGGCGAAACCATGACCCCGGAAGACATCCTCGAGGGCATCTTGCGGGTGACGGTCCTGGTCGCCATCTCGCGGCCCGCGGAGTTCATTGAGATCACTTTCCAGCAGCAGATGCAGAAGTCCTGATTTCAGGCAGACCCGAGGCTTCAGGAATCGGCCTCATTCAGAAAAGCCTAGAGGAGGCGCGTCATGGCAGATGACGGATCGGCACAATCAACCAGTGTGTGGCCACTACCGAAGTTCCATTTTCAGGTGAAATGGGACTCTCAAGTCATGAGCTTTCAGGAGGTGTCCGGCCTGGACGTCGAGGCGCAGACCATCGAGTATCGCCATGGCGACAGCCCTTCGTTTTCGACCATCAACATGCCCGGCATCAAGAAGTACGGCAACGTGACCATGAAAAAGGGCGTGTTCAAGTCGGATAACAAGTTCTGGGAGTGGTTCAACCAGATCAAGATGAACACCGTCAAGCGCCTCCCCCTCACCATCAGCCTGCTCGACGAGGAGGGCAATGCGACGATGGTTTGGACGCTGGCCAACGCCTGGCCTGCGAAGATCACCGGTACTGATCTGAAGGCCGACGGCAATGAAGTGGCGATCGAGGCGATCGAGATCGCGCACGAAGGACTCACCATCGAAAACGCCTGATTTGGGTCCGGCATGCTCGGCAAAGCGTCCTTGGTTGAATGCCGTGAGCTTGGGCGGAGGCTGCAATGGTCGGCGGTGACGCGAGCGCGCAGGGTGTGGGCGGCTACCCGCTGCCTGCATTTCATTTCCAGGTCGTGTTCGGCGGCAGTGGGAGTGGTGGTGATACCTCCTTTCAAGAGGTGACCGGCATGACGGCCGAGCTGGAGCTGGAGACAGTCTTGGAGGGTGGCGAGAACCGCTTCGTACATCAGCTTCCGAAAGCGGCGAAATACCCAAAGCTGGTGCTAAAGCGCGGAGTCGCCCAGAGCAACTCGGCTCTCGTACAGTGGTGCAAGAGCGTGCTCGAGGAGGACTACGGGCAGGCGATCGAGCCCAGGCAGGTGGAGCTCAGGCTATTGAACGAAGAGCGAGAGGCGGTCCGCTGTTGGTGCTTCACCAATGCCTATCCGGTGAGCTGGGAGGTAGAAGCTTTCAACTCCACCAAGAACGAGGTTGCAATCGAGAAGATCGAGCTCGTTTACAGCCATTTTGAACGGACGGACTGAAGGTCATGGCCGTGGAGGTGAAGCAACTGGTTGTCAGGGGCGAAATCCAGCGACAAACGGGAACCGCAGAGCGGGCCGAAGCAGCCGTGGATCTAGATGCGTTCCGGGAGCAGATCCTCGAAGCCTGCCGGCGATTGGTGGAAGAAGTCCTGGAGCAACGACGCGAGCGCTGAACCGGGAGGCCGGGTGTACAGGGCGCACACACCGTTGGGAGAGGGGGCCGCCGACTGCTAGGAGCGCCTCCGGCCGTGCGCTGTTGGCAGCTAATATCGTTCAAGCTAGATGTAGCGATGTCAATCGCGAAGGCGCGCGTGAGGGCGCCCACAGTGGGGACCGCCAGGGAAAGCGGCGCTTTGCGCCGCATCGCGGCGTGTGACGCTCCGATAAATACTGGCCGACGCGAACTGGGTGCCAAATCATTTCAGGCCAAACAACGGCCTGGGGGATATTCGATGGAAGTCCCTAGGGTCTGTCAGGAGTGGGAGTTAGAACCGATGGGCGAGAAGCAGAAGCTGACGATTACGCGGTGTGATGTCACTTCAGATGGGCAAACCAGACCTTCCAGCAGCAGCGCCGACATTTTCGAGGCGCTACTGAATCCTGAATCCTATGCGCATCAGCTTTCCATCGCTTACTCCAGCGAATCCGACCCCAACGCCAAAGGCTCCAAACAAATGCCACAGGGGCAAACGGCGGTGGAGTCTCGCTTTGCATCCATCAACGCAGAAAAGGTCTCTTTCGAGCTGGTTTTGGACGGCACCGGCGTGGTCAGGAAAGACGGCTCGAGCGTGCCGAACGTAAAAGCAGATGTCGAAAAGCTGAAGGATATCGTGTATCGATACGTGGGCGAAAAGCACGAGCCGAGTGTCGTCAAACTCGCCTGGGGCGAGCTCAACGCCTTCTATGGCCGAATGGAATCCATGTCGGTGGACTACACGTTGTTCAAGCCCTCAGGCCTACCCCTGAGGGCGAGGGTGAAGCTCTCCTTCGTCAGCTTCATGACCCAGGTAGAGTCGGCGCTGCGGGCCAACCGGTCTTCGCCTGATCTGTCACACATGGTGGAGGTGCGGGACGGCGACAATCTGCCGTTGCTTTGCCAGCGCGTCTACAACGATTGCAGCCGCTACCCGGATGTTGCCCGGGCAAACAAGCTTGCCAATTTCCGCGATCTTCGCCCCGGCATGTGGCTCCGCTTCCCGCCCTTGAGGTAAAACCATGCCGGAGTCACCCACCACCAACGCGGAGGGCCTCGTCACGGTGACGTTGCTCAGTAACGGTAGCGAAATCGATGACAACATCGAGATTCTTTCGGTACAGATTAGCAAGAAGATCAACAAAGTGGCAGCGGCGACCCTGGTTCTGGTCGACGGCGACATGCCCCAGCAGGATTTTCCCTTGAGTAATAAGGGCACCTTTAAGCCGGGCGCCGAGGTGGAGATCAGGGCTGGCTATGCCAGCGATACCGAGACGCTGTTCAAGGGGATCGTCGTGCGTCACGGCGTCAAGATCGACGGTACGAACTTCGCGCGATTGGTGGTGGAGTGCCGCGACCAAGCCGTCGCCATGACTGTGGGACGCAAGAACGCCAACTATGTGGATGTCAAGGATGGCGAGATGATTGCCAAGATCATCGGCAACTATAGCGGCTTGACGCCAAATGTGGATTCGACCGCGCCCCAGCACGGCGAGTTGGTGCAGTACTACTGCACGGATTGGGATTTCATGCTGTCCCGGGCGGAGGCGAATGGCCTGCTGGTGCTGGTAGATGACGGCAAAGTGACGGTAGAGAAACCGCAGGGCGATGCCTCCGCGAGTTTGCAAGTCACTTATGGTGAGGATCTGATCGAGTTTGATGCCGCCATCGATGCCAGAACCCAGCTGCAGGAGGTCAAGGCGGCTTCCTGGGACGAGACCACCCAAGAGGTGGTCGAGCAGACCGCTAGCGCGGCCTCGGTGACGGAGCAGGGCAATCTTCAATCCGATGAGCTGTCAGCGGTCATAGGATTGTCGTCCTATCGGCTGCAGACCGATGCCCCAATGAAGTCCGATTTTCTCAAGAGCTGGGCATCTAGCCGGCAGCTCAAGGCCAGCTTGGCACGCATTCGGGGCAGAATGCGTTTCCAGGGCAGTGCGAAAGCGAAAATCGGCGGCATCATTGCCTTGGCGGGTGTTGGTGAACGGTTGAGCGGAAACGTTTTAGTGAGCTCCGTTCGCCACGACATTGCCAAAGGCGACTGGATCACCGAGGTCGGGTTTGGGCTCCCCGAGGATTGGTTTGTAGAGCAGCGCGAGCTCGTCGCACCGCCCGCGGCGGCACTGGTTCCCGGCGTACAGGGACTGCAGATCGGCGTCGTCAAGAAATTGGACGAAGACCCCGATGGCAACTACCGGGTTCAGGTCACGGTGCCACTGCTGCAGGCTGAAACGGATGGGGTGTGGGGCCGTTTGGCGGGTTTCCATTCTTCGGACGGTATCGGGGCCTTCTTCGTCCCGGAGATCGGTGACGAGGTGGTGCTCGGCTACCTGAATAGCGATCCGGCGCACCCGGTAATACTTGGAAGCCTCTACAGCAGCAAGCGCAAACCGCCATACTTGCTGACCCAAGAAAATAACATCAAGGCGATTGTCACCAGGAGCGCGCTCAAGGTGGAGTTCGATGACGATAAGAAGGTCATCACTATCGTCACGCCCAACAGCAACGAAATCGTGCTGAGCGATGACGGGAAGTCGATCCTGCTGCAAGACCAGAACGGTAATAAGGTCACCCTCGACCAAGATGGGATCCTGATGTCGAGCCCGAAAGACATTTCGATCAAGGCCACTGGCAAGATGACCCTGCAGGCGACCGGTGAGATCGGAATACAGTCCCAGGCCGATGTGGCAGTCAAGGGATTGAACATCAACAACAACGCCGATGCCGGTTTCTCGGCTCAAGGTAGCGCCAGTGCCGAGCTATCGTCATCGGGACAAACGACGGTGAAGGGCTCCATCGTCATGATCAACTGAGACGCCGTCGCACGCCGCAACGGTTATCCGCAGATCGCCGGATTCGAGAGGTCGTTCCATGCCACCCGCAGCGAGGCTCACCGACATGCACGCCTGCCCGATGCAGACTCCGGGGTTGCCGCCCGTTCCTCACGTGGGTGGGCCCATCGTGGGTCCCGGCATAGCAACCGTCCTCATCGGCGGCATGCCGGCGGCGGTGGTCGGAGATAGCTGCAGCTGCGTAGGTCCACCCGACTCGATCGTCAAGGGGTCGGCCACCGTGCTCATAGGGAGCAGCCCAGCGGCCAGAATAGGTGATACCACCGGCCACGGCGGTTCGATCGTTGCGGGTTGCCCTACCGTGTTGATTGGCGGCTAGCACGGAGCCGACATACGGTGACGGAAAAATCCTTCCTCGGAACCGGTTGGGGATTTCCACTCGAGTTCGATCCCGTCTCCAAGGCCGTGAGAATGGTCTCCGATGAGGACGACATCAGTGAAAGTCTCCGAGTTCTTTTTGCCACCCGTCTCGGAGAACGCATCATGCAGCCAAGCTACGGTTGCGGACTACACGGGCTGGTGTTCGAGTCCGTGAATGAGCGCACGGTGAGCGAAGTCGAAGAGGCCGTTGAGCGCGCTATTCTCTTCTTCGAGCCCCGAGTACGCCTGGATCGAATCGTAGTGGATACCGACCAGGCCTACGACGGAATGTTGCGAATCCAGGTGAACTACACCATTCGCAGCACCAATACGCGCAGCAATGTCGTCTATCCATTTTATTTCCGCGAAGGCACCAGCGTGCGTTGGTGAGTGCCGGCCTTGCCTGAAACCGAAAGCGTAGTGGTGAACAGTCCCGAATGAGCAAGTGGCCAGACTACAGCATCTCGGACGGGACCGAGGAAAAAGACCGATTCCCACCGTCCTTGGAATCGGGGTACTTCCTGCCCGATGAAAGAGCTTTTGAGCAGCTGCTCGCGCTGGGTTTCGAGCTCGCCCGAATTCTTCCCTTCCACGATCTGCGGGACGTCCCCAAAGGAACCTGGGGCGAATTGTTCATGGCAAACGAGGCGGTGGTGATGGCCCACATCCTCAGCCTGGACTGCACACGCTTGCAGTCGGAGTTTTCCAAGTACCGGGAGCGAGGGGTGGAGCACAGCGTGCGCTTTACCTATGAAACCGCTCGCACCGTCGATTTTTGGCTTTCCACACTCAGCGCCAATCACACTCGGGCAGCGATGGAGCTGTGCGAGCGTGTGGAATCGCTGATAAGCGAGCGCCCCGCTGCGGACCTTCAAGAGCTGGAGCGTCTGGTTCGGATTGTGCGCGCGAGAACGTCGGTTCTGGAGGGGCTGGATTTCGATGGTTTTCACCCGGTGTGGGGGGTGAAGGGGGTTGCGGGGGTTCAGGAGGCTCAGGAGGCCGCGGAGATAGCCGCCACGATGGTGTGGCCGGCACAGACTTTCCACGAGCAGGTGCGCAGAATCTTCTACTCGTTGGTCAATGTCATCACGCATTTGCAAACGCTCACCCGGCCCTACCTGACCGAGAGCCTGCAAGCCCAGACCCACGAGCCTGCGAATGCGCTTTTCATGGTGTTCCTCGAGCTATTCGAGTCCTCCAGAAGCGGTCTGAATGCTTTCACCGACAAGCATCTCGACTTCTACTACCGGAGCTTGCTCGGGGCCGTGAACCTGCAGCACCAGCCTGACCGCCTGTTCTTCTCCCTGCAGCCCGCGGCGGGCCGGTCCCAGGTGCGGGTTCCGGCGGGCACCCACTTTCTGACCAGGGCGGGTGAGAGCGGTGCAGAGATCGCATTTGCAAGCGAGCAGGACGCGCTCGTCTCCGACGCCAAGGTGGATATGTTGTGCACCTTGCGCTTCGAGCGTGACAAATTCATCTCACCGGAAACGGAGCTCGGTTACGTCACCCGCATAAAGGCGCTGCGGCGAGACCGGGCCCCGGTGGGTGACCCAAGCGCTGCCGTGACCGATTGGCCTCTGTTCGGCACCAGCTCCCGGCTTACCGGGCATGAGAGTGCCGAAGATGCCAGGATCGGTTTTGCCGTCGCCTCACCGGTGCTGCTCCTGGGTCAGGGGCAACGCAGCATAGAAATCCAAGTGCAGCTTGGCGACCCCGGACGAGCCCACGGGCTTGAAAGCGATCCAAGGTGGCAGGGTTCGGGCGAGGCAGTCGTGGATCGCGGAGCGGTGGTCGAACGCTTCGTCCAGTACCTGTCCGCTGATCGGCGCTGGCTCGAGATGGAGCCAACCGGAGATGGCAGCCAGTTGGCCGCGGCACTCTTGGCGCACGTCGAGACCGAGCTGGAGCCATCCTTGGAGCACCCTTCCAGGCGCGAACGCTCGCTCTATGAGCTTTTTCTGAAGGCCTTGTTGAGGCATCCGGCTGCTGGTGCCGATGCTTTTCGCCGGCTGCTTGGCGAGATCTTTCGCCACCATATCCTCACCATGGGAGAGCCGCTGGAGACGGAGCTCAGGGAGGAGATCCGCCAGCGCGCCCGCGACTTGCTCGACTCGACTTCGCAACGCGTAGTCGAGCAACTACTGGGTCAAGGCCACGAAGAAATCTTCCAGAAGCTTCTGAAGGACCTGTTCGACATCTCTCTAACCGTTCCTGGCGGATGGCACCACGTCGACAAGTACGTGATGAGGCGTTTGGTAACCGATACCAAGGGTGCCCGCAGCGGATTGCGATTCCTGTTCAGCCTGGGTCCGGAGGTGGATCCGATCGTGGACTACTCGCCCGAGATCCACGGTGGAAATTGGGGCGGTACGGTGCCTCTGGTTCGATTTGAGCTGAACCCCACGGCCAACTTCTGCGCCTACACGCTGCTCAATGCCTCGCGACTCGAAGCGGTGGTGATCGAGGTTCGAGTCCGGGGTTTACGGGATCTACGACTCTATAACAACGTCGGTCGACTCGACCCATCCAAGCCCTTGCAACCGTTTGGTCCGCTACCCACGCTGAGCTCCTACGTGGCGTTTGGGAGCTACGAGATGGCGCAGAAGCCGCTCACGAGCCTGACCGTGAATCTCGAGTGGGCTGACCTTCCCACCTGCCTTGGCGGATTCACTACCCACTACGCCGGCTATGAAAGGCGCTACGCCAGCGAGGATTTTCAAGTGGACCTGTCAGTGCTGCAGGACGGCAGCTGGCAGCCTCAGTCGGAGCAGCAGCGTCCGACGACCTTGCTATTCCAAGCGACGGGTCCGACGGAGAAGCTTAGACGTGGCCGCGCCATCGACATCGGCGTGCTCGACTTCTTTCGCCCCATCGATCCTCGCCTCGCCGAGGAAAATTTCGACCTGCAGCAAGGGGTCAGGAACGGATACTTTCGTCTGGGTCTCAGCGCTCCGGAGGGTGCTTTCGGCCATGCTGACTATCCGCTGTTGTTGTCCTGGGCACTAGCGGAGAACGTTCGTTCCAAAAAGCCCTTCAAGACGCCGCCCAATATTCCCTACACGCCACTGATTTCCCAACTGACGGTGGACTATTCGGCGAGGACACGCATTCATGTGAATGAAACACGCTCGGGGGTACAGTCCGAGACCAATCAGAGGATCTTTCATCTGCACCCCTTCGGCTACGAGGAGGTCGAGCCGATAAAGGCGGGCCGGGCGTTTTCGTTGCTCCCCAGATACGACACCGACGGCAACCTCTTTATCGGCATTGCCGGCGGACGAACTGCATCGACCTATACGCTGCTTTTTCACTTGACCGAGGAGACTAACCAGCAGACGCCCTTCGACAGCCCGCACATGGCTTGGTACTACCTGAGTGCCGGCGGGTGGCGGCGATTGCCGGCTACCAGCATTGTCCTCGATACCACCAATAGCTTCTTGTGCACGGGAATCGTCACCCTGACTCTGCCCCGGGACGTGGACCGTCAAAGCACTTTGATGCCTCCCGGTAGGGCCTGGGTAAGGGTCGGCGCCAGTGCTTGCCTGGACTCGTTTCCGAGGCTCTACTCGGTTTGTTGCAACGGGCTTCGTGCTTGCCGGCGAATCGACGTTGCCACGGTGGCGGCCCCGGTCGCGCAAGTGCCGCAGAACCGCCCATGGCGTACTGGCGTGAACATTCCCGGGCTTGGTGAAATCACCCAGATTGGCAGCTCTCATGGGGGAGTGCCGCCTGAAGATCGGCGTCGCTTCATCACCCGCATAAGCGAGCGCTTGCGCCACAAGAACCGGGCCATTACGGCATGGGATTACGAGCGTCTCATCCTCCAACGCTTTCCCGAAGTATTCAAGGTCAAGTGTTTTGCCGGTCTAAGCACCGGCGATTTCAAATCGAGGCCGGGGCACATCCTGATTGTGGCAGTTCCTCATGTGGGCAGCAGCGACCGCTCGGAGTGTCGCCGGCCGATGCTGAATGTGATGCAGCTCAAGCAGATCCGTGGCTTCGTCCAGCAGCTCACCTCGGCATGGGTGAAGATCGAGGTGCGCAACCCTCTCTACGAACGGGTCCAGGTCCGCTGTAAAGCCAGGTTCGTGGAAGACGCGAACCCAGGTTTTTATATCCGTAGGCTCAATCGCGAGGTGTCAGACTTCCTCTGTCCTTGGGTGCCCTTTGGTTATCCGGCCAGGTTTGGTTGGATGATCAATCGCGAGGAGGTGGAGGGCTACATTCTCGATAGGGATTACGTGGAGTTCGTGACCGACTTCTCGATGCTGCATATCGCCGAGGACGACGAGGACAGCTTCGCACTCACCGACACCGTGATTCGAGATTCCGGTGCTGGGTTGAGCCAGGAGCACGAGGGCGCGAGCAGGTCCTTCCATCAGCGCGGCAACCAGGTCCGCTGGCGGTACCCGTGGAGCCTGGCAGTGCCGATGGAGAACCACTTCATCGAAGCGCTACGGAATACGCGGCCGATCGCACCGGAGCCGGCGGGAATTACTGAGCTCGACATTGGTGGGACCTTCATTATCGGCGGGTCCGACTAATCATGGCGAAAAGGAGAAGAAGCACTCTCAAGCACTTCTTTCGCAAAGGGGCCTTACCCTCTGCAGATCAGTTCGGCGATCTAATCGATTCGGTGGTCAATCAGGTTGACGACGGGTTTGACAAGACCCCGAGCAACGGCCTGGAGATCTCGACGCTCGGGGCCTACGACAGCCTTATCAGCTTTTTCCGTCAAAGCCGTTCCGAGCAGGCGCTATGGACCATCGGCTACGACGAGGAAAGAGACAAGCTTCTGTTCAAAAAGCTCGATTCGGTGGAGCGGCCATACACCGTTCTATCCCTGTCACCGGAGGGCAAAGTCGGTATCAACCGTAAGGATCCGGCGCACGAGCTGGATGTCGATGGCTTCATCAGCTGCAGCGGAAGGATCGGGGTCGCCACCAACGAGCGGGCAGTGGCGGCGGATGGTCACTGGCACGACATCACCGAGACGCTGACGGGCTGCCACGCGCTCGAGATCATTGCCGGCGTCGGCAAACGCAAGACCGGGCGCTACGCGCTCATGCATGCCGTGGCACTGAACGCCTACAACCCCACCGGATGGCTCTTCAATTTCCTCAAGCGCAAGAATCGCATCCGCTGCCAGCACGCCTACTACAACGCACGCGGCGACAAGCTGCAGCTCCGCTGGACCGGTCGCGACCGCAACTACACGCTGCAGCTGCGCACCCGTTGCGACTACGGGGAGGGCATATGCGTTCGCTACTACATCACTCGGCTGTGGTCGGACGCGGCCATGGAGGGATGCTTGCTCATGGAAAGCGCCGCTGAACCATCCGGAGCGCCCAATGGTTGAGCGCCGGGCCGGCCGCACTCCGGGCGTGGCAGCGGCGGGAAGCCCGGCGTCCTCCGGAGACTTGCCGCCGGCACCAGCGCCGGTGGCTCACGACAGCGGGCGCCCCACCGGCCGGCGCGGGCATGGGGAGGATCTCAGCTTCGGCGCCCTGAGGCGGTTTGGCATCGAGCTCGCGCAGCAACTGGCGGCGGACAGCTGGACCGACTACAACGTCCACGATCCCGGGGTCACGCTGCTGGAGCAGCTCTGTTTCGCGCTCACCGACCTGATTCATCGGGCCGAGTTCCAGGTCGCAGATCACTTGACCGGTCCCGACGGCATCGTCGATTTCGATCGGCTCGGACTGGAGCTGCCGGAACGGATCTTCCCCTGTCGACCGACGACGTTGCTGGACTATCGCCGCATCATCATCGACCGGGTCCCCAAGCTCGATGATGTCTGGATCGAGCCGGTGGTGGACGAACCATCGCCAGGGAGCATCCCTCAAGGCCTCTACCGAATTCTGTTGCGATCTTCATCCGTCACCGAGGCGGACAGGGGGCGAATCCGCTCGGCGGTGGAGAGGGTCTACGGCGAGCACCGCAACCTGTGCGAGGACGTCCACGAAATCAGTTTCGTGGACGAGATCGGCTGCGTGGTCATCGCCGACGTGGAGGTGGAGCGCGGCCGGCCCCCGGACGAGACACTGGCAGAGATCTACCACCGATGTGCCGAGCATATTTCCGCGCGGGTCCGCATCCACCCCTATGAGCAGATTCGACGCAGCGGCCTCAGCCTCGCCGACGCCTTCACTGGCCCTCTTGAGCGTCACGGGTTCTGCGACCAGGCCGATCTCGAACGCGCCAAGAGAAGCCACGCCGTGTCGGAGTTCTTCTCGCTGATCAACGGTCTCGACGGTGTCGACTACATCCGCGATCTGCATTTCCAGGTGCGAGGCAAGATCGAGCGTGACAGCATCGGTATCGCTTCTGCCCACGAAGCTCTGCGCCTGCACATTCCCCAGAACCCGGACCAGGTCCAGGTCAAGCTCTCCAGCCATGGCCAACGTCTGAGGGTGAGCTTCGAGGCCTTCAGGCGCGGCCTCGACGCCTTGGCGCTCAAGGGATCAGCCACCGAGCGCGCCTACCAGGATGTGGGCAAGCTGTACACGGAGCCCCACGGGGAGTACCGGGAGTTGAGCCAGTACACCTCGGTGCAGGCCCATCTGCCGCCAGTCTATGGGGTGGGTGCTCACCGCCCAGTGGGGCCCGGAGCAGCGCACGAGTGGGCCAGGTCGCGACAGCTCAAGGGATACCTGTTGTTGTTCGATCAGTTGCTGGCGAACGCTGCGGCGCAGATCGCCAGCCTGAGGGAGCTGTACTCCCGGGATCCCAGCGGGCCGATCACCTACTTCTCGCAACTCCTGGACGACTCCCAGATCGCCGGTCTGGAGGAGATCTACCCGCTGCGACCGGCCGCGGCCATCGGTGCCATCCTGGCTCGCTACGACAATGTCGCGGACCGCAAGGGGCGGCTGCTCGACTACCTGCTGGCGCTGTACGGAGAAGCTTTCAACCAGAACTCGCTGCGAACCTTCGATTACTGCGCGACTGCCGAGGAGCGGGAGCAGGCGCTGCTCGACAACAGGGCGCGCTTCCTTCGGGCCATTGTCGAGTTGAGCGGCGACCGTGGCGCTGCGATGGACTATCGGCAGCCGGAACGAGGGACGGTTTCTGGGCTGCAGCATCGAGTGGGCATCCTGCTGGGTCTCACCGACCATCGCCGCAAGTCCTTGACCGCGGCTTTCGAAGCTCACGGCCTGAGACCCGTGGCCGACGACCAAATTGCCGCGCCGAGGGGGGCAGCGAAACAGCCGAGCTTGTGGGACAGCGTCGACTACCGGCTCCCGGACGATCCATGGCAGGACGAGGTGGTCCTGGACGCCAGTGGGGCCGGGCAATCGCTGTCGCAGCTCATGGCGCGGGTAGGTGACCTGTTGCCCCGCCACCAGGGCCGAATCGGCGAAAGCCTGTTGAGCAACGGCCTGGCGCTTGCGGGCTACCGGCTGGGTCACCTGGAGTCCGACGCTTCGTGGCAGGCGTTCTTGGTGCCGGAGGGGGAGGACGCCTGGTGGCGGCTCGGCTCTTTCCCGAGCCGACAGGAGGCGATGCAGGCGGTCAATCAACTGCGGCGGCTGATCGTGCTGCTCAACAGCGAGAGCGAGGGGATGCACGTGGTCGAGCACATCCTGTTGCGGCCCAGGTGCTCTGCCGCAGAGGCGAGCGGCGAAGCTACTTCGAGCCCCGACTTCTTTGCGTTCCGCCTGAGCTTGGTGTTTCCGGTTTGGACGGCGCGTTTTCGGGACCGGCGTTTTCGCCAGTTGGTCAAGGAGACCGTGCGCCTGAACTGCCCCGCCCACCTGGTTCCTCAAGTGTATTGGCTGGGATTCGCCGACATGCTGGAGTTCGAGGCGCTGCAGCAGAATTGGCTGCGGTGCCTCGCCCACGGGGAAGTGGCACCTAGCGAGATCGACGGGGCGGCCGGGCGATTGCGGGACTTTCTGCTCGTTCGCGGGGGAGAGGATTGTTGGGCGTCGTCGCCGAGGGGTGAGGATCGAGCGGGACTCGACCAGTGAGCCAGACAGTCGCGCTGGCCCCACCTGCTGGTTCGCGCTGTCGCGCAGCTGACAGGACCTGGCGCGTAGCAGCGAGGCCAGTTGCGATATCGCGCGGGCGCGCGCCCACCTGCAATCAGGCCGTAGCGTCTCCAGGCGCGATCTTGAAGGTTTGCCGATATGCGCCCGCAGACGCTCCCCCATCAAGAAGGTCAAGGTTACGGGATGTTTGAGCAGGGTGCCCGGATGGACGGGTTAAGCTCGGCAGGGGGCGTAAAGCACACCATCGAGAGTGCCGTTTTCGATCTGTCGCTCGGCAAGGGTATGGCCGAGTGGGCAGGAGAGCGTGAGCTTTGCGCGGTGGTGGAGAGGGAGCTGCTGTCGGTCGTCGACGAGGTGTTCGACGAGACCGACGCGACCCCTGCCCTCACCCGGCTCGACACACTCGAGATCGATCTGGGCTCCCTGAGCTTCGACGGTTCCTGGTCGGAGGTGCGTGAGCGACTGCGGGAACGGCTGCGCGCGGCCATGGCGGGCGCCAGGCTGCAGCCCTCGATCGGCTCGAGTGAGCGGCTGTCGACTGCTTCCAGCAACCCGTTGGGGCCGGCAGCACTCGAGCTGGTCTCACATTTCCTGCGCTTTGGGGTGCTGCCCTCGCAGGCGCGAGCGGGCGAGGCAAGGCACTTGGACCGGCTGGTTCGGGGTGCTGCTCACGCCCAGCCCGAACGGCTGGCCAACCTGGTTCGATGCCCGCTGCTGGGTGAGGCCGTGGCGACGCGGCTCGTGTGTCAGTTTCCGGACCGGGTTCTCGAGCAACTGGCCCAGGCCTTGAGGCCCGGGAGCGCCAGGATTCCTGGGGCGCTGCTCCATTCCCTCGAGCAGATCCTCGGCGGGTCCGGGGTTGGCGCTTCCCGGGACGATGGGATTCGTCGTGTGCTCTGGTCGCGATTTCTCATCAACCTGGCGGCGGAGCCCGTCGGCTCGACGGCCCGAGCGGTCCAGCACGTTCTGGAATCCGTCGCGAGCTCGCTGGGGCGACCCTACGGCTGGCTTTTGGAGGAGCTTGTCAATGCAGATACGGGCTTCGCTGAGAGCGCGAGCCTGATTCGGTGGTTGAGCCTGGAGGCCGGCACGCCGCTGGCGGCGGGCGGCGAAGCGCCCGGCGGCGAGCCCGTACCTGCCGCCACCGAGAAGCGCGGCCGCTTCGCGCGAGGCCCCGAATCTCATGATCCCAGATCCGGGCCTGGTCGTGGCGACGGGTGGGACGAGCCCGTGCCCGGCTGGCTCGAGGCACCCGGTCGGCTCCTGGAGCAGTTGCGTTCGGGAGACCTGATGCTGGCGACTCTGTGCGAGGTGCTCAGCACCGCGGACCAGCGCCGTCTGCTGGAGGCAATCCTCGGGGCGAAGTCGGCTTCATCCGTGGACACCGCGGCGTTGCTGGCGGCGGAGCAGCATGCAGCACGGCGCTCGAGCAGCGAACGGACCTTCCACCGGCGGGTGCTGCAGCGGCTAGTGAAAGATGAGCTGCTGGATCTGGAGGCCATCGCGGCCGAGGTCGCGCCAGGCGAGGAACCAGAACCGTCTGCGGAGACGACCGAGGGACTTGCTGAATTGGCGCTCGTTGACCCCGCGTCGAAGACAGCCGGCGCTAGCGCCATCGTGGGGACCCGACAGCCCGATGCCGCTGGGCGACAGCCGATGAACGGAGGGGGGGCAGAGGGGCTCCAGGTGCCATCCGGCAGCCAACGGTTGTTTCGAGCCTACGACCTGTATGCGCAGCTGGCAGAGCCCAGGACTGGGGCGAGCGCCACGGCGTCCGAATCAACGCCGGGGTCCGGCGGGATGGTCGATGAGATCGCCCGCATCCACCCCGATCAGCTGCGTCGCCTCGCCTTCGAGCTGAAGCATGGGGTACTGGCGCTGCAGGCCGTGCTCGCGCGTTGCTGGAGTGCAGATCTGCGACAGCTCACCCGTGCGCTCTTGAGAGTGACGTCGCAGTCCGCGGACGCAGGCGACTGCGCTGAGATGCTGCATTCACTGGACCGGCACGCCGCCCGTGCCGGCAGCGAGTGGCGCTTCTACTGTCAGGTGCTGGAGCGGCTGGTGGCCGACGAGCCCGTGGACCTGGAGCTGATCGTCGCCACCAGCACCACCCCGACCGACCGCCCCGGTGGGAAGGAAACCACGGTTCCAGGGACCGTCGCCACCGATCACCTCGCGGAGAGCCGGGACGCCATCGCCGAATCAGGGTGGCGAGCGGAATCGGATCGGCAGCACGGAAGCTGCCGGCCGGATGGGACCGCGGCTACAGTCTTACGACCCGAGCCCCAATACCTTGGAGGGCTGGTGGCACACCTGCGGTGTGGGGATCTCTCCCCGTCCGTGCTGCCCGGCAGCCTGGATCCGGCAGGCCATCGTCGACTGGTCGAGGGCTTTCTTGCGTCGCTCGGCGAGCGCCCGGAGGAGTTGGAGGATCTACGCCAGGCCATCGACACCTTCGCTCTGCGGTCGGGCAACCAGGAGTCGTTCTACCGGGGTGTGCTCGAGGCCTTGATGAGTGCTGCGACCATCGACCTGGAGGCCATTGCCGCCAGCGCCAGCACCGGGTTTGCAGACGAGAAGGTCCCGGCCCCACCTGCTCCAGCCTTCAGCGCCGAGCTTGGCCACATCTCCCAGCGACCCCTTGCGGAGAGCGCCAAAGCGGAGGCAGGCCAGACAGCAAACTCGAACCGGCCGCCCAGCGCAGGTGAGGACGTACTGGAGGCCTATCTGACTGGCGGCGCGCTCGTAGCCGGCGTAAGCCGTCGTCACCTGATGCACACGAGCGAGCATCTGCTGGTACTGGCGCCGGCGCGGTACGCTGCGCTGCTGCGACGATCGCTGCAGGGCGGGGAGGCGATCACCCGGCTGGTTGCCGTGCTGCCGGAACGATTGCTGACCCGCGCCCTGTTCCACTTGGCACCGGCCGCCCATGAGCGGGTGCAGCGCTATGGCGACGCCGTTGCCAATGCCTGCCATGCCGCGGTCAAGGGCATTCGATCCGAGCTCGTCGCTGGGCTCAAATGGCGGCTCTGCTTTCAGTTTGCGCTGGAGCCGATAGCGCAGCCGAAGGCCTCGTTGTTCGAGCAGCGTTTCATGGACTTGCTGGCTGACCATTCGGTGCACGCCGATTTGGACCAGCTTCGGGCCCTCATTCGCGCTCGATTGGACGAAGCCGATCAGAGTGTGGGCGGCGATGGCGGGACCTGGTCGGCTCAGCCGCCGGCCTTCGTGGGCCCACCGCGCGAGCCGTTCGGGTTTGAAAGCGCGCGCGGAACGGCTCGCCGAGACCCTCACACGGCGCTGACAACGCTGCTGGAGCAAGGGGTTCGCATCGGCAACGCCGGGCAGGTGCTGGCCGCGCCCTTTCTGCCTCGATTGTTCAGCGTGCTGGGCCTTTTGGAGGACGGGGCCTTTGTGACTGAGGCCGCCCGGGAGCGTGCGGTGCACCTGCTTCAATACATGGTGGATGGGGCAACCGACAGGCTCGAGTGCGAGCTGATCCTGAACAAGGTGCTGTGCGGATGGGACGCCGCGACCCCTATCGGCCGGGGAATTGTCGTCGCCAACAGCGAGCGAGAGGCCATCGGGGGGATGCTGCGCAGCATGATCCAGCATTGGCAGGCGCTCAAGCAAACCTCGGTGAGCGGCTTTCGTGAGTCCTTCCTGCAACGGGAGGGCACGCTACGACTGCAGCGAGACGGTTGGCAACTGGCGGTGGAGCCAAGGCCATTCGACATGTTGCTCGACCGGATTCCCTGGGGATTCTCCGTCATCAAGCAGTCCTGGATGGATAGGGTGATCTATGTCGACTGGCGCTAAAGCACTGGGGCTGGATGCGGTGGCGCCCCCCACCCAGGGAATTGGCTCGGCGCTGGCCGTGGCAAGCGAACCGGCGCCCCGGCTGGACAACGCCGCCACCCTCGACAGGGAGCTTCAATGGTTCAGCCAGGTCCTGGATGCGCGCTTCCGACTCTACTTCGGCCAGGACTGCGGACACCGCAGCATTCGCGAGATTGTGCCGCCCGTCCTCGAGGACCATGGCTGCGAGTATGCGCGTCTGGTCAACGAGCTCGGCATGGGTTTCGACGAGCGGTTGGTGCTGATTTTGGCGCTGATTCCCCATATCCGCCCCCAGTTGCTCGACACCTTCTTCGTCAACAACAAGAACCTGGGACGTGCCTTTACAGAGTTTGGCGGCTGTCCGAGGAAGGCCCATTCCGGCTTTCATCCGACCTGTGAAACGGCCGCTTTCGTGCTCGCAGGGAGCGATCTGGGGAAACGATTCGCGATGCTGCGTCTCCTCGAGCCGGACCATTACTTCACCGCGCGGGGGATTCTCCGCGTCGAGCATCCCGCCCCCGGTGAGCCTTTCATGAGCGGTGCACTGCAGGTGGCTGCCGACACTCTCAGGCGTTTGACTTCCGGGACCACCCACAAGCCCGACTTCAGCGTCCATTTTCCGGCCAAGCGGGTGGTGACGCAGCTGCACTGGGACGACCTGGTGCTGGCTCCCGATGCGCTCGAGGAGATCGAGTACATCAAGACCTGGCTCAAGCACGAATCGACCATCATGGAGGAGTGGGGTTTGGGGAAGAGTCTGAAGCCGGGTTATCGCAGCCTCTTCCATGGCCCCCCCGGCACCGGGAAGACCCTGACCGCCAGCCTCATCGGCGAATCGGCCGGCATGGACGTGTACCGCATCGATCTATCGATGGTGGTTTCGAAGTACATCGGTGAGACCGAGAAGAACCTGGCCACGGTATTCGAGCAGGCACACAACAAACGCTGGATCCTGTTCTTCGACGAGGCCGATGCGCTGTTCGGAAAACGAACCCCAACCTCGAGCGCCCACGACCGCTACGCCAACCAGGAAGTCTCGTATTTGCTGCAGCGAATAGAGGATTTCCCCGGCATCGTCATTCTCGCCACAAACCTCAAGTCCAATATCGACGAGGCTTTTGCTCGCCGCTTTCAGTCCCTGGTGTACTTCGCCATGCCGGATCCGGGGGAGCGCCTGCGACTGTGGCAGGTCGCGCTCGCGGGCCGCTCGCGGCTGGCCACCGACGTGAATCTGGAAGCGTTGGCGGAAGCCTACGAGCTCTCCGGCGGCGCCATCACCAACGTCGTTCGTCACGCAGCGATCAGCGCGTTGCGCGAGGAAAGATGCTCGATCCGCCACCAGGATCTAGTCACGGGCATTACCAGAGAGTTGAGAAAAGAGGGGAAGACGGGGTAGCCGGTGACCACTCTCGCAAACCAAAGGGGGTGGCGGGGGCTGCCACATGGGCAGTGCCTGCGCACCGAGAATCCAAGATATTCAGTGGTGGTTGTGTTGGCCCTCTGCCTATTCGTGCTGATGGCTGGGTTCACCAGTTCTGCCCGTGCTGCCGACACGGGTCAGGCCGCCTGTCGTTCGCTACGGGCCACGGCTGCCGACAACAAGATTCCCGAGCAGTATCTCGGGTCAGCGATTATTGGTCGGCAGATACAGAATGGACTGCAGACCATCTTCGCCGGCGATGACCAGTATCAGGCCGCGCGACAAACGGCGCCCCGCCCGCTCTCGGACGGCTACATCGGTGGGGTGACACGGCGTTGGCTCGAGCAGCTCTGCCTGGATTTCCCCGTCTACGGCGTCGCAGCCGACGTCCCAGACGCGGTGCTGCGCTCCGCCCTCCACTACGCGGAGATCGCCGCGGCGCACCCGGACTGGAAGCAGATCGTCGCCAGTCGCCAATTCGACGATTGGCTACATAGGGGCTCTGGCGCCGAGGTACAGGTGCGTCAGGTCAGACGGTCTGGGGCGGCCCCCGTGGTCGTCAGGCTGTTGGACGAGTATGCCGCGGCAACCGCGTCGGAGACGGCCGCGGCGGGAGTTGGCGTGGATGCCTGCGAGCGGTTGGTCGACGTCGCCGACGGGGACACGCTGCCGCGGCGCTACGCAGCCCTCGAACCCGAGGCCAAGCGAGTACAGGAAGGCTTGCTGGCGGTGTATGCCGGCAACGCCGTTCATCAGGGCGAGCTGGATCCGGACAGTCTTCATTCGGAGCAAGAGATTGGCGCGCAGACACGGAAGTGGCTGCAGCGATTCTGCGCGGATTTCCCAGTATCCGGATTCCCTGCCGAGCTTCCCGAGAACCTGCTGAGGTCGGTGCTGCACTACCAGGAGATCGCTGCCGCGCGTCCGGATTGGCGTGAGGTCATCATCGAACCCGCGTTCAACAACTGGATCAGCCAGCCGATACCACAAGAGGAGCCCTCATCCCGCCCACTCCGGCTTTCGGGTTCGGCGCCCATCGTCATCGAGCTGATCGAGGACTATCCCGGCGAGCCATGCCCCTCTGGGGAAGAGGAAGATGCCGCGCTCTACTACGAGCTGTCGGAGCGCGATCTAGAGCAGCTCAAGGATCGGGCCGCCTTGCGCGGTGAGCTGACCGAGCTGGCTAGCAAACAGTTCGAGTCCAGCTCTGAGTTGGAACAGGCAATCGCACCGATCCTCGAGGCGCTCCAGGACGACTGTGTGCGACAGAATTTCCGCAAATCCTTCTACGACCGGGGCCGCAGCTTCAAGGTCTACCGACTGACCAAGAGCTCCCTGGGCCGACTTCGCGACCAGTGGTCAGCGAGGGCTGCTAGCGAGGACGAAGCGGATCTGCGCCTGGCGCAAGACGTCTTGACTTCCCTGGGAGAGCTGGAGAGCGAGGATTTCGAATCTGAGGAGCAGCTGGCCCAGGTGGTGCGATTCAAGGCGAAGCTCGTCATGGCCGGGCCAGCCGGCGACAGCCCAGGCGCCCAGAGTGTTCCCGCTCCCAAGCCGGCGAGTCGAAAGACGGAGGCCACGACGGAGGCACTGGTCAAGCAGGTGGTCGCCGCGGCAGATACGGTGACCTTGTATGAAGTCCCTGCAGACGGCGAGCGCGCCCTTACCCAGGATCCGTTGCTGGCGGCACCTTCCGAAGCCATTCTCCAGGCACTCGAATCATTGCTAGGGGTGGCCTACGTCAACGCCCGTCTGTACCAGAGCGCTGTGCGGGAGGCGGTGGCGGGAACTGATGAGGATGCCGGGCGCTATTTGCGGACGATCGTGACCCAGGCGAGAAAGCAAGGCGAGGCCAAGAACCCGCTCGATTTGAGGGCAGCCAGGGATTGCGGCTGTGCCCGGCAGTGGGACACCGTGGGCAGGAATCGCTTCACCGTCTATGGTTTCTACCCTTTCTGGATGTCCGAGCGGGCGTCCGCCGCAGCGAGCCCAGCTGCTAGCGATGACTCTGCGGAGCCAGCTGACGTCCAGCCGAAGAACAACCCGGGGAGCGGCGCCGTCGACTTCGGCATTCTGAGCCGAATTGGCTATTTCGGGCTAGAGCTGGACGAGGCTGGACGCGTTTCGAATCCCGAGCTCTGGACCAACCGAGAGCACTCCCCCGAAAGCTTTGTCAAAACCGCTCACAAGTATCTCAGCCAAGTCGACGTGGTGATCGAAGCACGGCACTGGCAGAGCTGGGACGAGGGCACAATAGAGCAAGCCGTGGCATCGATAGCGCGGCTGCTCATTCCAAGCGCGAAGCCGTCGCACGGCGCTACCTTTCCCGATGGAATAACACTCTACTTTCCAGACTTTGCAGGCAGCGAGCCCGCCAAACAACGGGTCATTGTCAGCCTCGTGCAGAAGCTGGATACGAAGCTCCAGCTAAATGAAGTTGCGCGACAAGGTGCCAACCTGGGTCGACAACTCCTCGGCGACTTCGGCGAAGGCAATGCGGTTTCCCTCAACATTCTCATCGACGCCGTTGGTCTCGATCTCGATACCAACATCGCCGCGCAGGGCGAGCGCAGACTGCTGGGAAATTTGAAGTTCCTGGGCGGGCTCAGTGAAATCCTGGTGCAGGACGAAGCTATTGTCGACTTGGTTCTGGTCCTGCTAGGTCAGCCCGTCACCGACATGAAGAAGAAGCTCCGCCTCGCCATCGAGAACGAGTTCCAAGGTGAGGAGCGCACCGCCGTACTCAGGCGGATCCTTCCGGTCATTCCTCCAAATGGCCACGAGGGCGAGGCCAAGGTTGAAACCACCTGCTTTGGACCAAACGCCAAGGATCCCTACTGGCAATTGCAGCACGATCTGGTCTACTTCCGCGACAACTTCCGCGGCGTCGCGTTCTGGCCATTTCCATCCGCTACCGATACCGACCTCGATGTCTTGAAACAACGGCTGACCTGCGCCTTTGCGCAGTCCGAGAGTTCGGATTTCGTGCAACGAGCCGGCATTGCCTCGGTGCTACCAAATCTCTGTGTTTACGTGTGCCCGAACCGGCACCTGTTCAAGCTGATCTTCTTTGGCGGGGTCGGAACCTTACTCCTGGCGGGGCTTCTGGCGTACGGGAGCTGTAGCGTCAGGCGTTGGCTGGCGAAACTCGTGTTACCTCTGTTGGTGTTGGTTGGGCTGTTGATCGTGATTTTCGTGGCTTTCATCACATGCGTCCCAACCTGGCAGGAGCATGAACCCAGAATTCTGGGTTCTCTGGTCGTGCTGCTGCTGGGATCGTGGCTGTTCTACTACATCAGGAAGGTGAAGCAGGGACCTCTTCCGTAGCGTTTCCCAGGGTATGTGCAGCAATGAGATGGCTGTGGGGTGAAGGAGAGCGTCTTCCCATGAGGGAGCGATACTGGTGGTGGGTGTCGATATTCGTCTCGGCACTGCTGGTGGTGTTTCTGGTCTATCTCTGGTCGGTTATGAACCGCTACCAGATCGAGTCCACACAGCTCACGAACACGAAGGCGGTTGATGACTACCTGGAACAGAACTGGAACAGCATCGACCAAGGTGGCAGCACCACCGGTGTGCCGCTAACGAAGATTCCGACGGGCATCTTCATACAGTCGTTGAAGTTCTTCGACTCCACCGAGGTCAACCTGACCGGCTACATCTGGCAGCGCTATGCCGATGGCGTCAACGACCAGTTCAAGCCGAAGCCGGGTGTCGCTGGCTTTATCCTGCCGGAGCAGGTTCAGACCGGTAGCGACATCGAGCCCCGCGAAGCCTATCGGGTCCGCCAAGGTGACGAGGAGGTCATCGGCTGGTACTTCGAGGCGACCCTGCGGCAGCCTTTCGAGTACTTCTATTACCCCTTCGACCACAAGACGGTCTGGGTACGGCTGTGGCCCAAGGACTTCGCTGGGAATGAGGTTCTGGTTCCCGACTTCGCGGCTTATCAGGCGACTGGTCCCAGGGATGTCTTCGGGATCGAGAACGAGATCGTTCTGGGGACCTGGGAGCGCGAGAGCACCTACTTCGACTTCAAGCCCACCTGTTACGACACCAATTTCGGCATAGACAACTACGTGGGCCAAGAGGGGTTTCCCGAGCTCTACTACAATCTCGTCATCAAGCGCAAGTCCAGCAACGCGTTCATCGTTCATCTGCTGCCATTGTTCTTGGTGGCAGTATTGCTGTTCAGCACGCTGCTGACCATCACGTCGAAGCCAGACCTGGTCGAGACCCACGGCTTCAACACGACCGGCGTCTTGAGCAGCTGCTCGGTGCTGTTCTTCGTCGTTCTGTTGGCGCACATTCAACTACGCGAGCAGTTTGCCGGTTCGAGCATCGTGTATATGGAGTACTTCTACTTCTTGATGTACGGATTGCTGGTGCTGGCGGGGGCAAATACCTACGTGTTCTCGATGCGGGCGATACCTTCGCTCAAAGTGGTGCACTACAAAGACAACCTGATTCCGAAGATACTCTACTGGCCGATCGTGCTGGTGAGCATGATCGTCATCACGGAGTACCTGCTTTGGGGTGTTGGACCGGCAAGTGAACGCGTTGTGGGAGAGTGCCGCGCCGGGCTCGAGACGAGCGCTGTACACTACAGCGCCTTCGGTGACGGCGTGACTGTAACCATGAAAAATGGTGCGATCGACGGAAGAATGTAACTAGTTTTCCTTGGTCCGGATGTAATTGCGATGTTCAGATTCCTACCTCATCGGCATCACCCACCTCGAGGAGACATCCATCGCTGTGATTCGCCTCATCACGCGTCAGGCTTGTAAGTTGCAGAAGGGTACCCGCATGTTTTCACACGCTGATAACACCAAGACCAACCACAGGGCATCTAAAGGGCTCGAGGCTAAGAGTCGGCAGGGCCACGAGGCGGCATCTCCGATACCAGATGAACGATCCGAGGCCTTTCAAATGAAGCAGCTTCAGGAGTTGGCTGACAAGAGCCCGCAGTCTCGAAGATTGGCGCAGCTTCAAAGCAGGCTCGATGCCAACGATCGAGCAAATCCTCAGCGGCATGAAAATAGAACGGGAATGCCGGATAATCTAAAGAACGGCATAGAACACCTCTGCGGCCTGCCGATGGACGACGTAAGAGTCCATTACAGCTCCGACAAGCCTGCGCAGCTAAACGCCCACGCTTATGCGCAGGGCACGGACATACATGTGGGCCCGGGACAGGAGAAGCACTTGCCCCATGAGGCCTGGCATGTGGTTCAACAGAAGCAGGGTAGGGTAAAGCCCACCATGCAGCTGGTGGGAAAGATTAATATCAACAATGACCAAGGCCTTGAAAAGGAAGCAGACCTGATGGGCGCCAAGGCCCTGCAAAGAGAATCCAGCAGGAGTGATGTCGCCGGAGTTGCTGTGGCTTCCTCATCGAAGGTGGTGCAACCGGTTATCGATCCGGATAAATTGAAGGAGGCCATGGATTTGTTAGGTCTGGCTCAGGCGAAAGTCGTGGAAGTGCCCAAGAGTGGGAGTTACAAGGGAAGTACCAAATTTGCGAACTATCCTGACGGATGTACTAGTGGTTTATCCGCAAGCGACTTGAACAAGACCATCGCGGAGCTGAATTTCGGCGACAAAGCGGCACATTACTCGGAAAATCCGGCAATCGAGATCCTTGGGCTGTGTGGCGGTGCAGGCTACCTCGCAGGCCCCGGGATTGCGTTTATGAGTGAAGGAATGGCCAACTATCAGCGCAGCCTTACCCACGAACTTGGTCATCACCAGCAGAACGTGGAAAGCGGCTACACATTCGAGAACACTACGGTTGCTTTGCTGGAGTACCACAATATTTTGTTGAACGAGAATCTTTTCGGGGGAGACTTCCGTGTGTCCTACGCAACGGATATGACCACCGGCTGGGTTGGGAGGTGGCAGAAAACCGCGGAGGAAAAGAAAGCGGCTTTAGTCGATAGTTATGAAGCAAGGGCTGCAGCCGAGTTGAATAAAATGCACGAAGTGGTCAAAGCGAGTAAGCAGCCGATGGATGTGGATGTCTACCAAGAGATAATGTCGAAATTGGATCAGCTGGAAAGCAGCCTGAAGGATGAAGATTTGGAACACCGCTTCACCTACGTGCGCTACATCTGGAATTTGACCCACGAAGCCAAAGCGGCCATTCCGACTTGATTTAGCTCGCTTTGAGGGATCTAAGGTCTTCGCTAGCGCGCGACGCTGCCGTCGATGCTGCGCTCAAACTGATCTTTGCGCCTGGGGCGGCAAGCCGACGACTGCTGCTCAGCCGGCCGTTCCAGCTCGCATTCCACCAGCCGGCCCAGATCCCGCAGCAGCTGGATCTGCTGTGTATCGAGATCTCGGGGGCGGTGGTCTTCGATGCATAGGGTGCCGACCCGACTGCCGTCGGAGAGCGTCAGCGGAACGCCGGCATAGAAGCGGACATTGGGGGCCGATGTAACCATGGGGTTGTCGGCGAAGCGCTGGTCGCGGAGTGCGTCGCGGACCACCAGTACCTCGTTGTCGAGAATGGCATGGGCGCAGAAAGCGACGTCCCGGGGCGTCTCCACCACGTCTATGCCCTGTTTGGACTTCAACCATTGCCGGTTCGAGTCCACTAGCGACACCAGCGCGATGGGCACTTGAAACAAGGCGGCAGCTATTCGCGTATAGCGGTCGAAGCGCTCCTCGGCTGCGGTGTCGAGGACACCCAGGTCGTGCAGGGCAGCTACCCTGGCCTGCTCGTCGGCGGGGTGAGGGGCCGGCTGCCAGCGGCAAGCGGTGCGCAATAGCCACGCCCGCATCCGCGCCAGTGCATACGAGGTCTCGAAGGGTGCCACCAGCCAGTCGGTGATCCCCGCTTGAGCCTCACGCTCCTGGGCTGCGGCGTCCTCCTCGTCGGATACGACCACCACCGGCACGGTCTTGCCGTACTCGTCGTCTTGGCTTCGGAGCTTCCGAGTCAGCGCCGAGACCTGGGTGTGCGGGAGCCCGCGTTCGAGAATAATCATCGAGGGCTTCCGACGGCAGGTCAGGTCGAGTACCTGACCTGCGTCGTTGGCCTCGAGAACCTCTAGGCCGCCTTCTTGCGCCGCCGCCCGCAGCTTGTGGCGGGTCGGGGGATTCGCTGTCGCCACCAGCACGCTTTGATTGGCGAGTGGCCGGGATGGGGCCTTGCGGGCGCAATCGTGCTGGGTCGGCGTGACGCTCGCCAAATGTCGCACGTTGGAGAGGTCGACCAGGCTACCCTCTGCGGCCCCCAAGACCTGGAGGCCACCTCCCGCGGCTTCGACGCGGGCGCGGGCCGCGGCCACCAACCGATCCATCGCCTCGTCATCTCGAAACGGATCGTGGTGAAACAGAGCCAAACGCCGGACTCCTGCCGAGAGCGCAGTATGCACCACCGCTTCCATGGTGCTGTGGCCCCAGCCAACCTTATCGGGGTATTCCGCGGCGGTGTACTGGGCGTCGTGGATGACCAGATCGGCGCCGGCGAGGAAGCGGGCATGGCGTTCGTCCTCGCCCCGAAGCAGCGCCGCGTCGCCCACCGCCAGGGCGCGGGAGTGTGGCTCGTGGTCGGTGGCGTAGACCAAGATCGCACCATCGGCCTCGATCCGGTAGCCGATGGTGAGCGCCGGGTGATTCAAGTATTGGGTGGAGATACGGATGTCGCCGATCTCGAAGCTTCCCTCCAGCAGATCGTGGTAGCAGACCTGCGCATCCAGTCGCTCCAGGGCGAGGGGAAAATAGGTGTGCTGCATCTGCCCCGCCAGGGTGTCACGCAATGACGAGCCGGCGCCGCGTGGGCCATACACGTGCCATTCGCTGTCAGGCACACGAAGTGGCGCGAAGAAGGGGAAACCTTGAATGTGATCCCAGTGTGTATGGGTGATGAGAATGTGGCCGGAGTGGGCTTCCCCGGTGGTCGAGACCAACGAGCGGCCAAGGTTGTGAATACCGGTCCCGCTGTCCAAAACCAGGAGCGTGCCCCCGCTGGAGCGGACTTCGACACAGGAGGTGTTGCCGCCGTAGCGCAGAGTGCTGGCGCCGGCCTTGGCAATGGATCCCCTAGTGCCCCAGAACTTGACGTGCATGATTGAGCCCCCGGGCATACAACGGCTCATGCGACATTGCGTTCCTTCAGGGTAGCCGCAATGCTGCCCGGTGGCAGCCCGTTGGTGGCCTGATGACCACGATCCGGTGCCCCTTTGGGCGCGCCCATTGCCGTGATCTTTCCTCAATTGCGTTATAGACGCCGCAATACCCGGCGCTGTTCCTCCCCACGAGAAAGCCCGGACCTGGGCAGGTCCGGGCTCGCGTCGTCACCTCAACGGCAGCTCGCTAGGGGCAGGGGCCGCAGTCCGCGCTGTTGGTGCAGTCAGGCCCCGGCGAGACGAGCTTCAGGGAGAAGGTCAGCAGCGGGTTGGACAGGTTGTCCTCGTTCTCCTGGCTGTTACGGGCCGGGTTGTCGTTCATGAACCCACTGGGACACATCAGCGTGTTGGTGCTGACGCCGGCCGCGCCGGTGGGGTGAGGGAGGTCCATGGCATGTCCGAGCTCATGGGCCAAGTGGGTCAGGTCGATGTCGGGAGGCACATTACCGTCACTGGAGATGATCTTGGTGAAGGACGCGCCGGAGCTGAAGGTGGCGCCGCCGCCCCAGTTGTTGTGCATGCCGTTGTCGCCCTCCACGAAGTAGACCTCGACGCAGTCGCCATCGTCCACCTCGTCCAGCAGATCGCCGGCCTCTGCGGTCGAGAAGTTGAACAGATCCGAGCGCCACACCGTCTTCCAGTCGCGGACGGTGAAGTTCACATCGGCTTTCGCCCACTGGATGTTGGCCCCTGGCATGCCGAAGTCGAGACCGTCGCCGGTGTATTCGACTTCAAGCTTGGGAACGGGCCAGCTCCAATTCCACGTCAACCGACCGATGCGGACTGGTTGCACGCAGAGGTTCTGCGCCACTTCCCACCAGATCGTGACAATGTGGTCGATGACCAGCGTCGAGTCGATGACGCGGGCAGTCAAAGCTTGTGCCGCGATGCCGCGATCGGCCTCAGCGCTGAGCTTCAAGTCCAGCTTCGCTTTCTGCTGAGACGGCTCCTCGGCGGCGACTTGCTGCTCGAAGCCGCGCTCGAGCTGGATCCGCAGCGACAAGCTGGCCTTCTGCCGCGGTGCCACCGTGTGGTCCCGCTCGCTGTCGCCAATGGGCTGGGCGTAAGCCTGCATGTAATCGGCACTCAAGTAACCAACCACTTCACCCTCGATGACGCCGCCACTCGAATCGTAGCGCAGGCGCTGATTGGGAATGGCGGCAAAGCCCACGGTGCCTCTCTCCGGGCCCTCCACGCCGGCGTGGGTCAGCATCTGCTGGGATACGTCTTTCAGCACCATATTGAAGGCACCGAGGCTGACGACCTGGTTCTTCAGGTCCTCCTCGCTGGCATTGAGCTTGAAGCTCGCGCTGCCCTCGGCGGCCACCACCTCTTGCCCGGCTGCCAGCTCGACCTTGATGTCGGCGCTGCCGACGGCTTTGAGCTCGGGCGCGCGCTGCGTGGGCTTGGGATTCGGCAGCGCCGTCAGCCGGTCAGTGGAGCTGCCGCCCGGCGCGGTTCCCAGTGATAGCGTCTCTGCCGCCAACAGCGGCGTCGTACAGGCCGCCAGTAGACAGCCCAAGGCGGTTCCAGTTATTGGCTTCATCATCGAGCTCCTTCGGATTGGGTGAGCCAAGGCTTGTCGAGCCTTTCACACACCTTGAACGAGGAGACAGGGGCTGCTCTGTGACTTGATCGACAGCGCGAGTGGGCAATGTTCACCTGGGCAAGCCAGCCCCGGTAGGCGGTTTTCTTGGCGCCCCGAGGAGTTCTCTAGATGGTGGGTTACGCTGCGCCAACTCACTCTCGGCGTGGCTGGTGAGAGGGTGCGTTGGGCCGCGAGGCCGTAACGCACCGTCTGCCGCGGGCGCTAAGACGACAGAGGCGGTTGCCGCCAGCCATACTCTCTCCCGGCCGCGAGGGCCGGCGCCGCGTCCGCAACATCCAGGCGATTGGCAGGCGCCACGGGCAGGAAACGGTGCCCGATCATGGGTACACTCTCACAACTCCAGCGCCCCACGAGGGGCGCGCAGAGGGAGAGGGCGGAAACCCCGAGGAAGTGTTCCGCCGGACTTCTGCGCCGCGCGGCGTCTAGCGGCGTCTGGCGAAAGACTGCTAGCTTGGCGGACCGCCCCGCTGGGCCTTCCGCCCTGATTCACATGGCTGGCGAAGTGCTCAAGAATGCCACCTCTGACTTGGTGCACATGAATCGCTTGAACCGAAACACGCTATCTGCAAAGCGCCGCGATTCCACAATGCTTCGATTCCGTATATCGCGTACAAGAGGCCTCGGGCTGGGTCGATGGCTCATTGCTTTAGTCCTCGCAGCATGGGCCTGCGGCGCCTCGGCCGCAGGCTACTACTACGGGCCTCGCTACGGATACGACTATCAGGACGACGCCCCCGCCGTGCGCCAGGACCTCGACCGCTTGCGTCGGCAAATGCAGCAACAGCAAAGACAAAACGAGGAGCAACTCCGTCTGCAAGAGGAGCAGCTTCGGCTGCTGCAACAGCAGCAGTCGGTACAGCAGCGAATCACGGCCATGCAGGCTTGCTACTACCGATTCAATGCCGGACTGGACCTGTGTGAGGATCTCTTCGAGGCGGAATCGCCGCAGCATGCCGTTTGCGTGTACAAGGTGATGGAGCACAACCCCGCTTGCGCGCAAGATCTGATGACCCCCTTGCGACGGCCCGAAAGCTAGGAGTGCCGTGGCCTATCGTCATGACCCTGCAAGCAGCGTCTCCTTAGTACGGCTTCCGCCCTACGATATTCCCCGCCGGACTATAACGACACACCCATATCTGCCCCCCGCCAGGGCCCCAGTTCGGGATGTTGTCGCAGAACGACACGCCGCAACCGAGGGCTCGTAGGCTCGACCAGACCAGCTGCGTATAGTGTCCGCATTGGTGGCCTGCTTGACAGGAATTCGTCGAATAGTCGTAGTGTTCGGCTTCTTTGGACCATGAGTAGACGACCTCCGCTGACGCAACCAACGCCTCCTCGTTGCTGTGAAGGTATAGATTTTCTCCTACCCGGCCTGGATTCGGGGCGTGCTCGAAAACGCATTGCTTGGCATAGTCGGCGGCGTCAGCTGCGAGCCGCTCATCCCATTTCACCACCGGCAGTGGCGGCTTCGGCACAGGTTGAGGCCGCTTTTCACCCGGACCAAGGCCGAGCGTCGGCGCTTTGCCGGAATTCAGGTTTTGCCGAACCTGGTTGTGGGCCGCAAGCATGGCTTCCGGATCGAGATCGTTCTGGCCTAGCGCTTGGCCGGCGACGAGTGCAACCAGAACAAGCAGATGCGGTGTCAGTTTCATATGAGGGCACAGCTCGCCGTGGATTTTTTCGTCTACCGGGCGGCCAAGGAAGTTGCGGCGCTGGGATCATCACTGGGCGGTTTCGATGCGGTGGTCTTCAGCGCCGGCATCGGTGAGCGCTCAGAGGATATTCGAGAACGCGTGTGTCGCAAGGTGCGCTGGCTTGGCATCGAGCTCCATGACGACTCCAATGGGGCCGGCGGACCGCGCATCACCACGGCGACCAGCAGATCGTCGGCCTGGGTCATCCCCACTGATGATGAGTTGATGGTGGCACGCCCCATTCTGACGGCACTTGGTCGCCGTTAGCAAAAAGAGCATTGGGCGAGTCCAGCCAGCCCTGGACCTGCTGCCATTTCGTTTCGAGCCGCTGGAGCCCACCGCCCAATGAAGATCGTCGACCAGCACCATCTTCCCCACGAAGTCATCGAGGACGCCAACGCCTTCATTACCATGCCCGACGGCGTTCGGCTCGCCGCGCGAATCTGGCGTCCCAAGGGCTCCGAGTCCGCGCCTGTGCCGGCAATCCTGGAATACATTCCTTACCGCAAGCGCTTCGGCACGGCGCTTCGCGACGAGCTGGGGCATCCCTATGTCGCGGGACACGGCTATGCCTGCGTGCGGGTCGACCTGCGCGGAAGCGGCGAGTCCGAGGGAATACTCACCGACGAGTATCTCCAGCAGGAGCTCGATGACGGAGTGGAGGTGATTCGCTGGATTGCCGAGCAAGACTGGTGCGACGGCCAGGTCGGCATGATGGGAATCTCCTGGGGGGGCTTCAACGGGCTACAGATCGCAGCGCTGCGTCCGCCTGCGTTGAAAGCCATCGTCACGGTGTGCTCCACCGATGACCGCTACGCCGACGACATTCACCACATGGGCGGTTGCCTACTGGGGGACAATCTGTCCTGGGCGTCGGTAATGTTCGCCTACAACAGCCTGCCACCGGACCCGGCGCTGGTGGGTGATCGCTGGCGCGAGATGTGGCGGCAACGGCTCGAGGGAAGCGGCCTCTGGCTGGGGACATGGCTCGAGCACCAGCGGCGCGACGCCTATTGGCGGCACGGGTCGGTTTGTGAGGATTACCAAGCCATCGACTGCGCCGTTTATGCCGTCAGCGGTTGGGCGGACGGCTACTCCAACGCTGTGTTCCGCTTGCTCGCGAATCTCCAGGCACCGCGCAAGGGGCTGATTGGCCCCTGGAGTCACCGCTATCCGCATTTGGGTGAGCCCGGCCCGGCCATTGGCTTTCTGCAAGAGATGCTTCGCTGGTGGGATTACTGGCTCAAAAGGACCGACACCGGAATCATGGATGAGCCCATGCTTCGTGCCTGGATGCAGGAAAGCGTGCCGCCGACCACCCGTTACGACTTCCGGCCCGGCCGCTGGGTCGCCGAGCCAAGCTGGCCGGCACCCGATAACGCCGGAAGGATATGGAGCCTCACTGCTTCAAAGCTGGTGGAGGCGGCGCCCGCTACGCGCGGCGAAGCAGCCCAGGATGAGCCGGTCTCGGTCCAGTCGCCTCTGACCCTGGGGCTCTTTGCCGGGAAATGGTGCTCCTACGCGTCCGGACCGGATTTGGCCCATGACCAGCGTCAGGAGGATGGCGGCGCCCTCGTGTTTGAAAGCGCACCCCTCGATGAGGCGCTCGAAATTCTCGGTGCCCCGGTCGCCGAGCTCGAGCTTTCGGCAGACAAGCCGATCGCGATGATTGCCGTGCGACTTTCCGATGTGCGGCCCAACGGCGAGGCCACGCGCGTCACCTACGGACTGCTCAAACTCACCCATCGCAACAGCAGCGAGTCTCCCGAGCTGCTGGAGCCAGGACGTCGCTACCGCGTGCGGGTACAGCTCAACGACATCGCCCAGGCGCTGCCGCCGGGTAACCGGCTGCGCCTGTCGCTCTCTAGCTCCTACTGGCCGTTGGCATGGCCGCCACCAGAACCCGTGCGGCTGACCATCTATCCGCGTCAAAGCAGGCTGGTAGTGCCAGCGCGCAAAGGCGGGGACCAAGCCCTACGCGAGTATGGGGAACCGGAGGGCACCGCCCCCCCCGCGCGAACCGTCATCGAGCCGGAACACCACAATTGGCTGGTCCATCGCGATCTCACCACCGACGAATCGGTGCTGGAGGTCATCAACGACAGCGGAACCTGGCGACTTGATGACATCGACCTGACCGTGCAGACCAAGGGTCAGGAATGGTATCGCTCACGGGGCAACGACTTCGGCTCGATCCAGGGCGAGACTCTTTGGCAGCGCGGCTTGCGAAGAGGCGACTGGGGCGTGCGCACGGTCACGCGGACGTTGCTCATCTCGGATGCAACCGAGTTCCACATCCGGGCCGATCTCGATGCCTATGAGACGGACGAGCACGGGGAACGGCGTGTCTACTGCAAGAGCTGGGACCGAAAGATTCG
>CAZLYT010000342.1:0-8573 GCA_964563515.1 uncultured Candidatus Competibacteraceae bacterium | reverse complement strand
CGGATCCTGATGGCCCGCGGACGCGACGCCGCCGATGTGGCTTTACTGACCGCATTTGGGGGAAGTCGTTTGGAAAGGTTTATGGTGTGGACGGATGAGGTGGGTGAAGAGGCTCTGCTGCAAACCCCGAATTAGCGTGGCCGGCCCGTCGATTGCTATCGACGGGCCGTCAAGTCGGGGCGGCTCCCATTTAACATCCCCCAGGGCGTTGTTTAGCCGGAAATCATTTGGCACCCAAACTTCGCCTAGCCCGGCATTTGTAGGAGCGGCACACGCCGCGATGGGGCGCGGAGCGCCCCCGCTGCTGGCCGCCGAAACACCGGCGCGCTTGCGCGCGCCATCGCGACTGGCATCGCTCCTACAGGGTCAACGCTGGGAGCTACGCGACAGCGCACGGCCGCAGGCTGGGCAGAAATTCCTCCAGCCTCGGTAGGACCAAAGCTTTGCTAGCGAAACACTACGGTGCGCTTGCCGTTCAGAAATACCCTTCGTTCGATCCAGTACTTGACGGCCCGGGCGAGGGCGAAACACTCACTGTCGCGGCCGACACCGAGGAACTGCTCGGGGCCATGGGTGTGATCCACCCGCTCCACTACCTGCTCGATGATTGGGCCCTCGTCAAGGTCACTGGTCACGAAGTGTGCAGTTGCGCCAATGAGCTTCACGCCTCGCTCGTAGGCCTGATGGTAGGGCTTGGCGCCCTTGAAGCCGGGCAGAAAGGAATGGTGAATGTTGATCGCACGCCCGGCGAGGCTCGCACAGAGGTCCTCGGAGAGGATTTGCATGTAGCGCGCAAGCACCACCAATTCCGCGCCGGTTTCGCCGATGAGCGCCCGCAGCTTCCGCTCTTGCTCGCTCTTGCTGGCGGCGGTCACCGGCAGGTGGTGATAGGGAATGGCGTGTGCATCGGCAATCGGCCGCAGATCCGGGTGATTGGAAACGATCGCCGGTACCGCCATGGACAGCTCCCCAATGCGCATGCGGTAGAGTAGATCGTTCAGGCAATGATCGAACTTGGACACCAGCAGCAGCACCCGCGGCTTATCCACGGGGTCGTGCATGGCCCAGGTCATGGAGAACCGACGGGCCACGGGCTCGAACTCCTCACGTAGCCTCTGCAGCGAGATCCTCTGGCCGTCGCAGCGAAACACGCAGCGCACGAAGAACTGCCCGTGCTGCTCATCGTCGTACACGGCCAGCTCGCCAATGTAACCGCCACGGGCGTCCAAGAAGCCGGAAATGGCAGCCACCTGCCCCGCTGCACTGGGGCAAGTCAGCGTCAGGATGAAATGCTGTTCGGCATGGGCGACGCTCATGGAATCCACCCCCCGCACGTTTCTTGAACCTGCGCCTGGCTCCTCAGCTGCGGTAGTAGCGCTGGGGTACGAATGGCATCTTGGCTACCTCGACTGGCACCTGCTTGCCCCGCACGCGGGCTAGATGGGTGCTGCCGATCTTGGCCCCGGGCGTTTCCACATAGCCCATGGCCACCGGCCCGCCGTAGGTGGGACCAAAGCTGCCGCTGGTGACCTTACCCACCACTCGGCCATCGGCGTCGGTGAGCTCGGCGCCTTCTCGCACCGGCACCCTTTCCTTGGGCATCAGGCCGACGCGCTTGCGGGTTACACCCTCGGCCATCTGTTGCATGATCACCTGGGCACCGGGATAGCCGCCGGCGCGGGCGCCGTCGGCCCGGCGAACCTTGGACAGCGCCCACAACAGGCTCGCCTCCACCGGTGTGGTGGTGGTGTCGAGATCGTGGCCATAGAGGCACAGTCCGGCCTCCAGGCGCAGACTGTCGCGAGCCCCAAGCCCGATGGGGGCCACCTCGGGCTGCGACAGGAGGGCTCTGGCCAGCTCCTCGGCCTTATCCGCCGGAACGGAGATCTCGTAGCCATCCTCGCCGGTGTAACCGGAACGGCTCACCACGCAGGGCGCGCCCAGCAGCTCCACCGCGGCGCTCTGCATGAACAGCATGGTGGCGGTTTGCGGCGCCAGCCGCGCCAGCACGGCGCTCGCTAGCGGCCCCTGCAGGGCCAGCAGGGCGCGCTCGCCAAGCTCCTCCACCGTGCATCGCGACGACAGGTTGGAGCGCATGTGGGCCAGGTCCTGGGCCTTGCAGGCGGCGTTCACCACCACGAACAAGTGATCGCCACCGTTGGCCACCATGAGGTCGTCGAGAATGCCGCCCTGCTGGTTGGTGAACAGGCAGTAGCGCTGGGTGTGCAGCGGGAGATCGATGATGTCCACAGGAACCAGCGTCTCCAGGGCGGCGGCGGCTTCGGGGCCGGCGAGTCGCACCTGACCCATGTGCGAGACATCGAAGAGGCCCGCCTGGGACCGGGTGTGATTGTGCTCCTTGAGAATTCCCATGGGGTACTGGACCGGCATCTCATAGCCGGCGAACGGCACCATCTTGCCGCCCAGCTCGCGATGCAGGTCGTACAGCGGGGTTCGGGCCAGGTCTCGTGAGTCGGATGGGTCGCTCATGGCGGTTGATCCCTGCGCGTGAAGGTGGTTGGGGCGGGGCGAGCTCGCTGCCGGGCCGCGGCCTTGCTGCAACCCGCGCCGCGGTTATTAGTGAACGTGGCTCGGTCCGGCGGCGCCGGGGCATGCGCCGACGCCGCCGGGACCGGATTGGAATCAGTCGGCCACCTCCACGGCATCGACGCCGCCTCGGGCGAAGTAGTCGCGGGTCATCTTCACGACGATGGGGCTCAACAGCAGCAGCGCGATCAGGTTGGGGATCGCCATGAATGCGTTGAGCGTGTCAGCCAGCAGCCAGACGAAGTCGAGCTGCAACGTCGCTCCCACCGGCACCGCCAGGGTCCAGAGAATCCGGAACGGCTTCTCCGACTTCTCGCCGGCCAGAAACTGCCAGCACTTCTCGGCGTAGTAGCTCCAGCCCAGGATCGTGGTGAAGGCGAATACCGCCAGCGAGATTGCCACCAGGTAGTTGCCGACACCCGGGATCGTGGTCTCGAAGGCCAGCGAGGTCAGGGCCGCGCCGCTCTCCCCGGAGGACCAGGCACCGGAGCTGATGATGGCAAGCCCGGTCATGGTGCAGATGATGAGGGTGTCGATGAAGGTACCCATCATGCCGATCAATCCCGAGCGGACCGGGCTCTTGGTGGTGCCGGCCGCCTGTGCAATTCCCGCCGTCCCGAGCCCGGCCTCGTTGGAGAAGATACCCCGGGCAACGCCGAATTGGATCGCGGCCCACACCGCGGCTCCGGCGAAGCCGCCGGTCGCGGCCGTCGGGGTGAAGGCGTTGCTGAATACCAAGCCGAGCGCGGACGGGATCTCGGCCGCGTTGATGATCAGCACGATCAACGCGAACACGACGTAGCCAACGCACATGGTCGGCACCAGTGCCTCGGCAACGAGACCGATGCGCTTGATGCCACCCAGAATGACCGCCCCCACCAGCACCATGCAGATGATTGCGGAGAACCACTCGGGGATCCCGAAGCTGGTGTCGAGCACATCGGCGACCGCATTGGATTGCACCATGTTGCCGATGCCGAATCCGGCTATTCCTCCGAACAGGGCAAATGCCACCCCGAGCCACGCCCACTTCTTGCCGAGCCCGTTTTTGATGGCGTACATGGGGCCGCCGATATGTTCCCCGAGGTGATCCACTTCGCGGTATTTCACGGAGAGGAGGACCTCGGAATACTTGGTCGCCATACCCACCAGGGCCGTGCACCACATCCAAAACAGTGCGCCTGGACCGCCAAGGGCGATGGCGGTCGCCACGCCGGCGATATTGCCGGTGCCCACGGTCGCCGCCAGCGCGGTCATCAGGGCCGCGAACGGGCTGATTTCACCGCTTTCGCCGACGCCCTTCTTGCGGCCGCCCCAGACCATCCGGAAGCCGAGACCAACGTTGGTGATCGGCATGAACTTGAGGCGCACCTGCAGAAAGAATCCCGTACCCAGAATAAGCACGAGCATCAACGGCCCCCAGACAATGCCGTTGATCTGGGTAACCACATTGCCGATCAATTCCATTCCAGTTCTCCCCCGCTGTTGTTGGTTCGCATTCGGCGCCCGCCCGAAGCATTCGTCAGTTGGCCAGCTGTGGCTTTATCTTCCAGGATCACGTCCACCATCAGCTCGTCAGCCAGGCTTTCCAGCACTCGATTGAGCTCCTCGGTCGCGAGGCTTGCCGGCACTCGCAGGCGAGCGTTGGCCTGAAACAGGTTCTCCCCGGACCAGGAACCACTGATGCTTTCGGTCTCGAGCTCTTCGATACTTACCTGGTGCTCCGCCAGCACCCGTGAGATGTCGCGCACGATGCCGGGCCGGTCTTGGCCGACCAGCGCCAGCGACAGCATCCGCCCGGGCGCCTCGCTCGGCTCGCCTGCGCCCCTCACCGCGGTGACCTGCAACCCAGTGGATTCGAGCTCGCGCAGGGCAGCAAGCAGGCGCTCAACGTTTTCCGCGGGAACCTGCAGACGCACGACGCCTGCAAACTGCCCAGCCAGGTTGGCCATGCGGCTCTCCAGCCAGTTGGCGCCGTGGGAAGCGGCTGCGTCCGATAGGGAATTGATCAGCCCGGGGCGGTCGGCTCCGACCACGGTCACTGCCAGGGACGTCATCATCGGGGTGTACCTCTCAGGTTCCCGAGTACGCGACTTCTTCGTACACGGACAAGGGTGGGCAGGAGCAGACCAAATTGCGGTCCCCGAAGACGTTGTCGATGCGTCCCACCGGTGGCCAGTACTTGCCGGCCCGTAGCGAGGACAGCGGGTACACGGCCTGCTCGCGCGAGTAGCCGTGGGTCCATTCCCCGACCAGATCCTCGGCCGTGTGCGGTGCGTGCTTCAACGGATTGTCGGTGCCGTCGAAGGCCCCGGTCTCCACGGCGTGAATCTCCTCGCGAATGCGGATCATCGCCTCGCAGAAGCGATCGAGCTCCGCCTTCGATTCGCTTTCCGTGGGCTCGATCATCAGCGTGCCGGCCACCGGGAAGGACATGGTGGGCGCGTGGAAACCGAAATCGATCAATCGCTTGGCAACGTCGTCCACGGTGATGCCGGTCTTGTCCTTGATCGGGCGCAGATCCAGGATGCACTCGTGGGCGACCAACCCATGGGTTCCCGTGTACAGCACGGGGTAGTGAGCCGACAGTCGGCGGGCGACGTAGTTGGCGTTGAGAATGGCGATCTCGGTGGCCCGCTTCAGCCCCTCACGCCCCATCAGCTTGATGTAGGTCCAGGTGATCGGCAGGATGCTGGCGCTTCCCCAGGGCGCCGCCGCCACCGGCCCAATACCGGTCTCCAGCAGCGCGTGCCCGGGCAGGAATGGCGCCAGGTGGGCTCCCACGCCGATGGGTCCGACCCCCGGGCCGCCGCCCCCATGGGGGATGCAGAAGGTCTTGTGCAAGTTCAGGTGCGAGACGTCGCCGCCGAAAGCACCAGGGGCACACAGCCCGACCATGGCGTTCATATTGGCACCGTCGATATAGACCTGACCGCCGGCCTCGTGGACGGTGTCGCAGATCTCGCGCACCGCCTCCTCGAACACCCCGTGGGTGGACGGGTAGGTGATCATGATCGCGGCCAGCCGCTCCCGGTGCTGCCCGACCTTGGCCTTGAGATCGGCCACGTCTACATTGCCGCGCTCGTCGCACTTGACCACCACCACCTGCATGGCAGCCATCTGCGCGCTGGCTGGATTGGTGCCGTGGGCGGAGCTCGGGATCAGGCAGACGTTGCGGTGGCCTTCGCCGCGGCTGGCGTGGTAGGCGCGAATGGCCAGTAATCCGGCGAACTCGCCTTGGGAGCCGGCGTTGGGCTGCAGCGACACGGCGTCGTAGCCGGTGCAGGCACAGAGCATCTGCTCGAGCTCGGTGATCAGCTCCAGATAGCCTGCGGTCTGGGCGGTGGGTGCGAAGGGGTGTATGCCGCCGAACTCCTTCCAGGTCACCGGTACCATTTCGGTGGTAGCGTTCAGCTTCATGGTGCAGGAGCCCAGCGGAATCATCGTCCGATCCAGCGCCAGGTCCTTGTCTGCCAGCTGACGCAGATAGCGCAGCATCTGCGTTTCCGAGTGGTAGCTGTTGAACACCTCATGGGTCAGGAACGGCGAGCTGCGAAGCAGGGCAGCGGGAATGGCATCCGCGGCCGTCGGCTCCAGCTCGGCGAAGGTCGGGAGGCTCGCTCCAGGCGCGGCAAACACGCCCCACAGGGTCTCCAGGTCTTGTCGCCGCGTGGTCTCATCCAATGAGATGCCCACCGTGGCCTGGTCCACCTCCCGCAGGTTGATGAGCTGGCCGCGCGCGGCGGCCAGCACCGCCGGCGTGTGCACGCCGGTGCGCACCCAGATGGTGTCGAAAAAGGCTTTGGTGATGACCGGGTATTCCAGCTTGCGCAAGCCCTCGGCCAAGGTGGCGGTGAGCCGGTGGACCCGCCGGGCGATGGTCTCGAGTCCCTTGGGGCCGTGGTAGGCGGCGTACATGCCGGCGATGTTGGCGAGCAGCACTTGGGCCGTGCAGATGTTGCTGGTAGCTTTCTCGCGGCGGATGTGTTGCTCGCGGGTTTGCATCGCCAGGCGGTAGGCTTTGGCGTTGTGGTTGTCGATGGAGACACCGACCAGGCGGCCGGGCATCAGCCGCTTGTGGGTGTCGCGGGTGGCGAAATAGGCGGCATGGGGGCCGCCGAAGCCTAACGGAACGCCGAAGCGTTGGGAGGATCCTACCGCCACGTCGGCACCGAACTCGCCAGGCGGCGCCAGCAGCGTGAGCGCTAGGAGATCTGCGGCGACCACCACCAGCGCTCCCTTGCCGTGGGCAGCCGCCACCAGCTCGCGGCAGTCGCGAATCTCACCGTTGGAGGCCGGGTACTGCAAAAGCACCCCAAAGCAGTCGAGCCCATTGAGGTCGCGGGCGGGGTCGCCGACGACCACCTGCACGTCGATCGGTGCGGCCCGGGTTCGAACCACGTCGATGGTCTGCGGATGGCAGTCCTCGGCCACGAAAAACACCCGACTCTTGGACTTGCTGACCCGCAGACAGAAGCTCATGGCTTCAGCGGCCGAGGTGGCCTCATCCAACATGGAGGCATTGGCGATCTCCATGCCCGTGAGATCCATCACCATGGTTTGGAAGTTCAGCAACGCTTCCAGGCGCCCCTGGGATATCTCGGGCTGATACGGGGTGTAGGCGGTATACCAGGCGGGGTTTTCCAGCAGATTGCGCAGGATGACCGTGGGCGTATGGCAATCGTAATAGCCCAGGCCGATGTAGGACTTCATCACCTGGTTTTTCGCTGCCATGGCGCGAAGCGTTTCCAGAGCCTGCGGCTCGCTGCAGGATTCGCCGAGCTGCAGCGGCTGCTCAGAACGGATTGCCTCGGGCACGACCTTGGCCACCAGCGCGTCCATGGAGCTGAGGCCAAGCACTCCGAGCATCGCCGAAACTTCGGCCTCGCTTGGACCGTTGTGTCTGGAAATAAAGTCGGCTGTTTGTTCCAAGTCATCAAAGGCGCGCGGTGTTTCAGCCATGGTTATCCCCATTGCGATCGATCACCCGTATCCGGCTGTTTGCCTCAACCAAGACCCGCCACGTGTTCGGCGTAGGCGTTCTCATCCATCAAGCCCGCGAGCGGCGCCGGATCGGCGATGCGAATCTTGAAGAACCAGCCATCCCCCATGGGGTCTTCGTTGATCTTTCCAGGCTCGTCCGCCAGAGCCTCGTTGACTTCGATCACGGTGCCGGCCACCGCCAGCTTGATGTCACTGGCTGACTTGACGGACTCGATGGCTGCGGCTTCCTCGCCCTGGGCGAGCTCCCGACCCACCTCCGGCAGCTGCACGAAGACCAGATCGCCAAGCTGCTCTTGAGCGTAGTCCGTGATCCCGATCGTCGCCGTGCCGTCGTCTTCTATTCGCAGCCACTCGTGGCCTTCGCTGAATTTCAATTCGCTCATTCGACTGCCTCCTGACCAATGGATATCGCTACAGCACGTCCCGCCCAGGGACGCGCTGATAATTCCCTCTGCCTTGCGGGTGAGGGCGAGGGAGGGTGTGTTGAAGCATGGATTTTGGAACTCCACTTGCAGAGCTCGCCACCGAATCGGGGAAGAGGGTGAATCAATCGGAAGTTTCTTATGTGCGCTCGGCGTCGCCGACACATTCTTGTAAAGAGACCCGAAATTCGAAACTGCTATGCCGTCTCTTGCAGCGGCAACCGATGCCACCCTCGAACTCCCCATGCGCGTTGCTGTTGTCATTGTTCCAATCAAGTGCAGCCCTTATACAATACAGGCGTAGTCGTCGGTGGGTGTCTGTATGGGCAGCGCTAATCAAACCCAGGGATCACGACCCAACATCAAGCACCCATGTCGGCTCGATATTCGATCCTCGAAAAGACCCAGCATGGATGCCGGGCTCGCACCGCGCTCCAAGGATGGGGAAAGTCGTGAATCTTGAGCCTATCGGGCTAACAGACAAGCTCCGCAGACCCAAGAGCGCAATAGACTTTCCCGGCCCAGTTCCCGCTCGCCTGACGACCAGCGCTTTCCTAGCGTAGATCATGGGAGCGGGTTTGCTACACCAACTCGCTGTCC
>CAZLYT010000341.1:0-5915 GCA_964563515.1 uncultured Candidatus Competibacteraceae bacterium | reverse complement strand
GGTGCTGTCGGCTTGAATCGCCCCGGGGCGCGAAGTACCATTCCGCGCTCGCTACAGGCGCGTAGCTCAGCTGGTTAGAGCACCACCTTGACATGGTGGGGGTCGTTGGTTCGAGTCCAATCGCGCCTACCAGACACAGGCCTGGCATCAGGCCAGAGGGGCGGGCCGGTTCGACCCGACAGGGTCCAAACGGCCTGCCCTTCATTCGTTTGCGTCCGCGACGGAACAATGCGCATGCCCGAGATCACGCTGCCTGACGGCAGCCGCCGTCACTACGATCGGCCGGTTACGGTCGAGGAGGTCGCCGCGGACATCGGTCCAGGGCTGGCCAAGGCCGCGCTGGCCGGCCGAGTCAATGGCCGTTTGGTCGATACGTACTTTACGCTAGCGGAGGATGCCGAGCTCGCCATCGTTACGGCCAAGGATCCGGATGGCTTGGATTTGCTCCGTCACTCCACTGCGCATCTGCTGGCGCACGCGGTCAAGCGGCTCTATCCCGCGGCCCAGGTCACCATCGGCCCGGTGATCGAGAACGGGTTTTACTACGACTTCGCCTTCGACCGCTCCTTCACGCCCGAGGATCTGGAGCGCATCGAGGCCAAGATGGCGGAGATCGTGGAAGAGGACCTGCCGGTGCGGCGGGCGGTCATGCCGCGGGACGATGCCGTGGTCTACTTCCGGGAGATGGGGGAGGAGTACAAGGCTCGGATCATCGCCGACATTCCCTCCGCGGAGGAGATCTCGCTCTACCGCCAAGGCGACTTCGTCGATCTCTGTCGGGGTCCCCACGTGCCCCGCACCGGCGCCTTGGGGGCATTCAAGCTCACCAAAGTCTCCGGCGCCTACTGGCGCGGCGACTCTCGCAACGAGATGTTGCAACGGGTTTATGGCACCGCCTGGCCCGACAAGAAGCAGCTCAAGGCCTACCTGCATCGACTGGAAGAGGCCGAGAAGCGCGATCACCGGCGCATCGGCAAGGCGCTGTCGCTGTTTCACGTGCAGGAAGAAGCCCCGGGCATGGTGTTCTGGCACGACCGCGGCTGGACCATCAACACACGGATCCGCGACTACATCCGCTCGACTCTGCGCCTGCGCGGCTATCAGGAAGTGAACACGCCGCAGCTGGTGGATCGCAGCTTGTGGGAGCGCTCCGGGCACTGGGAGAAGTTCGGCAACGAGATGTTCACCACCGGGTCGGAGCATCGGGATTACGCGGTCAAGCCCATGAACTGCCCGTGTCACGTGCAGATCTACAACCAGGGGCTCAAGAGCTATCGCGACCTGCCGATCCGGATGGCGGAGTTCGGCTCCTGCCACCGCAACGAGCATTCGGGTACCCTGCACGGGCTCATGCGGGTGCGCGCGTTTACCCAGGACGATGCCCACATCTTCTGCACCGAAGAGCAGATTCAGCCGGAGGTGGCGGCATTCATCGATCTGGTGTTCGAGGTCTATCGTGACTTTGGCTTCGACGACGTGATCGTGGCCTTGTCCACCCGGCCCGAGATGCGCATCGGCAGCGACGAGGTTTGGGATCAGGCGGAGGCCGCCCTAGCCTCCGCGCTGCAGGCCCAGGGCCTGACCTTCCACGTGCAGCCCGGTGAAGGGGCTTTCTACGGTCCCAAGATCGAGTTTTCGCTACGGGACTGTCTCGATCGGGTCTGGCAGTGCGGCACCATGCAGGTGGACTTCGCCATGGCAGGCCGGCTCGGCGCTGAGTACGTGGCCGAGGACGGCGGCCGACGCACACCGGTGATGCTGCACCGAGCCATAGTGGGCTCGCTGGAGCGCTTCATCGGGGTCCTGCTCGAGCACTACGAAGGCAAGCTGCCGGCCTGGTTGGCGCCGGTACAAGCGGTGGTGATGAGCATCACCGACAAGCAAGGCGAGTATGCCGCCGAGGTGAAAAAATCCCTTTTCGAACAGGGATTCGCCGTTGAGGCTGACTTGAGGAACGAGAAGATCGGTTTTAAGATCCGCGAGCATACCCTGCAGCGCGTGCCCTACCTGCTAATAGTTGGGGACCGTGAGCTCGAGGAAGGAACCGTGGCGGTTCGCACCCGGAGCGGAGAGGACCTCGGCGCAATGCCTGTGAGCGCATTCGCTGAAAGGCTCCGGGAAGAAATCCACCGCCGCGGCTGAATAACGTCCGGAGGATCGGGTCATAGTTCTACGTAGAAGTTTTCGTATACCGCAACAAGAGCAACCCCAGCATCGGCTCAACGAGCTCATCCGGGTGCCGGAAGTTCGGCTGATCAACGAGGATGGCGACCAAGTGGGCGTCGTGCCCATCCAACGAGCGCTGGACCTCGCCGAGGAGGCCGGTCTGGATCTGGTGGAGATCGCGCCCCAGGCGGAACCACCAGTCTGCCGAATCATGGATTACGGCAAGTTCAAATTCGAGCAAAGCAAGAAGGCCCACGAGGCCAAGAAAAAGCAGACTCGAATACAGGTCAAGGAAGTGAAGTTTCGTCCGGGAACGGACGAAGGGGACTACCAGGTAAAGCTTCGCAACCTGTCAAAGTTCCTGCAGGAAGGAAACAAAACCAAGGTCACCTTGCGTTTTAGAGGTCGCGAGATGGTCCACCGGGATCGTGGACTGCAGCTCTTGAAGCGTATCGAGGACGATCTGTCGGAGTTCGGTTCGGTGGAGCAACGCCCACTCATGGAGGGGCGGCAGATGGTCATGGTCATGGCCCCCAACCGGAAATGACGAGCGGCGGATCGACTGATACCACCTCGGCGCGGGTATTCGTAACCCAGAATGCGAAGTGGAGACGACGATGCCTAAGTTGAAAACCAACCGGGGGGCCGCCAAGCGCTTTCGGCGCACCGGCTCCGGTGCTTTCAAACGCTACCAATCCCATGCCCGGCACATCCTCACCAAGAAGAGTGCCAAGCGCAAACGTCATCTGCGCGGCAACACCGTGATTGCGAAGAGCGATCAGGCGTTGGTCGAGCGCATGCTTCCGTACGCTTGAGAGGCTCGCACAGATGGCTAGGGTCAAACGCGGCGTTACCACCAGGAAGCGCCACAAGAAGGTCTTGGAGAAAGCCAAGGGCTATTATGGCGCGCGTAGCCGAAGCTACCGGGTCGCCAAGCAGGCGGTCACCAAGTCTGGGCAGTACGCTTATCGCGATCGGCGCCAGCGCAAGCGCGTGTTCCGCGCGCTGTGGATCGTGCGCATCAACGCCGGCGCCCGCCAGTACGGCCTGTCCTACAGCCGCTTGATCGACGGCCTCAATAAGGCGGAGGTCGAGGTGGATCGTAAGGTGCTGGCGGATTTGGCGGTGCACGACCAGGTGGCTTTTGCGGCTTTGGTGGACAAGGCCAAGGCTGCCCTGAGCGTCTGATCGCAGAAGCAGCTGGGTCTCTAATACCCAGCTGTCGCACAGAGGGGAAAGGGTGGTCCGTGCAAGCGGGCTGATCTCCTTTCCCCTTTTTTTCGCTCTGCAAACGTAGGGGGCCCGGCGACATTGATCGGAGAAAGCGCGGTGGATGATCTCCCTGACCTCACGCGAGAGGTCGAATCGGCGGTGGCGGCGGCCACCGATCTTGCGGCACTCGACCAACTGCGGGTTCGTTTCCTGGGCAAGAAGGGGCTGTTTACCGAGCGGCTAAAGCAGCTGAGCAGCCTTCCAGCAGAGCAGCGGCGTGAGGCCGGTCAGGCGGTCAACCAGGCCAAGGCGCGTTTGCAGGAGGCAATACTGGCCCGGCGCACCGCCCTCGAAGAAGAGCAGACCGAGGCCCAGCTGGCGGCCGAGTCGGTGGATGTCACGCTCCCCGGTCGCGGCCAGGTCCCCGGTGGCCTGCACCCGGTGACCCGTACCCTGGAACGAATCGAGGCGCTGTTCATGGGCATTGGCTTCCGGGTGGCGCGGGGGCCGGAGATCGAGGACGACTTCCACAACTTCGAGGCGTTGAACATTCCCGCCCATCATCCGGCGCGGGCAATGCACGATACTTTCTATTTCGACGCCAACACGGTGTTGCGCACCCACACCTCGCCGGTGCAAATCCGGGTGATGCAGCATGAGGCGCCACCATTGCGCGTTATTGCCCCCGGCCGGGTATATCGCTGCGACTCGGACGTCACTCACACACCCATGTTCCATCAGGTGGAAGGCCTGCTGGTGGACGAGGATGTGAGCTTTGCCGACCTCAAGGGCACCCTCGAGGACTTTTTGCAGCGCTTCTTCGAGCGCGAGTCCCGGGTGCGTTTTCGGCCCTCCTATTTCCCCTTCACGGAGCCTTCCGCAGAGGTGGACATCGAATGCGTGATTTGCGGCGGCTCGGGCTGTCGGGTTTGCTCCCATACCGGCTGGTTGGAGATCCTGGGCTGCGGAATGGTGCACCCGAGCGTGTTCGGCTTCGTCGGTGTCGATGCCGAGCGCTACACCGGCTATGCCTTCGGCATGGGGGTCGAGCGCCTGGCGATGTTGCGCTACGGGGTGAACGACCTGCGGCTGTTCTTCGACAACGACCTGCGCTTTCTCAGACAGTTTCGCTAGCACCCGTTTGCTTATTTTTTTGGGGGACTCGTCTGAGGCGCCCTCCCGGCCGGATGAGAGCAGCACATGAAGATCAGCGAAAACTGGCTCCGCGAATGGGTGGACCCACCGCTCGATGGTCGAGCCCTGGCCGAGCGGCTAACTATGGCGGGGCTCGAGGTGGAGTCTGTGGTGGCGGCCGCGCCCGATTTTGACGGTGTCGTGGTCGGCAGGGTCCTGAGCGTCGACGAGCACCCGGAAGCAGACCGGTTGCGGGTGTGTCGGGTGGACGTAGGCGACGCTACGCCGAGGCAGATCGTGTGTGGTGCCCCCAACGTTCGGGTGAACATGCTGGCTCCGACGGCGCTGCCAGGCGCGCGGCTCCCGGGTGGGCAGGCCATCGGCGAGACTGCGCTGCGAGGCATTCGCTCCCAGGGGATGCTGTGCTCGGCGCGAGAGCTCGGCCTGAGCGAGGATGCCAGCGGCCTGTTGGCCCTGCCGGCGGACGCGCCCGTGGGTGAGAACCTGCGTCTGGCTCTGGGCCTCGACGACTTGGTCATCGACGTGGATCTTACCCCCAATCGCGGCGACTGCTTGAGCGTTGCCGGCATCGCGAGAGAGTGCGCGGCGCTCACTGGCACGGCTCTGACGCCAGTGCCAGTGCCACCGGTCGGTGCGGCGACGGAGCAGACTTTTCCGGTGGAGCTGCGCGCGCCGGCCGATTGCCCTCGGTATGTGGGGCGGGTCATCCGTGGCGTCAATCCCTCCGCCCCGACACCGCTTTGGATGGTGGAGCGGTTGCGCCGTGCGGGTGTGCGCTCGCTGGGTCCGCTGGTGGATGTCACCAACTACGTCATGCTCGAGCTGGGCCAGCCCATGCACGCCTTCGACCTGGCGCGACTGCAAGGGGGGATCGTGGTGCGGCGGGGCGAAGTCGGAGAGCAACTCACGTTACTGGACGGCTCGGAGCTCGAGCTGAGCCCGGAGCTGTTGCTCATCGCCGACCAGGTTGGGCCGGTGGCCCTGGCCGGAATCATGGGCGGTGAGGTTAGCGGCTGCGGTGCCGAGACCCGGGACGTGTTTCTGGAGAGCGCCTTCTTCGCGCCCTTGGCGATTCTCGGTAAAGCCCGCGGCTTTGGGCTGCACACGGAGTCCTCGCACCGCTTCGAGCGTGGCGTCGACCCGCAGTTGCAGCGCCCGGCGGTGGAACGTGCCACGGGTTTGCTGGTGAAGATCGCCGGCGGCGAGCCGGGGCCGGTGGTGGAGGCCGTCGAGCCTGAACATCTGCCGTCGCGGAACCCGGTGCGGCTGCGCAAGCGCCAGCTACGGCGCCTGTTGGGCAGCGAGGTGGCGGCCTCCGAGGTGACGACCATTCTGGCTCGCCTCGGCATGGATGTCACCGAGAACGCCGAAGGCTGGGAAGC
>CAZLYT010000340.1:0-5262 GCA_964563515.1 uncultured Candidatus Competibacteraceae bacterium | reverse complement strand
CCGATCTCCGGTGCCGCTCTTCTATACGCAGTGGTCTCGCTCATCGTGCTGCTGACATCGAGTCAGTTGGTCGATGCCCAGGAGCTGCAACTGGGCGAAGCCTTTCTCGAAGGTACAGCCTCCTCCAATGAAGGCCACCTCACCATCGAATGGCGGCAAGGCTCTCCTCCGTATCGGCTGATACAAGGGAGCAATACCACCACTGGAGAACCCATAGTCCTCTATGAAGGGGGCGACCTCAGCTACTTCATGACGGGGCTGCTCGCAGGTGAAAGCCGCTTTGTCGTCGAGGACAGCGCGGGCGCATCGGTGGAGCTGGTGGTGGCTGTCGACTACCCCAATCAGGCACTGGTGTTCGGTTCCTTGGGCGTTGGCCTGTTCCTGCTGATCGCTTTGGTCGCCATCGTCTTCACGGGGAACCGCCGGTATGTCTGACACCTTGCTCAGTGTACAGATGGGGGGCGCGCTGCTCGCCATCTTCAGCGTCTTGTGGATCGCTTACGCCATCTATACCGGCCGCAAAGCCAAAGATCTGGACGGCTTCATGCTAGCAGGTCGAAATGTGGGCTTGGCTATGGGAACGGCTACGGCGATGGCCACCTGGGTGACGTCCAATACGATCATGCTCGCACCCAAGTTTGCCCTGCAGATGGGCATCTGCGGCATGTTGGCGTATGCCACGGCGAGCTTTGGATTGTTCCTGTTCGCGCCCATGGCCAAGCGGATACATGCCCTGCTGCCCAAGGGCTATACCAGCGGTGACTTCATCCGCCTGCGCTATGGCAAGCCGACCTGGATACTGTATTTGGCCATCACTCTGGTCTACTCCATTACCTGGTTGGTGAGCATGGGCATGGCCGGCGGCATTGTGCTCGAAGCTCTCAGTGGTCTGGATTACCGTATCGGCATGTCAGTCATTCTCGCAGTGTGCGTGGTATACACTATCTTCGGTGGCTTGTACGCCGTTATCGGCACCGACTTCATCCAGAGCATCATTATTCTAATAGGCGTAGTGATTATTGGCGCCGTCGTGCTCATCAAGTCCGACTTTGCCGTGCTCTATGAGCGCATCGATCTCGAACGCCCCATGCTGCTGACCATCATGATGCCAGTGGCTTTGATGTCGCTATTCAACAATATGTTTTTCGGTTTTGGTGAAGTATTCCACAACAACGTTTGGTGGAGTCGCGCTTACGCCATGCGAGCAAGTGTGGCCTCCAAAGCGTATGGCCTGTCCGGTCTGCTTTGGCTGCCGATCCCCATCGGCGCAGGCTTTATCGGCCTGTTTGCGGTCGGCCTCGGGATCAGCATCGCAGATCCGGATATGGTCGGGCCCCTGGTATCAGCCTCGATTCTTGGCTACGCCGGTGCCATGGTCGTGTTCGTGGTGGTCTTCTGCTCACTGGCTTCGAGCATCGACAGCCTGTTGGCGGCTACTTCGGATCTGGTAACCGAGGATATCTACAAGAAAATGATCAACCCGGCCGCTGCGCCCGAGACTTTGCGTCGCAACGCGGTCGCCATCATCATCTTTCTAGGCGCGCTGACCTGGCTATTCTGCTTCCTGCGGATGGAACCTTGATCCAGGTGCTGTTCCTGTCTGGACCCTTCGTTGCGAGTCTGATTTGGCCGATCGTCTGCGGCCTATATTGGGAGAGCGTCAGCGTCAAGGGTGTCAACTCGGCCATCATCATCGCCAGCGTCGTCGGTGTGGTCATCTACTTCACGATTGGCTGGTTCGTGGCGACTCTGGCGTCAGCGGCTATTTCTTTCATAATCACCATTGGCATGACCAAATTGGCACCCGAAGCCTATGACTGGAATCGGCTGCAGGAGGCGTGACATGTTTTCACTGGCATTCACTGAAACCTTGATAATCGGCGCATTGGCGCTCGTCGCACTCGGCACCGTCAGTCTGCTGGTGTTGCTCTATCAGGACTACAAGAACGACAGGATCTGGTGAGCAGAATAATTCCCGTGCGTGACGGCACGCTGCGAGCTGCTATTTGAGTCTTGCTATATCCAACCGAACTCGCCTAGGTTGGTGGACGGATTGGAGTTTGAGCATCATCACCACCAAGTCGCTTCCGAAGACCAACGCTCGGCGCGGTGGTTTCCCACGAAGCGCCAGCTCGGTCACGGTTTCTGCGCGGCTTTCATGCTTTTGAAGACCATCTCCCATTTCTGCACAGCCGCGCTCAAGGCGGGATCATCTGCCGCGCAGGCTATCAGTTCCTGCCTGGCGCTTTCGAAGTCCTCGTAGGCTGTCTGCATGCGGTCATAGTCGCCCGCCTTTTGAGCCTTCTGGTACTCCTCGTTGGCCTTGCCCATCCGGCGTAGGGCCTCCACGGCTCCTTCGGAGTGGTTCCCATCGCTACCAAGGGGGAATTGCTCAACCATCGCTGTGCTCCCTCGAAATTAATCAAGTTACCTGGTGACAACGCCTTCCGTGTCTATCCATTCCCTCCTGCCTGCAAGCGCAGGATGCCGTGGGCAAAGCCCAGATTGGTTACCAAAGTGGAGACGATGCCGGCCCGAAGCGCCGCGAGGGCGGAGTCGACCCGCTCGGGCTGGGCGCCGGCGATGAGCACCGCGCCGCGCCGTGCCGCGACGCCGCGAAGATCCTCCAGGGCGGCGCCGACGCGCTGGAAGTCCCGCGGAGTGGCCTCATCTCCCTGGTGCTTGAGATAGATCCCGCTGATCTCCGCCACCGTGGCAGAGGCCATCTGCTGGTGCAGCGGTTCCGGCAGTGGCAGCGCGGTGCGCGAGCTGAAGTGGCGCTTCACTCGATCGCAGCTCAGTAATGCCACGTCCAGTTGCGCCCAGTGCCGCTCCAACTCCTGGCGCTGTCGATCGCCGTTGCTGGTCTGGTAGCGCTGCTCGCAGAAGGCGAACTGGGCGAGAGATAGTATCCCGGCGCTGAGTTGCTCGGCGAGCCGGCGGGCGTTGTGGTTGGCCTCGTTGCGTGGATCGGTGGTGCCCATGATGCCTATCAGCGGCCCGACTTGGCTGTTGTGCAAGCTGCGGACGGCTGCGCCGGCAATACCACGGGAGAGCTTGGTATGGTGTCGGTCGAGGGCCGCCAGGCGCCGCGGGATTTGCTCCAGTGTGTCCAGGAACTCGTGCATCTCGATGCCCCAGGTGACGCCTATGCGGGCCCGCTCGCCCTGCTGCAAACGCTCCCGTGCCCGCTCGGCGATGAGGCCGTGTACGTACCAGGCCGCCTTGTCCACCACGTCACGCCATACGGCCTGCTGCTGGGCGGCTTCACCGACGCTGTCGCGCCCCAGGTCGGCCAACACCAGCTCCACCCCCCAGATGCGTCGGAAGGCGTCGATGACGCTAACCGGGGGCGGCACGCCCGCTTCCAGGCAGCGTTGCCAGTTGGTGGCCCACTCCCGAGCCGACTGCGGCTCGTGCAGACACATCACCTCGCATTCGGGGATGCGCGTGGTGCGCTCCAACAGCTGAATGTCCGCCTCGTGCTCGCGGGAGACGTGTGGGTCTTCGAAGAAGACGACGCTTTGGCAGTCCCCCTGGCGCACCATGTCGGCGATCTGAATGTCGCCGCCCCTGGGGCCGCTGGGCTGGGGCTCGACCCAGTGCCCGCTGTCACCGAGTCGTTCGGCCATGGCGCGACACATATCGGCGCTGCGTCGCTGCTCCGCGCGGGCGGTGGCCAGGCGGGCCGGCACTCGTCCAACGCTCTGGAAAATCGCGACCTCTTCGTTCACCGCCGCCCACTGCTCACCCAGCCGCTCCGGGATCTCACCGTTCAACAGCGTGCCGGTGGTGCCGGTGGCCAGGCGGCGGCGGAAGCGGTGCAGGAACTCGAAGTGCTCGCCGGCAAACTCCAGCATGGCGGACTTGCGGGTGTCGTGGGCGATTAGGGCCAGGGTCTGACCCGCGGGCCCCTGGGGCAGGTCGGGGAAGAGCTGTTCCAGTAGTTCCGCCGACAGGTAGTGTTGCTCGCGCAGCCGCGCTGCGTCGTCGTCCCGCCCCAGGGTCGCCGCGCACCATTGCAGCGCGTACCACTCGTTGGCGGCCGCGTGAGTGGCGAGAAAGGTGGTGCCGGTGACGACGCATTCGCGCTTCAGCGCCTGGCTGTCGGGGAACAGGGAGGTCGGGTCGCGCGGGTCGATGAAGTAGATCACCCGATCGATGCCGAAGGCCGAATCCGGCTCGAAGCCTTTGCGCACTACCCGGTTGGCCAGGTTGACTATGCCGCCGTTGCGGCCCGCCGGCAGCGCATGCAGGCGCGGGTAGTCGTGCAGCAGCCCGTGGCGCAGCAGGGCTCGGTAGCTGCCCTCGATGGCGTAGATCTCCGGCCTCGAGACCTCGCGCCAGTAGGGCTCGAAGGTCCGGACGAACCGAATCAGCGCACTCTGTGGCCCGCGGCGCAGGTCCCAGTTGGCAAACAGTCCTATCCGCTCGGCGCGATCCGACGGCATGAGAGTGTGTCTCCGGGTTGGATGTGGTCGCCGGGGCGTTGGTTGGATCAGAGCTCGATGCGGGTGCCGAGCACCTCGAGGAAGGCGGCGATCCACTTGGGGTGCGCCGGCCAAGCCGGCGCGGTGACGAGCTTGCCGTCGGTGACCGCGCCATCGATGGCGATGTCGGCGTACTCGCCGCCCGCTAGTCTCACCTCCGGCGCGCAGGCCGGGTAGGCCGAGACTCGCTTGCCCTCGATCACCTGGGCGCCGGCCAGAAGCTGTGCCCCGTGGCAGATGGCGGCGATGGGCTTGTCGGCGGCGGCGAAAGCGCGCACCAGCTCCACCACCCGGTCGTTGAGGCGAAGGTACTCGGGCGCTCGGCCGCCGGCGATCATGAGCGCGTCGTAGTCACCCTCGGAAGCGTCGGCGAAGCTGGCGTTGAGGGTGAAGTTGTGGCCGGGCTTCTCGGAGTAGGTCTGATCGCCCTCGAAGTCGTGGATCGCGGTACGCACACGGTCACCGGCCTTCTTGTCCGGGCACACGGCGTCCACTTGGTGACCGACCGCCTGCAGTGCCTGGAACGGCACCATGACCTCGTAGTCCTCGGCGTAGTCGCCTACCAGCATCAGGATTCGCTTTGCTGCCATGTCAGTGTTCCTCTCGGTCGGTGTGATTGCAGTGGAGTATGGCCATCATCCCTCCTCTGGCCAGCTGCGCCCGTCGCGGTTGATGAGCGCGCTGGCCGCTGCCGGGCCCCAGGTGCCGGCGGTGTAGCCCTTGGGGGCCTCGCCCGAATCCTCCCAGGCCGCCATGATCGGCTCCACCCAGC
>CAZLYT010000339.1:0-6096 GCA_964563515.1 uncultured Candidatus Competibacteraceae bacterium | reverse complement strand
CACGGTGCCCGCGCAGGCTTCCATGCGTTGGATGGTGGGGAGGGAAAGGCCGCTCAACCGTGCTAGCTCGCGCTGATCGATGGCCAGCAGGGCACGCGCGGCCTTCATCTGGGGTCCGGTGATCATTGACATCCGAACAGATGCATAAGCCATCTATCGGCGCATGCTAAACCCTCATTCAGATGTGTCAAGTAGGAGCAGGAGCGGCGCCCGGAGGTGCGGCGCTGCAGCCGATTCCCTGGGCGCGCGCGCCGGGATCAGGCCGCACGTCATCATGACGTCGCCAATGGCGCAGAGCCGAACGATAAGGATGTGCCGGGGTGTCTCGATGTCCTGCAAAACAGTTACCGCCCGTGGTCCAGCTCTGTGGGGCAGTATCGGTTTCGGAAACAAGAGGCAAGGACTGAGTTTTCCGGGTGATGCTTTAGCAGGCGGCTTTCAAAGCGCTTCCAGCGGCGTTTGAATTTGGCGCGCGCCACCTGGCGAATGTAGGTGGCCACCGGAATGAAGTCCTTGTGACCGATATCATCGACCAGCACCAGCAGTCCGTCCTCATGGTTGAGCCGTTTGTATAACAGATTCTTTTCATCAAAGTTTTTGGCGGCTATGCCATGGTGCAGCATGTAAGCCTTGAATGCTGGTATGGCCAGAGCGATCCCGTAAATGTGTTCTTCGGTGCGATCATTACGCTCAAGGTACCACTGCAGGGTACGGGAAACGCTGCCATCAAAATCCTTGACAAGATCGAAGACATGACCGGGGCCGAGATTGGTGTCTATGGGCCCGTGGTATGCAGCAATCATCCGCCAGGATATGCCGCGTTTTTGCAGGTGGCGATAGTAGTTCAATTCCCGGTCCAGGTTTTCCCTGTCTGCGGGCGCGCCGACCTTGATGCACAAGCCCGGCTGCTCGGGGTGTCGATAACAGCGCTGGTGTTTTCCCTTGCCGATAAGCAAATGGTCGTGAAGTGTGACATCACGTTGCAGGTGCGAGTGTTGATGGTCGGTCATAACTTGATTGTCGGGCATACCCAACAGCGGCTCTTGATCGCCTGGATCATGCTGCTGGTGGAGTGGTCGTTACGGAACGACAGGATTTTCACCTCGCCGCCGGCTTTCGACACGGCCTCGCCGCCGGTGATCTGGTCCGGCTTGTAGTCGCCGCCCTTGACCAGTACGTCCGGCAATAGCCGCTCGATAAGCTCGGCCAGGGTGTCCTCGCTGAATGCCACCACCCAGTCCACGGCCCGCAAACCGCTGAGCACGTTCATGCGGGGCTCGACGGGGTTGATGGGGCGGTCTTCGCCTTTCAGGCGGCGCACCGACTCGTCGGTGTCCACTGCCACGATCAGTCTATCGGTTAGCTCGCGGGCTTCGTTGAGATAGGCGATGTGGCCGGCATGCAGGATGCCGAAGCAGCCGTTGGTCATGGCGATGCGTTCGCCGCGATCGCGGAGTTTGCAATCGACGCCTGGGGACAAACGCTCGCCCGCACCTTGTCCGAGACTCGCGAGATGGAGCCTTTGCGTCAGGGGCGTGGACGTTGCGCGTTCGTCGTGGTGTCGGCGAGCAAGACACGGTGGGGCCGGAGCGAGCATAGCGAGCATGGAAACCACCTTCTGGACGGCGCTGGCTACGGGTCTGTCGGCCGCCCTCGTGACATCGCTCGGCACAGATCGTCGCATTCGAGTTCACCTCAATGATCCGCTGCGGCCAATCAGGGTTCACTGCATTCAGAAACTGACGGTCTCCCTCCACGATCAGCTGCTTGAAGGTCGCTTCGTGCGAATCCCCCAGGCGAACGACGGTGTACCGGCCGCTGACCGGCACAGCCTGGGGATCGACGAAAATCAGATCGCCGTCGTGGAACTTGGGCTCCATACACTCGCCGCGGACGCGCAGCACGAAAGTATCCTGGCGGCGGTGGCAATCGAACCCGATATCATCGCTTATAAGACAACCTGTTGGCGTGCCGGGAGCGAAAGTTCGGACATCGGAGAAATCCAGATCTTGCGTGATAAGCAGACGCGCCGCATCCTGCGCTGCCTGCCAGATGGCCTTGTCTGACTCACCGACTAGATGTTCGTTGGCGACCGTATCGACGTCACGCCCGCGAGAGCGCAGGACACTATGAAGCGCATGCGGATTGTTTTCGTCCAGTTTGATCCTCGTGCAATGTCTGGAACACCAGGTACAGGCAGATCTTCAGCCGAAGCTGCAGCAAAGGCGATGGCTGCCCGAACATGGTCTTCACTCAAGGTCCGGAAGTCCGCAAGGATCTGTTCATGGTCCCGCCTTCGGCAAGGCTTGCCAGCACCGTACGGAGGGTAACGCGAGTGTACTTGAATACGGTTTCACCTCCGCATATTCCGGAGTGGCGATCAGAGTATTCTTGGTAGCGCATCCTGAGCACTCCGGCTAGTCGACGTGTCGACTCTCGCATAGGGGTTGGATGCTGAGGCAGATCGAGCACCTACAACAAGCTCATTGTGAGAAACGCTTTCGCCTGCAAGGGCTTGTGAAAGGTAGCGAATCCGTGACCCTATAGCCCATTGCCTGATACCCGCGCCGGCGCTTGTCCCACATCCGCAACAGAACAGGGTGACCTGTGTCCACGAAGTCGATGATTTGCACCCTGGTCTTGGTCGCGTGTTGGCGGTGCAAGCGGCCTGCGTACTGCTGCAGTGTTCCTTTCCACGAGATCGGCATCGCCAAGACCAAGGTGTCGAGGGGTGGGTGGTCGAAACCTTCACCCACCAATTTCCCTGTAGCAAGTAGTACACGAGGCGCATCCGATGGCAAAGCGTCGAGCTCGGCGACAAGGATCGCGCGCTCCTTCTTCGAAAGGCGGCCGTGCAACACGAAGAGCGGTGATACCTTATCCCCCAGGATAGCAACGATGGCATGGAGATGTGCGGTGCGCTCCGTCAGTACCAGTACCTTCCTGCTTTCGCCGTGAGCTCGCTCAATTTGTGCGCCAATCGCTGCAGTTCGATCAGGATCGTTGACAAGGTGCCGAAATACCTCCTGAATACTCCACTCCTGTGGCAGAGCGATCGACTTGTTAAGTAGTTGGGGAATCACCACCAAGTCCTGGGGCGCGCCCTCTGGTTTCGCCGCTGTGTATCGAATCGGGCCGCACTGCATGAAGATGATCGGTTGGTGGCCGTCGCGGCGGATTGGCGTTGCGCTGAGGCCAAGCACGTATTTCGCCTTGACTCGCCTCAGGATCGCTTCGAACGACTCCGCGCCGATGTGGTGGCATTCGTCGACGATGACGTGACCATAGTTTTCAGCCAGTGGATTGGCCTCGCCTTGTCGTGACAGGGACTGCATCATCGCAATGTCGATCTTCCCGGTTGGCTTTGGCTTGCCGCCGCCGATGGTGCCGACAACCTCTTTGTCTACGTCAAGTAAAGCTTGCAGTCGCTCTCGCCACTGCTTCTGCAGCTCGGTGCGATGTACCATCACCAGCGTGTTGACGCCTCGCTGGGCGATGATTGCGGCAGCCGCCACCGTCTTGCCGAATCCTGGTGGCGCCGACAGAACGCCGGTGTCGTGGTTCAGCATCGAGGTAACGGCAGCTCCCTGGTCCAGCCGAAGGGTTCCTGCAAAGGTCACGTTGATTGGCTGACCGACAAAGCGCTCATCGTGCAGTTCGCAGCGAATGCCATTTTCCCGCAGCAGCGTCTGTGCGGCATCGAGGCACCCCCGAGGGAGCGCGACGTGGTTAGGGTAGTTCTCGGCACAGCTGACCACGCGGGGTATATTCCAGACTGAAAAGCGCATCGCTTGCGCCTTGTAAAACTCTGGATTCTTGAAGGCGGCCAGGCGAATCAAACGGTTGGCCAGCGGCTGGGTGAGTTGCGTCTTTTCGAAGTAAACGAGACTTGCCAGTGTCATCGTGAGGCATTCTGGCAGCGGCCCAGCCAGTATCCGGTTCGACAGATTTGGTCGATTCCAAGGCTCCTTATAGTCCTCCTCGTCGATGAAAGTCACATCCAACGGATGCTTACCGCCGGTGGAGCGCAGAATGGTCGGCTCGATGTCATCTGGCGCAAGCGGGCATATGGAGGCCAGAAATGCCCACTGATCCTGGTACGGACGCAGGGATTCGTCGACAAATACGCTGCGATCCTCCTTGCGAGGCTCTTTCTGCAGCGGCAAAGCGATCAGATTGCCGTAGCCTCCTCTCGGCATTGTGTCTTGGTTGGGGAACATCCGGTCGTAGGACGTAAGCTCTAGCTGGCGTGACTTTGCGCAGGTGTGACTGATGATGGCCGTGCCCAATCGACGCGCAGTACGTGCTGATACGGCAGCGGCAAAAAAAATCCATGCGTGCGCACCGGCGCCCGAGCGAGAAATCTCTAGCGCAACTGGAACGCCGAGATCGCGACAAGATTGCACAAAGCCTTGGGCGTCTTGCCTCCATTCGGCATCATCAAAATCCACGGCTAGGAAGTGGCAGGTCTCATCGGGTAGCAACGGGTAGACGCCCACCGTTCGCTTGCCGGTGAGATGGCCGTGGATCACCTCATCCGTGAGTGGCAGCAAGACCCTATTGGCACAATCGGAGCATTTGATGTCGGGTTTCCTGCAGACACCTGCACGCCACTCGTTGGCGCAGGCCGGGCTATAGCCGGACTTGCCCGACGTACTGCTTTCCCAGCGCACCGCATAGACATCGGTGCGACCGCGGAACAATCGTCGAAACAGGGCAATTTTTTCCGCGCGGGAGAGCCTGGATGGTCCAGGTGGCCTTGTGGAAGTGATTTCGACAGCGGCCGGCAAACGCCAGTCGACGCCGTGAGCTTCCAGTAGCGTGACCAGTCGAGCATTCTCAGCCCGCAGCTTGGTAACTAGGTCGTGCTCGGCCATGGGATCGGTACTCTTCGGCCGGATGGGCGACTGTATCATCGCTCACGCTGTAGCCAAAGTCGTGACCGATGAAGAAGACGGCGTCGCGGCCATACAACACTGCATCGAGATGCCGAGCGGACAAGCGCATGCTCTTGGGGTCCGAGCTTCTTGCAAAACCCCCGACATATATAACGAAACATTAGCCATCAGCCCGTTCCTATAATCGTCTGAACTGTCTTTGCCGTTTGCGATGTGCACTTGCTTGAGGAGAGGGGAGATCCCGGTGTTTACGGTGACGGGACCAAGGGGTTTTGTCAGCGATGAGCCCGATGAGCGATAGGAGGCGCTGCCCTGTCTCGGATGAGGGGATGTTCCACGACGCTGGGGTTGGATGGCGCACGCTCACAGCAGCAATCGGATCAACTGGTCGGCACTCAAGACCAGGATGCCAAACATCAGATGGCTCATCACCTTGGTGTGGCCCCGGACCATGACGTGCCTGCCACCGACTTCATCCTTGAGGCGGGCATTGCTGCGCTCGGCGACGGTGCGTTCGTGGTAGCGGAGGGCGTCGGGGGGTTCGAATTCGCTCTTCTCGCCGCCCCGCGGGTTGTGGTCAATCAGGGGAACGTGGCCGAGGCTGCGGCAGTGCTCGTGCAAGTCGAGGCTGCAATAGGCCGAATCCATCACGTCGTAGAGATTGGTGACGCGCGCTGCACTCATCAGCGACAAGGGGATGGCGGCGCGGCTATCGTGCATGGAGGGTGCATGGAGGCGGACGAGAGCAATGCCGCAATCGGCACGCCGCAGCAGGCGGTGTCGAGGGGGGTGTAGCTTGTAGCCGTTCCAGCTGACTTTATGACCCTGGGCATTGCACTTGGTGCCACAGTCGCAGGCGGTCGGGATGTCCTCGATCATCTGCGCCAAGCTCTGCTGGCGTTGACGACGAAAGGGCGATTGCTTGGCGGGCGCACGTGACTCGCCACGACGAGGCCGGCCGCGCTTCTCGCCAGATCTAGCCGTCGGCGTAGGCGCCGTTGTCACCACCCCATCCTCTGCAGCGATCAGGGGCTTCTGGTTGGTGCGCGTGGGTGCTTGCACCCTCGTGGCCTTGCGGGCGGGCCGTTCCCGGGCTTCGATGGCAGTGCCGTCGCGGCTGATGTGGCCAATCGATTGCTCGCCCAGATGCGCCTTGATCAGCGCTTCATGCACTCGTTCGGCCAGATGTGCCTTGGCA
>CAZLYT010000338.1:0-3014 GCA_964563515.1 uncultured Candidatus Competibacteraceae bacterium | reverse complement strand
GCAGAGTTACCGCCTATTCGCTGAGGGAGATCGATTGCCCTCAGCACATGCGATATCCGCTCACCGTCGCACCTAGGGTGAGGCGCGCAAATGACTTGGTCGCGGCCGCGAGTGTTCATCGAAGACTCGCTAGCCCTGCTGGGGCAACGGTCACCTGGTGGTCAAGGTTAATCACTGACAGTTTCAGTGGCTGGGTGCACCAACTATGCTCTGGATCAACGGAACCACGGTGCAGTTGTTACGAGACTTGGTCTGGCGTTAGTGCACGGTCGCGGGCGGTAGAGTCGCGTTAACGACTGACGAAGTGGCCGTCGTCTGCGGCATCCAGAGCCGCGATACGCAGCGTCGTATCCGCTGAGATCAGCCAAGCCAAGTACTTTCACGTAAAGGAGAGACGGATGCCGCCATCCTTCAACGCGATCCTGAGGACGGCTACCTTCCTATTGGCGCTGCTCCTGTTCAGCGGGTGCGCTTCTTCACCGACCGCGACGACGGCAAGCAATGAGTCGGCGGAGGAAGAGTACTGTTGGTGCGAAAACTCGGGCGACCAGCCCGAGACCCTGCCGCGGTGCATAACTCGTTCGAGCTGCTCGGGTGCGTTTGGGAGAGGCTTCTGCCTCTACAGTTGCACCCCAGAGTCCTGAGCGCCGGTCGCGCCGTCGACAGTAACGCCCCATCGCCATCCTGACACGGACGAACCCTTCGAGAAACGATGGGGGCACACCACAAAGCGGTCGTCGGTACCTCCCGTCGGAAAAGCAGCGATCCGCTAAATCTGTCCTGGGGCGTCCTGCTGCCGGAGCCAAAGAGACGCATAGGGCTCTAGGGCAAGGTCTGCGACGCTATCCAGGGAGTCGCCATTGAGAAGATCAACGAGCGGGCCATCAAAGCCGATTTGATGGATGCGCCAGCGTACAACGGATTCCGGGTGTTCACTAAAATTGCTGAGCACGAGGACCCGCCCGCGAGCGCTGCTCCGCAAGAGCCCGAACACGCGCTCATTGTTCGTCCACACCGCATAGCAACCGGCTTGGCAATGTAGTGCAGGCGTCTGCTGACGAGCGGCCACCAGTCGTCGAATACCGTCGAAGATTCGGCTGCTTAAGGATTCCCAATTAGCGCGCTCCGCCGCCTTCTCCCAGTCCATCCACGGGCGGTGCATCCACCGATTGTCGTCGGCCAAGCGGGGGTCGTCCAGATAGCTACGGTCGTTGAGCAGCCCGAGCTCATCGCCCATGTAAATCAGCGGGATGCCATCGAATACGAACAGCATGTTGTAAAGCAGCAGAATACGTCTCACGGCCAGGTCGGCACCACAATGATCCCGCTGCTCGGCTGCCGCGGCCAAGCCTGCGAGCGCCGCCATGGACCCGCAAATGCGTCGGTCTCCGGTCTTCGGGTTGTACTGGAAGGTCTCCCCACGAGCGAAGCTATGCGGAAAACGGCCGCTGTAGAAATCGCTCAAAAATGCTCGATGCAGCGGGCCGGACAGACCGATGGCGGCCGCATCTTCATCGCGTATCGCCCACCCGATGTCGTCGTGACAGCGAGCGTAGGTCACCCAGGCGGAAGTGGGAGGACAATCTGGCATCCCCTGGAGCGCGTGTGTCATGAGCGTCACACGCTGCTCGGCGAGGCTGCTCCAGAGCAGGACCATAAAGGAGTTGTGGTAGGCGATCTCGCATTCCTTGCCCGCTCCCAGGCCTTGCCCGAGGTAGGGCAGCAGGCGATCCGGCGAACCGATGGCCTCCGCCTTGAAGATCAAATCCGGTGCCACGATGCGGGTCAGGATGCGGAATGCCTGAAGCAGGTAGTGTGCTTCGGGTTGGTTCTGACAGTCGGTTCCAAGCCGCTTCCACATGAAGGGCATGGCATCGAGCCGCAGGACACGCCCCCTGGTTGGCCAGGAACAGCATGATGTCCAGCATCTCCCCGAACACTTCCGGGTTGGCGTAGTTCAAATCCCACTGAAACTCGTTGAACGTGGTCCACACCCACCGCCCCATCTCCGCGTCAAAGGTGAAGTTGCGGGGCGCGAAATCAGGGAAGACCGCGGGCAGCGTGCGTTTGTACTGATCGGGAAGTGAGCGATCCGGAAATGTAAGGTAGTAGTCCTGGTAGCGCGAAGCGCCCGCTCTCGCCTGCTCCGCCCACTGGTGCTCCTTGGCGGTGTGATTGCAGACGAGATCGATACACAGGCTGATTCCCTGTTGCCGCAAAAGCGCCGCGAGCTCCCGCAGATCCTCCATCGTGCCCAAGTTATCCGCAACCGCCCTATAGTCCATCACCGCGTAGCCGCCATCATTGGGGCCGGGGCGAGGCTTCAGTAGTGGCATGAGATGCAGATAGGTCACGCCGAGCTCCTTGAGATAGGGAATCCTCTCAGCGATTCCGCGGAGCGTTCCGGCGAAAACGGTCGACATAGCAGACGTAACCCACCATGTTTGACTGCTGGAACCAATCGGGCTGGCTCATGCGTCGCAAATCCAGAAGCCGAGGCTCGCGTGGGCGCTGCGCATAGGCCCGGGCCGCGATCTCCAAAAATCTTTCCACACAGCTCGCGAAATCTGCCCGCGCCCCATAGAGCTCGGCCAATACCCGCAGGGCGTCAACCAACCCGAGCTCGAGCCGAATTCGGAAGATCTCTCGCTCGAAAGCCTCCATCGACGCCAATGAAGGCTCGGCCATCACCTTCCCGAGCATCGCTTGTTGATCAATGCCATGCGGCGAAGTTCTCTGGTTCACCCTGGGTCCCTGGGTCGGGTGCAACCCGCCGCCCGCGCCTGCTAGGCGACCAGCGGTAAGTTCATACTCGCGTCATTGGCAGCACACTGTGGGTAGAGCCGCTGGCAGTCGCGATCGATATGGAAGCGCATGTACTCTTACCACAAGCCGCTTAGGTAAAGGGTGCGCTAGCCCAGCATGGCGTGGGCGGCCTCCAGTACCCAGCGCATGCCGGAGCGTTCCGGCGAAAACGGTCGACATAGCAGACGTAACCCACCATGTTTGACTGC
>CAZLYT010000337.1:0-9787 GCA_964563515.1 uncultured Candidatus Competibacteraceae bacterium | reverse complement strand
CTGCACGATGCCGAGCGCAGGGGTCGGCTGCTGGCGGTGGCGTTCCTGGATCTGGATCGATTCAAGTCGGTGAACGACAGCTTGGGCCATGCGGTTGGCGACCAGCTACTGCGCGAGGTCGCGGCCATCCTGCCTGCTTCCCTGCGCGGCGGCGACAGCGTGGCGCGTGTGTCTGGCGACGAGTTCACCTTCGTCCTCAACGATTTGAGGACGAACGAGGAGGTGGCGAAGGTCGCCCGCCGTATACTCCACAGCTTGTGCCGTCCTATTCGGGTCGGTGGGCAGGAGCTTTTCATCGACGCCAGCATGGGGGTGTCACTGTTTCCGGTGGATGATCGCAGCGCTGAGAACCTGATTCGCAACGCCGATATCGCCATGCACCGAGCCAAGGAGCTGGGCCGCGGCAGCTTTCAGTTCTTCTCCGCCGAGATGGCCGCAGAGGCCAAGCGGCGACTCGTTCTGGAGTACGCCCTGCGCGGCGCGCTGGAGCGCGACGAGCTCCTGCTCCACTACCAGCCGGTGGTGGACGTTGCCCAGGGCCGCGTGACCGGCGTGGAAGCCCTGATGCGATGGCAGCGTGCCGACGGCAATCTGGTGGCTCCCGGCGAGTTCATTCCGGTGGCCGAGGAAAGTGGCCTGATCGATCCCATGAGCCGCTGGGCGCTGCTGACGGCCTGCCGACAGTGGCGGGGCTGGCTCACGCCGCAGCAGGAGCGTCCGCGGATCGCGGTAAACGTGTCGCCCCGCCAGTTCTACCACCGGGGGTTGATTCGGGTGGTTCAGGACGTGATTGCCATCACCGGCTTCGATCCTCGGGATCTCGACCTGGAGATTACCGAGAATGTCCTGATGGAGAATGCCCAGACCACCCTCGACGTCATGCGCGAGCTCGGGGAGCTGGGTGTGAGCTTCTCTATCGACGATTTCGGTACTGGCTATTCCAGCTTCAGCTATCTCAAGCGACTCCCCATCGGGCGGGTCAAGATCGACCGGACTTTCGTGCGCGACATACCTGCCGACGCCAATGACGCTGCCATCGTAGCCGCCATCATATCCATGGCCCGGTCGCTGGGCTTGCAGGTGATAGCGGAGGGTGTGGAAACCCGGGAGCAGGCGAAGTACTTGCTGAGCTGTGGCTGTACGCTCATGCAGGGCTTTCTGTTCAGTCGGCCGTTGCCCGTGCCCGCAGTGATGGAAGCTATTGCAGTTGGGTCCATCCCGAAGCTGTGATCGGTGCAGCGTTGGCTTGCAGATGCCGAACAGCACGTGGCGTCTGACGCTTGGACCCGTCGGCTAGCGGAGCCGAGAGGGCCTGCCGAGCCGTGGAGGAAATGAAAAGGATGGCAGATGGTCACTGGCCGCGACTGTGGCTGATAGCGACTCTGTCGATGGTTGTCGGCCTGACGACTGCGGCAGAGATCGAGCCGCAACGGCTAGCCTGCCGCGGCAACGAGCCGTTCTGGAGCGTCGAGCTGGGGCCCGACAACGCGCTGCTGAGGCGCCTTGGGGCAGACCCGGCGGAAGTGCCATATCGCGGTGCGCTCGTTCACTTCGACGACCTGGGGCCGGGCTGGCTTATCTGGCGGGGAAGCGCCCTTCGTGCCGATAATCGTACCCTGGTGGTTACCATTCGCGCGGAAGCTTGCCTCGACACCATGGCCGATGGCCCCGCCGCTCGTTACCGTGCCCTGGTATCTTTCGCCGACGCCAGTGCCGCCCACGGCTGCTGCACGACCGTCCAAGCCCTCGGCCCCCATGCCGCGGGCGTCGCCACGTTCGCCAGCAAGCTGCCGATAAACGAACACCACGCGCCGTCGCCTGATACCGGCGATCCGCTGCTGCCGCCGGCCCAGGAGGAGTAAGCCCCGCAGGTTGGCTGTGATCGCCGGCAGGGGGCAGGATGCCAAGGCGTTGCTCAAGTGCAGGTCCTGCCGACGATGGGGGCGCTGCCAGCTCAGGCCGGCTCCACGACTTTGGTCTCCACGACCGGGCCACCATCGAAGGCGCTCCGCAGTACACCGTCGGCAGCCGGGCGTAGCGGCTCGATGGACTGTCGCGCGGCGACGAACTCCGGCCGCGGCGCCAGCCCGCAGTAGGGCTCGAGCACCGCATTGGTGACGCTGTTGTAGACCATGAAGGCATTGCTGCGCGGGTAGGGCGAGATATTGCTGTTAGAGCCGTGCATCAGGTTGCAGTCGAAGAACAGCACCGAGCCTGGGGGACCCTTGGGCGCCACGATTCCACCCTGATCGGCGAGCATCTTCAATGTAACCGGGTCGGGTACCCCGTACTCCTGCTTGCGCAGTGACTCCTGATAGTGGTCCTCGGGGGTCTCACCCACACAAGCCACCAGGGAGGTGTGGGAGCCGGGGATAACCATCAGCGGCCCGTTGAACTCGCTGTTCTCGGTCAGCGTTACGGAAACACTGAGAGCCCGCATGCGCGGCATTCCATCCTCCACGTGCCAGGTCTCGAAGTCCGAATGCCAGTAGAAGTCCTTGCCCACGAGGCCCGGCTTGAAGTTGACCCTGGACTGGTGCACATACACCTCGTCGTCGAGGATGTAGTGCACGAGGTCCAGGATTCGCGGGTGGCGAGCCAGCGACCGGAACAGGGAGCTGAGTTGGTGGACCCGGAACACCGAGCGCACGTCGCCGCTGCCAGGTTCCAGGATGGATTCCTTGGCGGCGCGGATATCGTCGTCCTGCAATAGCGCATCCAGTCCGTCGACCAGGATGCGGACCTCGGCAGGGTCGAACAGCTCCTCCAGGAAGAGGAAGCCGTCGCGACGGTAGGACTCCGCCTGCTCGGCCGTCAGCGCGGGTGGCGGCGGACCACCACTGTAGACCACCGGGTCCACCCGCCGCAGTATAGCCGGACAGATGTCCACCCTGGAGGGATAGGGATCTCTGAGCCATTCAGACATGCAGGTACCTCTTTATCTGAGTTGGTTAGGATTAAGGAGACGCTGATCAGGAGGCCAGCGCCGACTCGTCCTCGACGGCCTCGGCCTCCAACGGATAAGCGCCGTCGGCCCCGTGCACCTCCTTGCCGTTGAGTGGAGGATTGAAGACGCAGGCCATGCGCATCCGGGTATGGGCCCGCAGGATGTGTGCGTCGTGCCGATCGAGCAGGTAGATGGTGCCGGGGCCGATGGGATGGAACTGCCCATCATCGACGGTCTCCACTTCACCCTCGCCCTCCATGCAGAACACGGATTCCAGATGATTGCGGTAGCACATGGGGATCTCGTGGCCCGGATGGATGGTGGTGATGTGGAACGAGAAGCCCATCCCGTCACCCTTCAGCACCAGCCGCGTGCTTTCCCAGCTCTCGGTCACTACCCTACGCGCGGTATGTTCGGCGCGTTCCAGTGTTCGGATGATCATGACATCGCTCCCGCCCGCAGCTCCCGCTTCAGGCCCATGCGTCGAGTCGCCTCAGTGACGCTCTCCGCCAGCATTTCCAGGCCACGCTCCAGCTCGACGTCTGGGATGTTCAGCGGCGGCAGACACTTCACCACCTGGTCGTCGGCACCGGAGGTCTCGATCACCAAACCCCTGCCGAAAGCACCCTTGGTAATCGCACTGGCCAGCTCGCCGCTCTGGCAGTCCAGCCCGTGCACCATGCCTCGCCCGCGAACCGTCAGCACGGCGTCGGGAACCCGGTCAACGATGACTTCCAGGGCCTCACGCATGAGCTGCCCCTTGCGCTGCACGTCGCTGGCGAACTCTTGATCGCGCCAGTAGTGGTCGCAGGCAGTGGTGGCGCTGACAAAGGCCAGGTTGTTGCCACGGAAGGTGCCGTTGTGCTCCCCCGGCTGCCACTGGTCGAGCTCGGCTCGCATGAGCACGACAGAGAATGGCAGGCCATAGGCGCTGAGTGACTTGGAGAGGGTCACCACATCCGGGGTGATGCCGGCCTCTTCGAAGCTGAAGAAATTGCCGGTGCGGCCGCAACCCATCTGGATGTCGTCGACGATCAGAACGATGCGGTGCTTGCGGCAAAGCATCTGCAGCTTGCGCAGCCAGCGGAAGCTGGCCACGTTGATGCCACCTTCGCCTTGAACCGTCTCCACCAGCACCGCAGCCGGGTGATCCATGCCACTGCTGCCATCGCTGAGCACCCGTTCGAGATACTCGGTGGTGTCCAGATCCGGTCCCAGATAGCCGTCATAGGGCATGAACGTGGTGGCAGGTGGTAGCACGCCCGCGGCATTGCGGTAATGGCTATTGGCAGTGGCGGCCAGTGCGCCCAGCGTGACGCCGTGGAAACCATTGGTGAACGCGACCACGTTCTGGCGGCCGGTGGCCCGCCGGGCAAGCTTCAGGGCCGCCTCCACGGCATTGGTTCCGGTGGGGCCCGTGAACTGCACCTTGTAGCGGAGGTCGCGAGGCTTCAGCACTACTTCTTCAAAGGTCTCGAGGAACTCCTTCTTGGCCTGGGTGGCCATGTCGAGACCGTGGACAATGCCATCGTCGGTGAGGTACTCAATTAGTTTCGATTTGATGACAGGATCATTATGGCCATAATTCAGTGAGCCAGCTCCGGCGAGAAAGTCGACATATTCGCGGCCGCTCTGGTCCCAGAGTTTGGAACCTCGGGCTTTTGTGAAAATGGTGGGAAAGGCACGGCAATATCCGCGCACCTCCGATTCCAGACGTTTGAAGGTTTTCACCATTCAACTCCTTGAACTGCGTTGGGGTGGAAAGGGCCGATGCGTAATGCACGCTCCTCATCGTGGGCCTCCGACCCGAAAACCTCGCTGCGAAAGAAGGGCTGTTCTCGACAGGGGACGCCAATCTCCTCGGCGAAAGAATTGAAGAGGCGCCGGGAGGCGTCGTTGGGCGCGGTTACCGATGCTTCCAGGTAGCGCGCCTTGCGGCAGAATGGTCGCGTAAGGACTTCGCTGAGCAGGCGCTTACCAAGCCCTTGGCCGCGGGCCGCCTCATTGACGGCCACCTGCCATACGAAGAAAACGTCGCGCTCGGCGGGCTGCAAGTAACCTGACAGGAAACCCACCGGATCACCGTCTTGCTCGGCTACCACACAGGTATCGGCGAAGTGCTTGCAGAGCAGGAGATAGCAGTAGGTGGAGTTGACATCCAACGGCTCACAGGATGCGATCAATTCCTGGATGTCGGCGCCGTCGTTGAGGCGGGGCTGTCGGAAGACGATCTCCGAGAATGCGGATTCACTAACTGGCGTTGACGTCAGTGCGCAACTTTCCATGGCGTCGACTTGCTCCTCTTTGAGTTTTTTGGGACGAGCGAAGGCACGCAGCGGCTGGTGCCGTTGCTAGTTATCCTCGTATTCGCTCGAGAAAGCGTCGGTGGTGGGCTGGTGCCCGCCTGGTCAGCGGGTGAGACCGCCTGGGCTGGGGCAGGATTGAATCGGCAGGATTCTGGCTCTCATCTTTCTTCGTTTGAATGCCGGCCTTGATTGCCGGCAGGTGTTACATGCCAGGTGGGCGCGCTTGATGAATTCGAATGTAAGCGCCTGGCGCAAAAGCGGCGCAAGTATAAAACATGCCGAAGCCAGCAAGTCAAACCGCAAGCGCCCCCACGAGCCTCGCAAAACCAGAGTTTTGGCAATAGGGATCAGGTCGTTAACGTGATTCCAAAAAAGCGAGCTGGTGGTCGCCCTTGGATGCACCACCGGGGAGCTCGGCGCGCCGGTGTCACCGGCCCCTACCGTGCGATGACCTACCAGACGGCGGCTCTGGCAGCCATGTTCGCGAGCCTGAGTCCGCTGCTGACCGCGGCCCTGAATTGGGCACTTCTCGGCACCCAGTTCCACTCCTGGCAACTGGCGGGGATTGCCTTGGTCGTGATCGCAGCCGCGTGACTGGCGCGCGTCGGTCTGGACTGAGTTCTCGAGTGTCGAGGGCTGCGGAGTCACGCCGGCCGTTCGCTGCCGAGGCTGGCACCAGGTCCTCCACTGGCTCGCACTTTGTCCCGGCGCCGTGCGACTGGCTCCGGGGGCGGGACGGCAAGCCAACTAGCCAGCGCTTGGCGCGAGGGTTCGAGCAAGCTCCCGAGCCCTGCGGCGGGGAGGTCCGGCCACCTCGCAGTGCGTCCCTTACGCCAGCCTCAGCGCCTGGTCGAGCTCAGCCAGAAAACTTTTTTCGGCTTCACTCACTTGCACGCCCCCGAATCCCAGGAATCCCCCCTCTTTGGATGCGTTGGCAACGTCCTCGGCCACGTCGTGGACCATTTGCTTGTAGGCCCGGGTCTCCTCGGGGGTGGCTTTTTGTTCCAGTAGTGAGAGCGCCTGTTGCAGGCGAGTCATGACCGACTCCTTCAATTTGACGCGCTGCTGCTCCCGGTCGCCTTCTCCTAGGAGCTCACGTGGATCGGGAATGCCAGGAGTGCTGCGATCGTCCGCGAAAGCTTGCAGCAGCTCCACGTCGCTGCCCCGGTAGGACTCCGACATGGATCGGATGCCGGCGCTCGCCTCCTTCACCGTGGCGAACAGGCCGCTGCGATCCGCTGACGACATGCCGGCGCTGACCAGAGCGGGCACCAGGCGCAGCAGATCCCATTGGTCGCTGGTGAAGGCTGTTTTCTGAGTCATGGTGGAATCCTCTCGGTTGCCCATGAGCGTGTGTGTGCGCCAGCAATGATATTGCGCGCAGGCCATCGCCGCAGCCGTAATCACTGAGTCATAGACCGACCGGTGGTCGGGTTCCGCTGGTTGTGGGCGACGACCCTGCCGTCAGCAGGGGGTTGACCTGGCGCTGCCCGCGAGTATGATTAACATCCATATGGATGGTCATCGGATGTTAAGGAGATGTTCTGTGGGTGTCCAACCGATTCGTCCCAAGACCGGTGACACCGAAAAGATCACCATCAACCTGGGTTTCGTCGACCTGGGCCAGATCGACCTATTGGTGCAGGAGGGTTTTTATTCCAACCGCACCGATTTCATCCGTACTGCCATCCGCAATCAGCTCGCCAAGCACGCCGAGGTGGTGAACAAGTCCGTGGTGCGGCAGACCCTCGACCTGGGTCTGCGCCACTACAGTCGTGAGGATCTGGAAGCCTTGCGGCAGGCCGGGCAGAAGCTGCGCATCAGCGTAGTGGGGCTTGCCAGTATCGCCGAGGACGTCAGCCCCGAGCTGGCACGGGCCACCATCGATTCCATAGTCGTGCTGGGCGCGCTGCGCGCCACGCCGGCGGTCAAGGCCGCGTTGGCTGACCGCACGAGTTGAACACTGCCGTTACCCCAACCCGAGTAGATCCCATGCAACATCGATTCTGTCTCGACATGGTCGAGGCCACCCGCTTGACTCGCTCCGGTCAGCTAACCGAGGCCACCACCCTCATCCAGCGCGCCTTACGGGGCGCGACTGCGAGGGCTGCCGGCTCCGATCCCGAAGTCACCTCCGCCAGGAGGGACCCAGTCACCATCGATGGGGTCGCCGAGGTGGTGACCGAGTCCCCCGGTGATGGTGCGCCTAATCGACCATCGGAATACTCGACTGGTCGGCCGTCCCCAGCGCCCGATGCCCGGCCCTCGCGGCCGGGGCTGAGAGAGCTGCTGCGGAGTCTGCGCCGCGATCGTGGTCTCGTGGGCGAGGGCATCCCCTTGGGTCGTCGTGCCCGCACCCCTGTGCCAGTGCCTACGGGCGCGCGCTATGAAACCGGCTCTTTCACCACTGCGGCCGGCATCCGCAGCTACAAGCTTTACGTGCCCAGCGGCTACTGCGGCGAACCCACCGTGCTGGTGGTTATGCTGCACGGTTGCACTCAGGACGCGGACGACCTGGCTGTTGGCACCCGCATGAACGAGCACGCCGAGAGGAGAGGCTTCTTGGTGGTGTATCCGGAGCAGGCCGTGGGCGCTAACCAATCACGCTGCTGGAACTGGTTTCGCGCCAGCGACCAGGTTCGCGATCAGGGCGAACCGTCGCTGATTGCCGGGATCACCCGGCAGGTCATGGCCGACTATGCCGTGGCGCCAGGACGCGTCTATTTGGCCGGCATGTCGGCGGGTGGCGCCATGGCGATGGTGATGGCCGCGACTCACCCCGACCTGTACGCGGCAGTAGGGGTGCATTCCGGCCTGGCCCACGGTGCCGCAAGCGACCTGCCCTCGGCGCTAGCTGCCATGCGCCAGGGCACAGCGACGAGCCTGGCAACCGCCTTGCCGGCGGTAGTGCCCACTATCGTGTTCCACGGGGATCAGGACGCGGTGGTCCACCCGGGTAACGGCGATCTCATCGTCGAGCGCGCCGAGGGCGCTTGCCGCGAGCCCGCAGACCGGCTTACCGAGTGCGGCCAGATCCCGGGCCGTCGTCGCCACACCCGCACCGTCATTCGCGACCGTCGCGGCCGGGCGCTGGTCGAGCATTGGTTGATCCATGGGGCCGGACACGCCTGGTCGGGCGGCAGTGCACAGGGTTCCTACTGCGACCCCAGCGGACCGGACGCCAGCGCGGAGATGCTGCGCTTTTTCTTCGACGACGTCCTCTCGCCGGGTTCGCAATAGCAGCCCGACCCAATCCTTAGGTATCAGGAGTTTCCTTCATGCAACTCACTTTCGAAGCTGTCAACGAGACTTGCCCCGGCCCCAAATGGCGCTCTCTATTCCAGCGCTACTGGCCCGCTTACCGAGCCTGGTTTCAGAGTCGTTGCGGCCCGTGCCAACCCAGCGCGGATCAAGCCCGGGCCGCCTTGGGCCGGGCGATGCCCGAGCTGCTCGGCACTTACGACCGCCTGCTCGAGCTCAGTGACGGCAGTGACCTGGCGGCACGGCTGCTGTCTTGCTACCGCCCGCCGGCCTACTTGATCAGTTGCTCCCAGGCGGCCCTGCACCGGTCTGGAACCGGGGTGCTGGTGCGGAACTACGATCTGGACCCGAAGCTCAACGAGGGGCTCATCCTCAACAGCGCTTGGACCGGGCGTCAGGTCATGGCCAGCAGTGAGTTTCTGTGGGGCGTCGCAGACGGCATGAACGACGCTGGCCTGGCGCTGTCGCTGGCTTTCGGTGGACGGCGGGTAGTGGGTGACGGCTTTGGGATACCCTTGATCCTACGCTATGTGCTGGAAGTGTGCGACGACCTTGGCGATGCCATTGCCGTGCTGCGCCGAGTGCCTTCCCATATGGCCTACAACGTCACCTTGATGGACCGGTGCGGCGAATCGGCTACCGTACAGGTGGCGCCGGATCGGCCGGCCCGAGTGGTGCGGCCGGCCATTGCCACCAACCATCAAGGGAAGGTGGAGTGGGCCGAGCACGGCCGTTTCACCGCCACCGAAGCGCGCGAGGATTGCCTGCGGGCACACCACCAAGACCCCGGCACCGACGCGGCTGACCTGCTGCAGGCATTCCTGCGGCCGCCGCTCTATAACACCGACTACGGCAATGGCTTCGGCACCCTCTATACCGCTGTGTATCGACCCGGAGAGGGCAGGGCTCAATGGTGCTGGCCGAATGGGACCTGGGAGCAGTCATTGGCGGAGTTCCGCGAGGGGCGACGGCTGGTGCGCTACTCGTCAGCGGGGGCGACAATGACCACCCCCGGACCGACCCGCGCTGGGTCCAGCCCGCGATGGAGCGAGTGGTTGCCGAGCCCGCGGTCGGCTCCGGCAGCCAGCGAGGCGGCGGGGGCGTTGCAGGGGCTCGCGGCGGCACGGGCCGGGTTGGCCGCGGCCGGTTGCAAATTGTCGCCAGCCCTGCTGGCCTGGTTCCGAGAGGCGGAGCGAGGTGGTCGGGTGCCTTGGGAAACCTTGGGCGCTGCCTGCGCCGAGGGGGTGTGCGGCCGCTGAGCGAGCGCTCACGC
>CAZLYT010000336.1:0-18746 GCA_964563515.1 uncultured Candidatus Competibacteraceae bacterium | reverse complement strand
AGCTCGGCGGCATACCTGATCGAGGTTCTGGTCAGCATCGCCAAGGAGTTGGAGCAGACCCAGGAAGCCATGAGCCCAGCCGAGCGTCGACTGCACGCCCGCCGCGTTCGCTCGCTGACCGAAGCGCTGCCACCATTGCCCGACTTCAGCCGCTTCCACGACTGCTTTCGCCCAGATCCTAGCGGTCCCACTCCCGAGGGCGACTTACGGGCAGCCTTCTTCCTCGCCTACGACGACACGGCCTGCGACTACTTGGACCTGCATGACGACACCATCGAGCGCCGGATCGATGAGGGTCGCCAGGTGGTCTCCGCCACCTTCGTGACGCCCTATCCGCCGGGCTTCCCGATCCTGGTACCCGGGCAGGTGGTCAGCAAGGAGATCCTCCAGTTCATGCGCGTGCTGGACGTGAGCGAGATCCACGGCTATCGGTCCGAGCTCGGACTGCGGGTGTTCACAGACGAGGCACTGGCGGGCCAATCCGAAAAAGTATAGCGAAACCCCTCTCGGCGAGATTCCATGGCACGCAAAAGCACCGTCCTCAAGGGCATTTCAGACATCCGCCGCTATTTCCACCGCAGCGAGACCCCAGTCTTTTTCGTTAGCGCCACCAGCTTCAACCTGCTGGGAATGGACGAGTGGGTCCGCAACTTCCATTTCGTCAATTACATCGACTGCTTCGACGGCCAGCACCCCAATACCTTCGTCCCTAGCCAGCTGCCCCACGCCGAGTTCCAAAGCATCGAGGCAATCGACAACTACCTGCTGCAGCACCCCGAGGTGTTGGACTACGTGCACTCTTTCGGACCACGCCCCAAGGCCGTGTTCCTAATGTTCGATGAAACGACGGAACGCCTGGCACGAAAGGCTGGCCTGAAGGTGTGGTTTCCGCCGGCCAAGCTGCGTCACCGCGTGGATGACAAGGTGGAGACCGTGCGTATCGGCAATCAGGCGAGCGTACCCAGCGTGCCCAACGTGCTGGCACGGGTGGGGAGCTACCGCGAGCTGCGCGCTCGGAGCGTGGATCTGGGGCACGATCTGGTGATCCAAACCGCTTACGGCGACTCGGGCCACACCACCTTCTACATCTCCAGCGAGCGGGATTGGAAGCGCCACGCCGCCGAGATCGCCGGCGCGGGCGAGGTGAAGATCATGACGCGGATCCGCTGCCGCCAGTCCGCCATCGAAGCCTGCGTCACCCGGGTCGGCACGCTGGTGGGGCCATTGATGACGGAGCTGGTGGGCTTTCCTCAGCTGACGCCTTACCGCGGCGGCTGGTGCGGCAATGAGATCTTCGCCGAAAGCTTCACCCCGGAGCACCGTCGCCAAGCCCACGATTGGAGCTTCAAGTTCGGCGAGCAGCTGCGACAGGAAGGCTACCGCGGCTACTTCGAGCTGGATTTTCTGATCGACCAAGACAGCGGCGAAATGTACCTGGGTGAGCTCAACCCGCGGGTGACTGGCGCCAGCTCCATGACCAACCACGCCGCCTTCGCCCACGCCGACGCGCCACTGTTCCTGTTTCACCTGCTGGAGTTCTCGGGGGTGGACTTCAAGCTCGACGTGGATGAGCTGAATGCACGCTGGGCCGAGCCCGATAACATCGACCAATGGAGTCAGCTGGTGCTGAAGCACACCGCCTTCTCGTTCGACCGGATCGTCGAAGCGCCCAGATCCGGCATCTGGCAGCTACAGCCTGACGGCAGCGTCGAGTACGCCCGCTTCGACTACCACCGCCGCGCCGTGCGCAGCGAGAGCGAAGGCTTGTTCCTGCGCATTGCCGGCCCAGGCGACTGGCGTTACGAAGGGGCCGACCTGGGAATTCTGATCACCCGCGGACGCCTCATGACCAACCGCTTTACCCTGAACCGGCGAGCACGGCAGTGGATCGCTGGTCTCCAAGCGTGCTTCCGGGGGCAACGGGACGCAGCGCCAGAGTCAGCATCCGCGATCGGCAACTTCAAGCTGCTTTAGTCGCAAGGCTTTTGCAGAGCGGCGCTCGAACCGACGCAGGTGTGATGAGTATGCGGAGAGGTGCACTTGGTCACGTGGAGGGCTTCGACACGTGCAAAGGTCGGATAGACATAGCCCTTACGAGCAGCTACTAGATCTGCCTGAAACACTGACCGGCGAGATCCTCCGGGGCCAGCTCCACGCCGAGCCACGTCCCGGGCCCCGGCATCTGCATGCCGCCTCGCGCCTGGATCGAACCATTGGTCGCGGCTACGGGGACGGGGAGGGCGGCCCCGGTGGATGGTGGATCCTGGTCGAGCCTGAGATCCATTTCCTTCGTGAATTCGAGGTCGTAGTCCCGGATTTGGCGGGATGGAAACGGGCCAACATGATGTCGCTTCCAGCGGGCGCTTATTTCGAGATCGCCCCAGACTGGATCTGCGAGGTGCTGTCGCCCTCTACCGCCAGCAAGGATCGTGGACTCAAGATGCCGCTTTACGCACGCTACGGCGTGTCCTACGCCTGGCTAGTCGATCCCGAAGCTCGAACCCTTGAAGCTCGAATGCTTCAAGGGTTCGAGCTTCAAGGTGGTGCCTGGTCTGAAATCGGCCGATTCAGCGGGAACGATGAATGTGTAGTCGCGCCCTTCGATGCGATGACCGTCGACCTGGCTACGCTTTGGGCCTAGTTCATTTGGTGGTGCCGGCGGTTGGCGTTTCGCCCTCTACAGGGTAGAAGGCCAGCCAGAGCGAGCTTGCAACTAGGCCAGCTTGTTGCACCCGCCCAAAACGGCTGCGCAGCGCCCGCCTTGCCCACACGCCCAACTCTTGCCAGGCCCCCGGCTGCCGGGCCTCAGTCCAACCTGGGTATGCCGCGTGTGGGACCCGGTCCGCCGATGGCACACTGCTGTGACGGAATCGCTGCATTTCATTGCAGTCCATTTGACGATCGATGGGATCACAGGGCTGCAGAAGCTAGGCGACGCGTCTGGCAGGACCGCCCTAGTCGATGGTTGCACCCTCACGGCGCTCCTCGCTCGCCGCCAGCGAGCGCACGTAGGCGACGAACTCTTCGTCCTCACCCCGCAGCAGTGTCGGCAACAAGGCGCGAAAATCCGCCCGCTGGCACCACTCGCGGATATAGTCCTCCCAGGACAGCCAGCGCTTGCGACGCTTGGACGACATGCGTTCCTCGTGCAGCAGCAGGTAGGCGCGCTCGAACAGCGATATCAGCATGCTGAAGATGATCAGCATCCGCTCCTGTTGTTCCTCAGACAGGGCGGGGGTCTTCTCCGCCGAGAATAGCCGCAGATCCGGGTTGGTCAGAGCGACTTTGAGGAAGTCCTGGTAGTTGTCAGAGAGGAGCTGATAGACCTCCCCCTCCTCGTTGTCCCGCGCCCTGCGCAGCTCATAGAGGAACACGTAGATCGCGAGCGGCAGGCCGATGACCGTGACGATGCTGCTGAGCGTGTGCCAGAACTCGGACGTCATCGATGGGTCTCGTGGTCGCCGGTCATGGCTAGCGCCAGTCGCGCAACACCTCTTCAACCTGCGCCGACACCTGAGCGCGCGCCTCGGTGCGGTTCAAGCCTCGCCCCAGCAGCTCGTCATACTGCGTGTGGGCACGGCGAGCTTGTGCGCGCGCCGAGTTGTCGATGGCCTCGACGTCTACCTTGGAGGTTTCGCTCTCGTCAGGCTCATCGTCGGTCTCCATCTCGGCGGCCCGCTCGGCAATTCGTCGCACGTAGGCTGAGGGGCAACCTGGGTAGCGTGCGCGAATCGCGTCTGCGAGCTCACTGACGCGGGCTTCGTCGGCCCAGTCGCCGAGTAGTTGGTCCCGCACGTCGGCCTGCCTCTGGGCCTCGGACGCTCCCAGCACCTCCCTCTCCGCGCGGGCGAGGGCTGGTTCCAGGACGAGCACGCCCTGACGCTCGTAGCGCTTGCGGGCACGGCTGAAGCGCACGAGCACCGCGCGTAGGCTCGAGTAACGGCTCGCCCGCCGCGTCAGTGCGGCGTTGCCACGTGACAAGCCGACCAGGTGGTCGAGATCGGCGCACCAAAGGCAGAGCGGGCCATCGTCCTCGAGCCGCATCCAGTTACCCTTGTGTAGCTGCCGCCCACACTCGGCGCACGTCGCGCTCCTCAGAATCGAGTAAACGACGATGTCCGGTGCACGCTGCTTGCCGGGGTCGGTCAACGCCCTCTCCACGCAGTCTGGGGATCTGCGATCGAGACAATAGCCCCGCGCACGATCTGGAGGCCGAAGCTGAAGTGCCGTGTCGCTAACCCAGTCACCACCCCAAATGTTCCCTATCATCGGAGCCGCGTCGTTCCACACTTGCAGCCGGCACACTTCCATTCCCATATACCATCCGAGATCTCCCCGCCGGGGCTATCACCACGGAAACCTGAAGGTGACCCCGATCGAGGCCACTCTCTCACTGAAGGTTGAGAAAGGACCGTTGGGCTTTCCCCAGGCTGAAGCCGCCCGCCCAGCGGGCGTCAGTGCCGCGGCGCCATATCGCCATTTCAAGGGTCGCGAGGAGTTGTTGGAGGAGGTCGTCCGGAAGGGCTTCGAAATTTGCGGCGATCTGCTGGAGCACTCGTACCACGGCGGCCAACCTTGCCCATCGCCGCACTCGAGGTCCTAGGCCGCACCTACCTGGGCTTTCGCGCGCGAGCATCCAGGGTGTTACATCGCCATCCTCAAGTCGGGCATCGCTACCCACGCCAACCCGGATCTGCATCGGTCAGCCAGCCGCGGCCCGGCTGTCATGACCGAGTCGGCTCAGCAACTGTCTGCCCGGCTTGCGTCCCAGCTGCGGCCACCGGCCACGATGGTCAGTTGCCACACGAGGGCTCTGTCCCAGCTGATTCCGCAATCCTCGTCTCGGCAGCACCGACAACAGCGCCTTTGGCACCTACCGGGAGGAAACCCTGCCCCGCCTGGAGGAAGAGCAGACTGATTGCGCGGCTGTCTGCGAAAAGACAATGATCAGCCCGGGTTAGGCAAGCTCATGGAAGAGCGCAGATCCCGGTCAGACGGTGGAGCAAGCGAGTCACCAGTGTGAGCGCGCGACCAAAACCTACGGCCTGCGCCAACGAATTTCTCGGATCGGAGAAGCCGCGGAGGTGATCCGCGAGCACCTAATCGGTATGGTCTCGAAGGCCTTGAGCGCAGCGGGGATCAGCGTGGCACGCTAAGGGACCTCAAGTCCACTCCCAGGAGAGGCGCGGTGCGGGTGGGCAATATAACCCGAGAAAGGCTTGGATCCCCCCACCTCATTATCTGGCGCGCCCGGAGAGATTCGAACTCCCGACCACCTGGTTCGTAGCCAGGTACTCTATCCAACTGAGCTACGGGCGCGTTCTTGGAACGGCCCGAGATTATGTGGACAGGTCCCTAACCTGTCAACGTGCGGCCCCTCAGCGGCCGGCTCCTCATCGACAACTATCCCCGTGCCTATCCGAATACGTGGGCTCTCAATTTGCGGCCGGGTCAGAAACACGCCCGGCGCCAGCGGCACGCAAAGCGCACCGCCACGACACGACAGCCTCTCTTGACCTGCGTCAATTTCTAATGACGCCATGAGGAACCCACCATCAATCGCAAGAAGGTTCGTGGCAATCTGCGAGGCGCTAATAGCGCGCGACTTGGGCATCTTGTGGGGAATCGATACGCGGGTTACCGATGTCCTCAGGGACGAAGCGCTGCTGGAGGATTGGCAGGCGGCCGCAGATAAGTCCCGAAAAGGCCGCAAGACCATCCCCATCGAGCCGATCGAAATCTGTGGCGGGGAGACCCAGCGACTGCCCGAGGAGAGGCGAATCCCAGTGCACGGCGCCATGTTGAAGCACCTGCTTGCTACGCTCGTGCATCCTGCAGCAAAGGTGCAGGAAATCGATTGCTGCGCCGTCAGCGCGCCAGTCTGCCGGTTCGAGGTCGACTGGGCATGAGCTGCGGCCTGAGCAGGCGCGACAGTGCATGTGTGGCGGAGAGAGAGGGATTCGAACCCTCGATGGAGCTATTAACCCCATACTCCCTTAGCAGGGGAGCGCCTTCAGCCACTCGGCCATCTCTCCAGAGGCGTCCGCAGCCGCGCCGCGGAGCACCGGATGGTACACCTCGCTCGCATCCAGGGTAAAGGCATCAGTCGGTGGCGTTGCCCTCCACCGGATGGTCCGCGTGCTCACGTTTGATCCTTTCGTAGATCTCCTCGCGATGCACCGCGATATCCTTGGGCGCATTGACGCCGATGCGGACCTGATTTCCCTTCACTCCCAGAACCGTGACGGTCACGTCGTCACCGATCATCAGAGTCTCGCCAACCCGGCGCGTGAGAATAAGCATGTGTCTCTCCTCAGGCTTTTTTTGTGAGCAAACATCACCTTCACTTACTGAGCCGCTTTCTCGCAGCTTCTCATTCCGCCCGGCACCGCGTCCTCAACGGTTGTTCCGGTGCGATAGACATGCGACTCCCGCAGGAGTCGCATGTCGATAATCTCACGTCCGATGGCGGACTTCACCTAAATGCTGCACTCCCGACGACATCAGGACAGGATCGAGGGAGACCTAGTCAATAGCTTGCATTGGTCATGTACATCACGCCACCGGCACCCGATCCAACTCGAAAGCCTCATGGAGCGTCCGCACGCCAAGCTCGAGGTACTTCTCGTCAATCACGACCGAGATCTTGATCTCCGACGTGGAAATCATCCGGATGTTGATCCCCTCGTTAGCCAAGGCCTGAAACATCTTACTGGCAATACCCGCGTGGGAGCGCATCCCGACACCCACCAGCGACAGCTTGACGATGCGGTTGTCCCCTCTCACTTCCCGGGCGCCGAGCTCGCGCGCGACGGCCTCCACGACCTCCATCACTCCGTCGTAGTCATTGCGGTGCACCGTAAAGGTCAGGTCGGTGGTGCCGTCCTGTCCCACGTTCTGCACGATCATGTCGACCTCGATGTTGGCCTCGGACACTGGACCAAGGATCCGAAAGGCGACGCCGGGGCGATCGGGAACACCGATCACGGTGACCTGGGCTTCGTCGCGATTGAAGGCGATGCCTGAAATCAGCGGCTGTTCCACGTCGCTCTCCTCGAAACTGATGAGGGTGCCGTTTCCATCCACGAAGGTAGAGAGGACCCGGAGGGGTACGTTGTACTTGCCTGCGAACTCCACCGACCGGATCTGCAGCACCTTCGAGCCCAGGCTGGCCATCTCCAGCATTTCCTCGAAGGTGACGCGCTCCAGCCGGCGGGCCTTCGGCTCTACCCGTGGGTCGGTGGTATAGACGCCATCCACATCGGTGAAAATCTGGCACTCGTGAGCCTTCAAGGCAGCCGCCAATGCCACCGCTGTCGTGTCGGAGCCACCGCGGCCCAGTGTCGTTATGTTGCCGTGGGCATCAATGCCCTGAAAGCCGGCCACCACCACCACGTTACCCCGCTCTAGATCGGCGCGGATGCGTAGATCGTCGATTTCCTGGATACGGGCTTTGGTATGGGCGCTGTCGGTGAGAATGTGTACCTGTGCGCCGGTGTAGGAGCGCGCAGCTACACCGAGCTTCTCCAACGCCATGCACAACAGCGCAATGGTCACCTGCTCGCCGGTGGCAACCAGGACGTCCATTTCCCGCGGACTAGGGCGCGGCGAGATCTCCTTCGCCAATCCGATCAATCGGTTGGTCTCACCGGCCATTGCCGAGACCACAACCACGAGATCGTGACCATCGCGGCGTGCGGACATTACTTTGCCCGCCACGTGCTCGATGCGCTCGATGGTAGCGACGGAAGTGCCACCGTACTTTTGAACAATGAGTGCCATACTCGACCTTCATGCACCGCCTGGGCGTGGGCTCTTGCTCGATTGGGGCTAGTCCTGCGCTAGGCGCTCAAACAAGCTGCGACCGTACCCAATCCGGAACCGCGCTGAGTGCAGTGTCGAGCCGGCTGGGATCATTGCCGCCGGCTTGAGCCATGTCGGGACGACCGCCACCGCGCCCGCCCACCTGTTCAGCGACCACGTTGACCAGCGCCCCCGCCTTGACCTGCTGCATGCGGTCCTTGGTCACCCCGGCCACCAATCGGACCTTGCTGTCCGCGTCCACGGTGGCCAGCACAATGGCGGCGCTTCCAAGCTTGCTCTTGAGCCGGTCCACGGCATCGCGCAACGCCTTGGAATCGGCACCGTCCACGCGGGCGGCAACGACCTTGATGCCCTCCACGTCAATCGCCGAGCTCGCCAGGTCGGTCCCCTGGCCGCTCGCCAGCCGCGCCCGAAGCTGCTCGACCTCCTTCTCCAGGCGACGGCTACGATCGGCCAGTTGCCTGACCTTGTCGCCGACGCTGTCGCGGTCGCCCCGCAGTTGTCGAGCCACCTCGGCAAGCCGCTGCTCGGTGTCGTCCATCCACTCCAACGCGCCTTCGCCGGTGAGCGCCTCGATGCGGCGGACGCCGGCGGCAACACCACTTTCCGAGACCACCTTGAAGAGACCGATATCGCCGGTCCGGGACACGTGGGTACCGCCGCACAGCTCGGTGGAAAAGTCCCCCATCCGCAGCACTCGCACCTCGTCACCATATTTCTCGCCAAACAGTGCCAGAGCGCCCGCGTGCATGGCCTCGTCCATGGACATCAGACGAACGTCCACGGGGTCGTTGCGGCGGATCTGCTCATTGACCAGCCGCTCGATCTCGCGCAGTTGCTTCGCACTCAAAGGCTCGTAATGGGAGAAGTCGAAACGCAGGCGATCGGGGGCGACCAGGGAGCCCTTCTGCTTGACGTGCTCACCGAGCACTTGGCGCAGGGCGGAATGCAGCAGATGAGTGGCCGAGTGGTTGAGCATCGTGGCGCGTCGCCGGGCTTGGTCGACCCGCGCCCTCAACTTGTGCCCGACACGGATGCGCCCTTCAGTCAGCCTGCCCAGGTGTCCATGGGCGGCGCTGCCGAGCTTGCGGGTGTCCTCGACCTGGAAGCGAATGCCGTCCGCCTCCAGCACCCCGGTATCGCCCACCTGACCGCCGGACTCGGCATAGAACGGTGTGTGGTCGAGCACCACCACACCCGCCTGGCCCGCAAGCAGCTCCTCGACCTTGGAGCCATCCTGGTACAGCGCGGCCACCTCGGACTCGTCGTCGGTGCGCTCGTAACCGGTGAACTCGGTGGCGCTTTCCTCTATCGCGGCTCGGCCGTAGTCGGCGCCGAAATGACTCGCCGCCCGGGCCCGCTCGCGCTGCTGCTCCATGGCCGCCTCGAAACCCGCCACGTCGAGGGTCAAGCCGCGCTCTCGCGCGATGTCGCCGGTAAGGTCCACTGGAAAGCCGAAGGTGTCGTAGAGCCGGAAGATGGTCTCGCCTGGTATCACCTTGCCGTGAAGGTGACTCAGCGAGTCCTCGAGGATGCGCATGCCCTGCTCCAGGGTCTCGGAGAAACGCTCCTCCTCCTGGCGAATGACGCGCTCCACGGGGCCCGTCACCCGCGACAGCTCGGGATAGGCTTCTCCCATCTCGGCCTCCAATGGAGCCACCAGCCGGTGCAAGAAAGGCGTGTTGCAACCGAGCTTGTAGCCGTGCCTGATAGCCCGGCGCATGATTCGTCGCAGCACGTAGCCGCGACCCTCGTTGGAGGGCAACACGCCGTCCGTGATGAGGAAGCTGGTGGAGCGGATGTGATCCGCAATGACCTTGAGCGAGGGCGACGCCCGATCGCTGGTGCCGGTCGCCTCGGCGGCCGAATGGATCAACGCCCGGAACAGATCGATGTCGTAGTTGCTATGGACGCCCTGCAACACGGCCGCCAGTCGTTCCAGTCCCATGCCGGTGTCCACGGAGGGCTTCGGCAGCGGCGCCAAGGTGCCGTCCGCCGCGCGGTCGAATTGCATGAACACCAGGTTCCAGATCTCGATGTAACGGTCGCCGTCCGCCTCCGGCGTTCCCGGTGGGCCGCCGGCGATACCGGGACCGTGGTCGTAGAAAACCTCGGTACAAGGCCCACACGGGCCGGTATCGCCCATGGCCCAGAAGTTGTCCTTGGCACCGATGCGGGCGAAGCGATGGCTATCGACTCCGATCTCCCGCAACCAAATGTCGGCGGCCTCGTCATCCTCCTCGAACACGGTGACCCAGAGCTTCTCCGCCGGCAGACCTATCTCTCGGGTGAGGAAATCCCAAGCGAAGTGTATGGCGTCGCGCTTGAAATAGTCCCCGAAGCTGAAGTTGCCCAGCATCTCGAAGAAGGTATGGTGGCGGGCGGTATAGCCGACATTTTCCAAATCGTTGTGTTTGCCACCGGCGCGGACGCAGCGCTGGGACGTGGTCGCCCGTGTATAGCTGCGATGGTCCCGGCCCAGGAAGACCTCCTTGAACTGAACCATGCCGGCGTTGGTAAACAACAGCGTCGGGTCATTGGCAGGCACCAGGGGACTACTCGGCACCACTTCGTGGCCCCGGGCCCGGAAGAATTCGAGAAATGCTCTGCGGATCTCGGAGCTACTGGTCATCTAGTTTCGGCAATCCGGTTGGTTGGACGCGGTGACTGCGGCAAGCAGCACCCCGTGCGGTTGCTACGAGCCGTTCTGTGCGTGTTATCTGACAACCTTTGACGCAGGCAATTCACGGGCAATTCCAGACGGTGACGCGGGTCGAACCCTATTGCGAAAGCGTCGCATCTCCTCCACGCGCCACACTCACGGCCGCGGCGGTCTGCCCGCTTGAAAAGCCGCGCCGCTGTAGAAAGCGCGAGCGCCGAGCCCGCTCGACTATGTCCCTGGCTGCAACATCGCCAAAATGCTTCTGCAGCGCCACGATGGCCAGGTAGCCCCAGTCCCGGTCGAGCTCGTCGACGGCCGTCCTGGCGGCCTCCGCGGACAATCCTCGCTGCTGCAGCTCGGCACGGATTCTCAGCGGTCCATAGCCGCGGTCGGCGCGGGCCGTGGCGAAGCTCTCGGCGAAACGTCTGTCATCTTGCCAACCCCGCGTCGCCAGGTTGCGCAGCGCGTACTCTATATCACCCGCATCGACGCCCCGCTTGAGCAGCTTGTAACGCAACTCCGCCGCGGAGTGTTCGCGGCGGGCGAGGAGCCGAACGGCGATGGCCTCGGCGTCCGGCTCCATGGGCTCAGCCCTCGACCACGGCCGCAGCTTCCGCCTCGGCGTCGGCTGGACGCTTTCTCGGTAGCAGTCGTTCACGGATCCTTTGCTCGATGTCCGCAGCCATTTCCGGATGCTCGCGAAGGAAATCGCGGACGTTGTCCTTGCCCTGGCCGATACGGTCACTGCCGTAGCTGTACCAAGCGCCGGATTTCGAGACGATTCCTTCTTTCACACCCAGCTCGATGAGCTCGCCCTCACGGGATATTCCCCCGCCGTAGAGAATATCGAACTCCGCTTGGCGGAATGGTGGCGCCATCTTGTTCTTGACTACCTTGACCCGGGTCTCGCTGCCGATCACCTCGTCCGCCTTCTTGATCGAGCCAATACGGCGAATGTCGAGCCGTACCGAGGCATAGAATTTCAGTGCGTTACCACCCGTGGTGGTTTCCGGATTGCCGAACATCACCCCGATCTTGAGGCGGATCTGATTGATGAAGATAACCAAGCAGTTGGAGCGCTTGATGTTGGCAGTGAGCTTGCGCAGGGCCTGGGACATCAGGCGGGCGTGCAAACCCACGTGGGAGTCGCCCATCTCACCTTCAATCTCTGCCTTCGGCGTCAGGGCAGCCACCGAGTCGATCACGATAATGTCGACCGCACCGGAGCGCACCAGCATGTCAGTGATCTCGAGCGCCTGCTCCCCGGTGTCGGGCTGTGACACCAGTAGATCGTCCACGCTCACCCCAAGATTCTCTGCGTAGCTCGGATCCAGGGCGTGTTCGGCATCGACGAAGGCGGCGGTTCCGCCCTTGCGTTGGACCTGGGCGATCGATTGCAGTGCCAGCGTGGTCTTGCCGGAGGATTCGGGCCCGTAGATCTCCACCACCCGGCCGCGCGGCAGACCACCGATCCCTAGCGCGATGTCCAGGCTGAGGGAGCCGGTGGAGATAGCTTCCACGTCACGCGCCGCAGCCCCGGCGTCGCCTAAGCGCATCACTGAGCCCTTGCCAAACTGACGCTCGATTTGAGTCAGTGCCGCCGCCAGAGCCCGTTTTCTGTTTTCATCCATCAGTTTCACCTCTTCCGTGCTTAGTCCATTAAGCCATCGGCTTAAAAGCGCCAGAATTATCCCATATCAACAACGCCGCGCAATCGAAGCATCCACGACGCGCGACTAGATCGGGATGCCAACACTTATTGACGAACGCGGATGCCCCCGAAGGCTGTCGTCAACCCAACGCCCATTCGCGCAGGCAGATATATTCCGAGCCGCTAGATGACAGCTTCGATTCCACCAGCCGGAAGTTGTTCACCGCCCAGCGCAGCGGCGCAACCAAGCGTGGCAACGCCGGCTTGCGGCAGTTACGAGCCACGGTTAAGTGCGCCCGGAAACGCCGTCGGTCGAAGGGAATGTCCGCCTCCACCAAGCTCTCGCCAATCGCGCCAGCGAGCGCACCGCCTTCGGGACTCGCTTCTTCCGGCCCCAGCCACAGCACACCATGGCGTGCCCAATGGCCGAATCGCTCCAGGCGGAGCTCGAACGCTGGACGTCTAATTCGACCGAGCGCCGCGATACAGCCGTCAAGACGCGCCTCCGGCAGCCGTCCGACAAAGGCGAGGGTGAGGTGCAGCTTCTCCCTAGGTAAAGGGCGACAGTTTCGCCGGGCCGCACCAACCGCCTCGGCCACGGCGACCGCCAGCTCGGCATCCGGCCACAGTGCCACGAACAGGCGTCGGTCAGAGTTCTCCGGCGACACTCGCGATCAGCTCCAGCGCCGCCCCCACGATCGCAGTCCGCACGGCCTCCCGGTCACCCTCGAAACGGTAGCCAGCGCTGCGCCCCTCCCCATCGCGCAGCTGGCACACCAGCCAAGCGCTGCCCACGGGCTTTTGGGCTCTACCGCCACCCGGTCCAAGCACCGAAGTCTCGGCAAGCGCCAGGCGAGCGTCGCTGATCGCCAGCACACCCCTCGCCATCGCTTCCGCGACCTGCAGACTTACTGCCCCATGCTGGTCGAGCAGCGCAGAGGATACGCCGAGCAGCCGCTCTTTAGAGGAATTGCTGTACGCCACGACGGCGAGGTCAAACCACCGGGAGCTGCCGGACACGGCAGTCAACGCAGCCGCCAGGGCGCCCCCGGTGCTGCCCTCCGCGACCGCCAATCGCAGATCGCGACGGGCCAGTAGCGCCGCAGGCTGGCGTGCGCGGGCAACCACGTCCGGATCATCGCAAGTCAGTTGGATGACCCGAACAACTGATTGAGCAAGTCCAACTTCTGCGGCAGCTGTCCAGGATCTTGTGCCAGCTCACTGGCGCGGCCATAGGCGTCTGCAGCGAGCTTGGCGTAGACGTCGCCTAGATTCTCGTAGCCGATGGCATAGTCTGGCTGCCGCGCCACGAGCGTCTCCAAAAGCTCTCGCGCCCGGTCCAGCTCACCCTCTGCGGCATGGATCGCGGCGAGATTGTTGTAAGGCTCGGGCAGCGCCGGATAGTCAGCGATCAGCGCCTGGAATGCCTCGGCGGCGGAATCCTTATCACCGGCACCAAGCAGCACCATTCCCTTCAGGTAGCGGGCCTGCACTTTGACACCCTCGTCGGCGTGCCCGGCCGCAAGTTGATCGAGCTTCTCCACCGCCGTTTGCGTGTCTCCGGAGGCTGCCAGGGAGCGTGCCTCCTGCAAGGGATCGTCAACCGCAGAGCTCGGGCCCTCGGTTTGCCCCGCGGGTATTTCGGTCTGCCCATTGACCGCTTGACCGGTCAACAGGAGCGCGACCGCCAGAGTGGCGGCCATCCCCTTTCCTTGCGCTCGCGATCTCATCTCTTTCAGCTCTCCTGGGTCACGCACTTCACGCTCCCTATCCGCTGGCCTGTGTGTTCGGCCGGCAGTTACACTCGTGGGTGATGTCCGCCCCGACGCCGGCCGCCGCAGCCCCTCAGCACACCCCCGTGATGCAGCAGTATCTCCGCATCAAAGCGGAGCATCCCGAAATGCTGTTGTTCTACCGGATGGGAGATTTCTACGAGCTATTCTACTCGGACGCCCGTCGCGCTGCCGACCTCCTTGGTATCACCCTCACGGCCCGCGGCCAGTCGGGCGGCGAACCGATCCCGATGGCGGGTGTTCCCGTCCACGCCGTCGAGAGCTACCTGGCCAAGTTGGTGCGACTCGGCGAGTCGATCGCCATCTGCGAGCAAATTGGCGATCCCGCCACCAGCCGCGGGCCGGTGGACCGCCAGGTCGTACGCATCATCACCCCAGGCACGCTGACAGACGAGGCATTGCTCGACGAGCGCGAAGAGAGCTTGTTGGTGGCACTGGCTTTCGGCGACAACGGCATTGGCCTTGCCAGTCTGGACCTGGCGGGAGGCCGCTTCGTGGTCTCCGAGGTGTCCGAGGTGTCCAGTGAGGAAGCCCTGTGCGCGGAATTGGAGCGCTTGCGGCCAGCAGAATTACTGGTTAGCGAAGATGCCGCGCTACCGTCACCAGTGAGCACCATGCGTAGCTTGCGTCGCCGCCCGCCTTGGCACTTCGACATCGATACCGCCGAGCGCGAGCTCTGCCGACAGTTCCAGACCAAGGACTTGAGCGGCTTCGGCTGTAGCGGGCTACGGCTGGCGATTGCCGCAGCCGGCTGCTTGCTGGCGTTTGTGCGCGACACCCAGCGCAGCGCGCTACCTCATCTGCGAGGGCTACGTGTCGAAGGGCGGGAAGAGAGCGTCATGCTGGACGCCGCGAGCCGCCGCAACCTGGAAATCACCGAGTCGCTGCGGGGCGAGCGCCGCCATACCTTGGTGGCCGTATTGGACCGCACCGCAACCCCCATGGGCGCGCGGCTGCTGCGACGTTGGCTGGGGCGGCCGATTCGCGATCACGAGGCGCTGCGCCGACGCTACCATGCGGTGGCAGAGATCCGGCAACAAGGCCTCGCCTGCGCACTTTCCGACCGTCTGCGCCGAGTGGGCGACGTGGAACGAATCCTGTCGCGAGTCGCTTTGCGCAGTGTGCGCCCGCGTGACCTCTCTCGGCTTCGAGATGCCCTGAGTGAGCTGCCGTCACTGCAGGAAACGTGTGCCAAGATCGATTCGCCGCGCATGCAGGTGCTGGCGCGAGAGGCGGCGCCGCAGCCCGAGACCGAATCCGTGTTGGCCCGAGCGCTAGTGGAAACCCCACCAGCACTGCTGCGCGAGGGCGGTGTGATCGCGCCTGGCTACGACCGCGAGCTCGACGAGCTGCGTGCCCTGGCCGACGGCGCCGATCGGTTCCTGGCGGATCTCGAGGCTCGGGAACGCGCTCGCACGGGGCTCGCCGGTTTGAAGGTCGGCTACAACCGAGTCCACGGCTTCTACATCGAGCTGCCGCGCACGCAAGCACTCTCGGCGCCGGACGACTATCAGCGTCGGCAGACCTTGAAAGCTGCCGAACGCTTCATTACAGCGGAACTCAAGGCATTCGAAGACAAGGTGCTGAGCGCACGCGAGCGCGCGCTCGCCCGGGAACGGGCGCTATACGAAAGCCTGCTGGAACATCTTCTGGATCAGCTTCCGGAGCTCCAACTCGCCGCGACGGCGCTATCCGAGATCGACGTCCTGAGTTGCTTCGCCGAGCGCGCGGATAGCCTGCACTGGTGCGCCCCAACGCTCTGCCCAGAGCGCGGCATCCACATCGATGGCGGTCGCCATCCGGTGGTGGAAGGCACCCTCGACGACCCATTCGTTGCCAACGACCTGGAGCTGGACGACGAGCGTCGCATGTTGGTTATCACCGGTCCCAACATGGGCGGCAAGTCCACCTACATGCGCCAGGCGGCGCTGATCGTGCTATTGGCACACGTGGGCAGCTTCGTCCCCGCCGAGCTGGTACGCATCGGCCCGGTGGACCGCATCTTCACCCGAATCGGCGCTGCGGACGACTTGGCGGGCGGACGCTCCACCTTCATGGTGGAGATGACTGAAACTGCCAACATCCTGCACAATGCCAGCGCCGACAGCCTGGTGTTGATGGACGAGGTAGGCCGGGGTACCAGCACCTTCGACGGGCTCGCGCTGGCCTGGGCATGTGCCGAGCACCTGGCTCGAGAAGTTCGCGCCATGACGCTCTTCGCTACGCACTACTTCGAGCTCACCACCCTCGCGGAGTCGTTGTCGGGAATCGCCAATGTCCACCTGGACGCCACTGAGCACGGCGACCGAATCGTGTTCCTGCATCGAGTTAAGGATGGCCCAGCGAGCCGAAGCTATGGCTTGCAGGTGGCGGCACTGGCTGGCATCCCAGCGGCGGTTCTGCTTAACGCGCGCGCCAAACTCGAGCAGCTGGAGGCGCGACCGGAGCGCGGCCAACGAGCCCAGGCGCCTACCGGCCAATTGTCACTTTTCGCAGCCCAGGACGAGCCGGCGTTGGCAGCGCTGGACGAGCTGGAACCCGACGCGCTGAGCCCCCGCGCCGCACTGGAAGCGCTGTACCGAATCAAAGCCCTGCGTCGGTGATCGCCGAATCTGACAGCGCCGGCTCCAAATCCGTCGCTGCTTGTGTCGCCCCCGCCGCGGGGCGCTACAATCCCGCCTAAGTACTTCCGCCGGCCCCAAGATCGGCGGTCTCAACGATTAGAGAGGCGCAGCATGACATTCGTAGTCGTCGACAACTGCATCAAGTGCAAGTACACGGACTGCGTCGAGGTCTGCCCGGTGGATTGTTTTCACGAAGGACCAAACTTTCTGGTGATCGACCCCGACGAATGCATCGATTGCACGCTTTGCGAGCCGGAATGCCCGGCAGAGGCGATTTTCCCCGAGGACGATATACCTGCCGGGCAAGAGCACTTTCTCCAACTGAATGCAGAGCTGGCGCGGGGCTGGCCGGTGATTACGCAGAAGAAGGACGCCCCTACCGACGCAGAGGAGTGGGACGGCGTTCCAGACAAGTTGAAATATCTGGAACGATAGCCCGACTCGTATACGCCCTCGCGGGCCTGGAATTTCGAGCTCTTCGGCCCCATCTAGGTCACCAAATAGCGTCGTGGACATGGACCGAGGTATCGGTCACGGGCCCTGTTTGTCGCGACATCAGCCCTTTGGAGGCGCAATGATGGCCCAATCAAGTTACGTATTTGAAGCGACTGCGGACAACTTCGACCACGAGGTGCTACAGCGTTCGCTGAAGACCCCGATACTCGTCGATTTCTGGGCCAGCTGGTGTCAGCCATGCCAGATGCTGATGCCGGTCCTAACGAAGGTGGCCGAAGACTCAGCCGGCAAGTTCTATTTGGCGAAGGTGAATGCGGACGAAGAGCAGGAGCTGGCCCGTCGCTACAGCGTCCGCAGCCTGCCGACGGCTATGCTTTTCCTGGAGGGCCGGGCGGTGGATCAATTCATGGGCGCGCTACCGGAAAGCGCAGTACGGGCGTTCATGGAGCCATATTTGCCGCGGCCCACGGACGCCGTGCGAGAGCGTGCGGCCGAGCTGCGCCAGCTAGGCGACGGGGAGGCCGCGGTCAAAATTCTGCGCGACGCACGCCTGCAGGATCCAGAGAACATGCGCGTTACCCTCGACCTGTTGGATGCGCTGGTGGAGCTGGACTACTTGGATGAAGCCGAGCAACTCCTGAGCGACTTACCAATTTCGGCTCGACAGGAAGCGGCTTTTCGATCACTTGAAACACAGCTTGATGTACGCCGGCGTGCTCGCGGGACCAGTGCGGCGTCCCTGGACTCCTTACGCGATCGAGTCGCGAGCACCCCGGAGGATTTGGAGGCTCGCAGCCAACTCGGTGCTCAGTTAATCCTCGCCGGGCAGCCCGAGGCGGCAATGGATCAGTATTTGGAGATCATGCGCCGGGATCGCGATTACAACCATGGGGTCGGCCGCAAGGGGCTTCTCGATGTGTTTCAACTGCTGGGTGAGAAAGACCCTCGGGTAAGCTCCTACCGCCGAAAAATGGCGACATTGCTGTACTGAGCAGCGCTGCCCGCGACCTAGTTGATGGGCAAGCAGTTAACTGTTTATGCCAGTCGTCCTGCGCAATAGCAAAAAAGCCCCTGTCGATGAGAGGCAGGGGCTTTGGTGAGGGGTGCCTGGCAGTGACCTACTCTCGCATGGGGAGGCCCCACACTACCATCGGCGCTGGAGGGTTTCACTGCCGAGTTCGGGATGGGGTCGGGTGGTTCCCCTGCGCTGTGGCCGCCAGGCAAAAAAGGTTGGACGCACTGTGTTGGGTGGGCTTTGCTGCGGCGAGCGCTGCATCGGTGTGGCTTGGTTGGTGTGTGGGCGCCCGAAGCACGAGCCGCCTTGGTCTTCACACCCCCGCGCGCCTCTGGAGCGCTTGGGTGTTATATGGTCAAGCCTCACGGGCCATTAGTACCGGTTAGCTGCACGCGTTGCCGCGCTTCTACACCCGGCCTATCAACCTTGTGGTCTACAAGGGCCCTTCAGGGACCTCACCGGTCCAGGGAGACCTCATCTTGGGGGGGGCTTCCCGCTTAGATGCTTTCAGCGGTTATCCCCTCCGTACTTAGCTACCCGGCAGTGCCACTGGCGTGACAACCGGAACACCAGAGGTACGTCCACTCCGGTCCTCTCGTACTAGGAGCAGCTCCCCTCAAGTCTCCAACGCCCACGGCAGATAGGGACCGAACTGTCTCACGACGTTCTAAACCCAGCTCGCGTACCACTTTAAATGGCGAACAGCCATACCCTTGGGACC
>CAZLYT010000335.1:0-12601 GCA_964563515.1 uncultured Candidatus Competibacteraceae bacterium | reverse complement strand
TTATAGCGGCTTGACCAACCCCAACCCGTCTGTCGTCAATCTGCTCATTGTGGCCGACACCCATGGTCAGCTAGACCCGCGCATTGCCGCTCTGGCCGGCCAGGTTGATATGGTCGTGCACGCGGGCGACGTGGGCAGCGCGTGGGTGCTCGAAACCCTCGCCGGCGCGCAGCGAACCGTGGTAGCCGTCCGGGGGAACAACGACACGCCGAAGTACTGGGGCAAATCGGGTCGGGAGCAACTGGACGCCTTGCGCGACGAGGCTCACCTGCAGCTTCCTGGGGGCATGCTGGTGGTGACCCATGGAGATACGGTGCTACCAGCCGCCAAGCGCCATCAGCGTTTGCGCGCACGCTATCCGGAGGCGCGGCTGGTGGTATTCGGCCATAGCCATCGCTTGGGTGTCGACCGGCAAGCGCAGCCGTGGGTGGCCAACCCAGGCGCCGCCGGTCGGGTTCGGACCTACGGGGGCCCGTCTTGCCTGCTGCTGGAGGCTACGGCGTCGAACTGGCGACTGGAAAGCCGCCGCTTCGAGTTGCTACCGCTGCGCCGCTAAGCACCTCGCCAAAAAGGAATCGCGAGCCGCTCTAGGGCGCCGGGCCCGCGGCGCGTAGCGTGCTCACACCCGCCGAGCCATTGGTCTTTGACTTGGCTCTGCCTCTACCGGTGCCACCTTGCTCAAGTAGCCGATCAGCACCAGGGCCGGAATGCCCAATGCTGCCGAGTAGACGAAGAAATGGGAGTAGCCTACTGCATCCACGATCTGTCCCGAGAATCCACCCAGGAACTTGGAGGGCAGCAGCATCAGGGAGCTGAACAGCGCGTACTGGGTGGCGGTGTAGGCTCGGTTGGTCAGCCCGGACAAGTAGGCGATAAAGGCCGAGCCCGCCATACCGCCGCTCAGGTTGTCGGCGCTTATCACCAGGGCCAGGAGGGAAATATCCGGTGCGCCACGGGTTGCCAGCCAGGCAAACAGGATGTTGGTGCCTGCGGCCAAGGCAGCGCTCACCAGCAATATGCGCATGACTCCCACCCGAGCCACCAGCACGCCGCCTAGCGCAGCGCCGGCCATGGTCATGCCTAAGCCGAAGACCTTGGTCACGCTGGCAATGTCGGCCTTGCTGTAGCCCATGTCGATGTAGAAGGGATTGGCCATCACCCCCATGGTGATGTCGCAGAGCCGGAACACGCCGATGAAGGCGAGTATCGCCAAGGCGAGGCGGCCATTGCGCGAGAAGAATTCGGCAAAGGGGCACACCACGGCCCCCAAAAACCAGGCGCCGACACGCCGCGCCCACCGCGGTAGGTGCGCGGAGCGCTCCAGGAACGCCAACACCCTCCGCTCCTGCTCCCAGGCCCCCGCGTCACGACGGTGCTCGGGCTCCGGCACCAGCAAGGTCGTCGCCATGCCGATGGTCATGCAGGCGGCCATGGCGGTGTAGGCCATGCCCCAGGACGCGTATTCCGCCACGTAGAGCGCCCCGGCGCCGGCAACGATCATCCCGATGCGGTAACCACCTTGGTACATGGCAGCCATGGCGCCCTGGGCCTCGACGCCCACGGCCTCGATGCGCCAGGCATCGATGCTGATGTCCTGGGTGGCAGAGCAAAACGCCACCAGCAATGCACACACCACCAGCACCTGGAGCCCTTGACCGGGCTGCGCACCGGCCATGGCCAACAGCCCGCCGGCCACGCCGAGCTGGGCGGCCAGCATCCAACCTCGGCGTTGACCCAGCAGACGACCGAGCACTGGCACCGGGACGCGGTCCACCAGCGGCGCCCAAACGAACTTCAGCGCATACAGGGTGGCCACCCAGCTCACGTGTCCGATGGTGGATCGATCAACGCCGGCTTCACGCAACCAGGCCGACAAGGTGCCAAATACCAACAACAGCGGTAGGCCGGCGGAGAAGCCCAGCAACAGCATGGCGAGCACCCGCGGCTGCCCATACAGTCGCAGTGCCTCGCCCCAGTTCATGGCGCGCTGCCTGAGGCCGCGCACCAATGGCGGAGGTCAGCGGCAATACGCCTTCTGCTCTCGACGCAGGCGCTGGGCTGCCGCCATGAGGCCGTTGTACTCGTGAGCCTTGTAGCCGCTGCGCATGCGCTCGCGCAGTTGCCGCTCCTGGTCCCGGGACTGGCGGCAAAGTCTGGCAATGGCAGTCGCAGGTGAGGCGGTCGGCCGAGCACGCGTGGGCGCATGATCTGGCGCCGGTAATCCATCGAGCATGGCGCGCTCCCCGGCCCGAAGCCCCACCGAGGGCTCAGGCTCAGGCAGCGTGAAGTGCAATGGAACGGCGGAAATATGGGCCGGAGGATGCTCGGCATAGTGAACAACGCCACTCTCATCCGTCCACCGGAAAACCTCTGCTGTCGCCTCGGTAGCCAGACCGGCAACCAGCAGAATGGTAAGTAATACGCGCATGTGAGCCCCTCCTTGGGCACCGGACGAGCGGCATCGCCGGGTATCTTTGGATGCTCAAGCGTACTCCATCACCAGCGGCGCGTGGTCCGAAAAGCGCTCGGACGTGTATATGAATGTATCCCGCGCTCGTTCAGCCAGGCCTGGGGTCGAGATCTGATAGTCGATGCGCCACCCGACATTCTTGTCCCAGGCCCGGCCCCGGTTCGACCACCAGGTGTAATGGTCCGGTCCGGCCTCCAGGCGACGAAACACATCCACGTAGCCCGCCTCATCCAGCACTCGGTCCATCCAGGCGCGCTCCGCGGGCAAGAAACCAGAGTTCTTTTGGTTGGCGCGCCAGTTCTTCAGGTCTATCGGACGGTGGGCGATGTTCCAGTCGCCGCTGATCAGCAGCTCGCGCTCCCCACGCACGGTTTCCAGGTAACCGTAGAACTGGTCCATGAAGCGGTACTTGGCCAGCTGTCTGGTCTCACTGGAGGTCCCGGAGGGTAAATACAAGGAGGCTATCGAGTAGGCGTCGAACTCGAGCTCCAGGTAGCGGCCTTCACCATCGAACTCAGCGCAGCCCAAGCCCCTGATTACCCGATTCGGCCGCTGGCGGGAGTAGACTGCAACGCCGCTGTAACCAGGCCGGGTGGAGAGCTCGTAGTAGCAATGGTAGCTAGCTGGAAAGAAGCGATCGTCGCCCTCGAGCTGCGGCAGCTGGGCGCGAATTTCCTGCAGGCATACCAGCTCCGCGTCCTGCGCTGCCAGCCAATCGAAAAAACCTTTGCGGGCGGCCGCCCGGATGCCGTTGAGATTTAGTGTGATGACTCGCATGAAGTACTGTTTCGCGCCACGCGATCGTTGAGCCAGTAGTACCGGCCCCGCTACACTCGGGCTCCCCGATTACGGCTGGGCCCGTCCGATGCAAGCTTACCAGCGGGAGTTCCTGGATCTGGCGCTGGCGCGCGGAGCCCTGTCCTTTGGTGAATTCACCCTCAAATCCGGGCGGGTCAGTCCTTATTTCTTCAACGCCGGCGCTTTTCATACCGGGGCAGCCCTGGCTCGACTCGGCAGCGCCTACGCCCAGGCCATCGTCACGGCCGAGCTTGGCTTCGACGTCCTGTTCGGGCCCGCCTACAAAGGTATTCCTCTGGCAGCGGCCACTGCCATTGCCCTGGCGCGCGATTTCCAGCACGACGTGCCGTGGGCGTTCAATCGCAAAGAAGCCAAGGATCACGGCGAGGGCGGCCAAGTGGTGGGCGCGGCACTGGCCGGACGGGTGCTGATCATCGACGATGTCATCACCGCGGGCACCGCAATCGGTGAAGCCATACGCTTGATCGAGAGCTGCGGGGCCGAACCCGCCGGCGTGGTCATCAGCTTGGATCGCCAGGAACGCGGTCAGGGCAGGCTGTCTGCGGTGGCCGAGGTGGCTGAACGCTACCAGGTGCCGTGCGCTGCGATCGTCACCCTCGCCGATTTGATCGAATATATCGCCGACAATCCGGAGCTGGCCACGTCGCGAGCGGCCATGACCCGCTATCGCCAACGCTACGGCGTGTGAGCCTCGCTCGCCACCGGCTGCCGATGCAACGCTGCGTGTAGCGCCCGATACTCCTCACTGAGCTTGTGGCGAGGCGCGAGATGTATCAGCGGCAGCGCCTGCTGGTGCGATTCGCGCACCTTCACCGAGCTCGACAGAAACGGCGTGAGGACCGGCAAGCCCTCAGCCACCAGCTCATCTACCAAGGTTCGCGGCAGGCGCGCGCGCGCCTGGTACTGGTTGACCACGATCCCCTCCACTTGCAGCGCGTGGTTGTGGTCTTCCCGAATCTCGCTGACGTTGGCCATCAGCGCATACAGCGCCTGGCGCGAGAAGTCGTCACAGTCGAAGGGAATGAGACAGCTCTCGGCGGCGATGAGAGCCGAGCGCGTATAGAAGTTCATGGCGGGCGGGGTATCGATGTAGATCTGCCGGAATCCCTCCAGCTCCTCCAGCGCTTCCCGCAGCTTGAACATCTTGTAACGCGCTTCCAGCTTGCCTTCCAGTTCGGCCAGCTCCGGATTGGAGGCCAGCAGGGAGAGGTTTGGGAATGGGCTCGGCGCGATGAAGTCCTCCAGGGTGTCACGGAAGAAGCGATACGAGAGCATTTGCCCGAAGAAGCCGGCGGCGTTCTTATCCAGATCTTCGCCGGCCGAGCCCATCAAATAGCGCGTACTGTTGCCTTGCGGGTCGAGATCGATCAGCAACGTCGGAGTGCCTTCCTCGGCGGCAATCGCAGCCAAATTACAGGCAATGGTGGATTTGCCAACGCCACCCTTCTGATTGAACACCACTCGGCGCATCGATGGGCCTCTTGTCGCTGTCGACCGTCCATTACGGTCGCGGCAGTGTAATCCGCGCTCGCGCGTAGCGTCGACCCGATCGGCACGAGCTGCATGCGCCGTCCCGCGGCCTTGGCTCTGTGCGCTCGGTCATCGTCTTTGGACCCCATGGGCGCGAGTAGCGTGAATCGCTAAACGGCTGCGCTGCGTATGTCCGCATGACCGCCCACGAGAGGGCGTCGACAAGCAGAGGAGATACCACATGCGAAACAATCGAGTAGTTACCGTTACCGCCATTTCCGGATTGCTGGCCCTTGGGGCCGCTGGTCTCGCCAGCCACGCCGTCGCCGCCGACGACGTCGAGAAGTGCTATGGCGTGGTCAAGGCCGGGCAGAACGACTGCCAGACCGCCAACAGCTCCTGCGCCGGCACCTCGAAAGTGGATGGCCAGGGGGACGCCTGGGTGTATCTGCCGGCGGGCACCTGCGAAAAGATTGTCGGCGGCTCGCTAGAGCCCAAGGCCTGACCGATGGTCACGCGGAGTCAACTGGCTCCGGCTAGCCCGATCCCGGCTGGTGCCGGGATCGGGCTACGCGCCCCGCACTATCGCGAGGTGGTGGAGCAAACCCCCGGCGTGGCGTGGCTAGAGGCCCACAGCGAGAACTACTTCGGAGACGGTGGCTCGCCACTGGCTTATCTGGAGGCGATCCGGGAGCGCTACCCCCTAAGCCTGCACGGCGTTGGGCTCTCCCTCGGCTCTACCGATCCCATCAACAGGCACCACTTGAGGCGGCTGAAGGCGCTGGTGGATCGTTTCCAGCCGGCACTGGTTTCGGATCACCTGAGCTGGTCGTCAGTGGACGGCGTCTACCTGAACGACCTGCTGCCGCTGCCCTACACCGAGGAGGCACTGGACCACTTCGTCAATCGGGTGCAGGAGGTTCAACAGTTTCTGGGGCGGCAGGTCCTGGTGGAGAACCCATCCAGCTACCTGCGCTATGCGCATTCGACTATTCCGGAGTGGGAGTTTTTGGTGGAAGTTGCGCGGCGCAGCGGCTGCGCCCTGTTGCTGGACGTGAACAACGTCCACGTCAGCGCCGTCAATCACCAGTTTTCGGCCGAGCGTTACCTGGAGGCTGTGCCTCGGGACCTGGTAGCGGAGCTGCATCTGGCAGGTCACACCGAGCGCTGGTCGAACGGTCGTCGCATCCTGATCGATGACCACGGCTGCCGCGTCGCCGAACCAGTGTGGGCCTTGTATCGACTGACCGCTGAGCGCTTCCCGGATGCGCCCACTCTGATCGAGTGGGACTGCAATCTCCCGGCGCTAGAGGTGCTGCTGGAGGAAGCCGACACGGCTGACCGGATTCACCGCGAGGTGTGTCATGCCGACGCTGCATGATGTCCAGCAAGCCTTTGCTCGGGCGGTGTGGAGCGGCGAGCTAGCCGAGGCCGCCGATCTGATTCAGGCAGACGTTTTTCAGCCGGAGCAGCGACTCCAGCTTTACCGCAACAACTTCAACATCAGCTTGCGAGAGGCCCTGCGGGCCGTTTACCCCACCATAGTGCGGCTGGTGGGAGATGATTTCTTTGCCACTGTCGCGCGCGCCTTGGTGCGCGAGGCGCCGCCACGAAGCGGCAACCTGCACGACTTCGGCGCCGAGTTGCCGGCTTTCTTGCGCCACTTCAAGCACGCCGCTGCCCTGCCTTATCTGCCTGATGTGGCGCGCATCGACTGGGCCTGCCACCAAGCGTTCCATGCCGCCGAGGCGCCCGGCTTTGACTTCTCGAGCCTTGCCACGGTGCCCGTCGAACGCTACGGCCGGCTGCGCTTCCATCTCCAACCCGCACTCCGGCTGATGGCGTCGGAGTTCCCGTCGGTGCGGATATGGGAGGTCAACCAACCCGGAGGCAACGGCGATCAAAGGATTGACCTGCGCTCCGGAGCGCAGCGCGCCGTGATCGCGCGAATCGCCCGTCAGGTAGCGGTCGAGGCCGCCGCGGCGGGTCGCTTCGAATTTCTACGGGCATTGAGTCACGGCGCCGTGCTGGATCAGGCGGCTGAGGCAGCGCTAATCGCGGATCCGGAGTTCGACCTGGGTCTCGAGCTACGACACCTGGTCTCGCAACAGGTTATCGGAGGGTTTGAGCAATGAGCAGCATCATCGGCGAGTCCGAGTCCGATCCAGCCCGCAGGCCGGGAGGAAACGTGACCGGCTTCTCTGCCCGACTGCGCTCCTGGTACGGGGCACTCGATTCCGCGGGTCGCAAGCTGACCCCGTTGTTCGATCTATCGATTCGGCTTGGTGTGGCCTGGATATTCTGGAAGTCGGGCCTGACCAAGATTGCCAGCTGGCAAAGCACGGTGCTGCTGTTTACCCATGAATACGACGTGCCTCTGCTGTCACCGGAGGTCGCAGCGGCGCTCGGAACCACGGCCGAGCTGACTTTGCCCGTACTGCTGGCCTTCGGGTTGGCAGGGCGATTGGCGGCGGCCGCATTGTTCATCTTCAACGCGGTGGCGGTCATTTCGTACCCGGGGCTCAGCCTATACGGCCAACTCGATCACCTCTGGTGGGGCGCCCTGATGCTGATCACGGTATTCCGCGGGCCGGGCAAGTGGTCTATCGATCACCTGATCAAGAAGCGATATTGGGCACAGTCGTGACTAGGGAGCACCGGTGACGCGCCCTCGCCGGGTCACCGGTGCTCCACCTTCGGACCGCCTGTTACATGGGGCGGCGCGGCGGACGCCCGCCACCACCGCCACCGCCACCGCCACCGGGACGCGGTCCCCGCGGCTGGCGAGGCTGCGCCTCGTTCACCCGCAGGCCGCGACCCTTGAAGTCCCTGCCATCGAGGGCACGAATGGCCGTCTCTGCGTCGGGGCTATCCATTTCCACGAAGCCGAAGCCTCGGGGCCTGCCGGTCTCCCGGTCATTAACCAGCTTGACGGAGCTTACCGCCCCGTACTGCTCGAACAGCTGGCGCACCTCGTCCTCGGAGCAGGTGAACGGGAGGTTGCCGACATAAATGCTCTTCATCTTCAAAATCTCCACGGCACCGGGCGATCGTCCTTCCCCGATCGCTTTCAGGTACCACGCAAACACTTGAGTAAGGAAATCACCGGATCGGCGGCCACAAGCTTTGCGCCCGGTCGCACTCCGCCCATACGCCACCAACGAACCCACGGGTTCGCGGGCCGCATTAAGCGGTCGATGCCTGGGGAACGGCTTCATGCCGGGAAGGATCGAAGGACATTCGAGGTATCGACGCGGCAGCTCCCGGTAGGGCTCTGCGTGTTCTAACTCCTAAAGCAGCCGGAATAAAACCGGCTCGACGACACCCCGAAATCTGGTGACAGGCGAGAGTGTAAGCCTTCCCATGGAAAGCGCAATACCGCTCTTCATGTCTCTTCGAATTGAGCTCCCGACCAATTGGAATTAGGGAAGCTCTGATCCATTGGCATGGTCGCGAATAGGTCAAAGCGTCCGCAATCAACGGCGAATCAAGGTGCCGATTCCGGCGTCGGTGAACAGCTCGATCAGCACCGCGTGGGGCGCGCGCCCATCGATGATGTGGGCTGCATGCACGCCCGCCTTGACCGCTTCGAGCGCACAGCGCACCTTCGGCAGCATCCCGCCGCTAATGGTGCCGTCGCTGATGAGCTGGTCCACGCGCTGGGCCGTCAGCCCAGTGAGCAGCTTGCCCTCGCGGTCGAGCACTCCCGTGGTATTGGTGAGCATGATGAGCTTCTCCGCGGTTAGCACTTCCGCGATCTTGCCCGCCACCAAGTCAGCGTTGATGTTGTAGGAATGGCCGTCGGCACCGACGCCTATCGGCGCAATCACGGGAATGAAGTTGCCGTGGGTGAGGGTATTGACTACTGAGGTGTCGATGCTCTGGACCTCGCCCACATGCCCGAGGTCGATGATCTCCGGCGCCTGCAGCTCGGCTCCGTCGCGGCTGACGGTGAGCTTGCGGGCGCGGATCAGGTCCCCATCCTTGCCGGTCAGGCCCACGGCACAACCGCCGTGGCGGTTGATGTTGTTGACGATCTCCTTGTTGACCAACCCGCCCAGCACCATCTCGACTACATCCATGGTCTCGGCGTCGGTCACCCGCATCCCATCGACAAATCTCGACTCCTTGCCAATGCGGGCCAGCAGCTTCCCAATCTGCGGACCACCGCCGTGCACCACCACCGGGTTGATGCCAACCAGCTTCATCAGCACGATGTCGCGGGCGAAGCCGTTCTTGAGCGGCTCGCTCTCCATGGCATTACCACCGTACTTGATCACCACGGTGCGCCCGGTGAAGCGCTGGATGTAGGGCAGTGCCTCGGTCAGGACGTGGGCAACGTTACTCGCCGCCTGAGAATCCATTGCCATGCCTTGCTCCCCTTCCACCGTCGCCGGGTGCCGTGTTGAGCGCTATGAGGTTTCAGGTTCGGCCGCTGTGGCCGAACCCGCCCTCGCCTCGCTTGCTGGCAGCGAAATCATCGACCACCCGAAAACGCGTCCGAACCACCGGCACCACTACCAGCTGCGCAACGCGCTCACCCACCTCCACCTTGAATGACTCGCTGCCACGGTTCCAGCAGGACACGTAGAGCTGGCCTTGATAGTCGGAGTCAATCAGCCCTACCAGGTTTCCCAGCACGATACCGTGTCGGTGACCCAGCCCCGACCGGGGCAAAACCACCGCGGCCAGCCCGGGATCGCCAATATGGAGCGCAATACCGGTGGGGATGAGTTCGGTCTGGCCCGGCTCCAGGGTCAACGCTGTTGCAAGACATGCCCGCAAATCCATCCCTGCTGAGCCGGCAGTGGCGTATTCCGGAAGCGGAATGTCGCGGCCGATGCGCGGGTCCAGAATCTTGATGTCGATGATGTGCAACCTACGACCTCGTCATCACAGCCCGGACGCGAAGCGGCCGCGGTGCTGGCAGGGGGATGCGCGGCTCGAGCTCGGCCCCCTCACTGGGTGAGCAACTCGCCACGGCATGCTTGCGGTAGCCGACGCGACTTCAGCGGTGCGGCAATCTCTCGGCCACTAGCGCCACCAGAGCTTGGGCGAGGCGGGTCTTCGATGCCCGCCCCAGGCTGCGACCGCCACCTTCCCAGAGCACGTGCAGCTCGTTGTCCTCTTGATCGAAAGCACGGCCACGCCCCACCTCGTTGGCCGCAATCAGGTCGATGCGCTTGGCCACGCGCTTGGCGCTAGCATAAGCGAGCACGTTGTCGGTCTCGGCGGCGAATCCCACCGTGAACGGCGGTGACTGCAGGCTAGCCACGTCGGCCAAAATGTCCGGATTGCGTACCAACTCCAGGGTCAGCTGATCGGCGTTCTTCTTGATTTTGCTATGTGCTGCGTGGGCTGCACGATAGTCGGCGACCGCGGCGGTGGCGATGAACACATCCGCCTCTGACACCCTTGCCATGACCGCCTGGTGCATCTCTTGCGCGGTTTCCACGTCCACCCGCTGTACACCCTCCGGGGTCTGCAGACCCGACGGACCGCTCACCAGCACCACGCGCGCACCCGCTGCCGCCGCCGCGGCAGCGACCGCGTAGCCCATGCGTCCGGAGCTGCGATTGCTGACGTAGCGCACCGGGTCTATGGGCTCACGGGTCGGGCCGGCAGTCACCAGAACGCTCTTGCCTGCCAAGACACCGTCGACGGCAGGGCGCAAGGCATCGACCACGGCCTGCACCAGCTCGGTCGGCTCCAACATCCGGCCCAGCCCCACCTCGCCGCAGGCCTGATCACCCTGTGCCGGCCCCAGCAGTCGCTGACCGCGTCGCTGCAGCGTGGCGACGTTTTCTTGGGTGGCGACATTGGCCCACATCAGCCGGTTCATTGCCGGCGCCAGCAGAATCGGCCGGTCGGTGGCCAGACAGAGTGTCGTCAACAGATCGTCGGCCAACCCGTGGCTCAAGCGCGCCAGGAAATCGGCGGTAGCGGGCGCCACCAGGATCAAGTCGGGCCAGCGCGCCAGCTCGATGTGGCCCATGCCAGCCTCCGCATCCGGATCCAGCAGGTCGGTTCTCACCGGGCGACCTGACACCGCCTGCATAGTCAGCGGGCCGACGAAGGCCGTCGCTCCCGGCGTCATGGCCACCTGGACTTCGGCTCCAGCCTCGCCAAGGCGGCGCACCAGATCGGCACTCTTATAGGCGGCGATGCCGGCGGTAACTCCCAACAGCACTCGTTTTCCGCTTAGCACGCCACATCCCCCGGCCGAGTCAGGCGCAGAGTTTATCCAATGCGACGGCGACGGTGAAACTGGCGCAAGGATTGCTGGCTGTGGAACCAAAAGTTAGTTCCGGACAAGGAGGTCCGGCATGCCTATCTCCGCATGGCCAGCCGCCGAGCGGCCTCGGGAAAAGCTCCTGTCCCGAGGGCCCGAAACGCTATCCGACGCCGAGTTGCTAGCGCTGTTCTTGCGCACCGGCACCCGCGGAAGGTCGGCAGTAGATCTAGCCCGCGACCTGCTCCAGGTTCACGGTGGATTGCGGCCGCTACTGGACGCGGAAGTCACCGCGATGTGCGCAACTTCGGGGCTCGGCCCGGCCAAGGCGGTATTGTTGAAGGCCGCCTTGGAGCTCGGTCGACGCTATCTTGACGCCGGCCTCAGACGCGGCAACGTGCTAGCGGGAGTCGCCGACACCCGGCGCTTGTTGAGCGCGCGGCTGCGCCATCACCCTCACGAGGTCTTCGCCGCCCTGTTCCTCGACAATCGTCACCGCCTGATCGCCTACGAGGAACTGTTCCGGGGATCGGTGGCGGGCGCTAGCGTACATCCCCGCGAGGTGGTTCGGCGTTGCCTGCACCACAACGCCGCAGCGGTGATCTTTGCACACAATCATCCTTCGGGTGTGGCCGAGCCCAGCCGCGCCGACCGGGAGATCACCGAGCGCCTTAAAGACGCCCTGGCATTGGTGGACGTGCGACTGTTGGACCATTTCGTGGTGGGAGACGGCGAACCGGTGTCGTTCGCGGAGCGCGGGCTGTTGTAGGGCCTTTCCGGGCCTCCCCAGGAGAGCTTTCGGAGCGGGCACGCTTGCCCGCACCCGGTGGCTTTGGTATAAGACCGCGCTCTAGGGCTGGCCTGGTCGGGCTGGCGCTTTCAGCTCTGGAGTCGGACCATGTCGAAGGTGTGCCAGATCACGGGCAAGCGGCCCATTAGCGGGCACAACGTATCGCACGCTAATAACAAGACCAAGCGGCGCTTCTTACCGAACCTGCACAACCACCGCTTCTGGGTGGAGAGCGAAAAGCGCTACGTGCAGCTGCGAGTGTCCTCCAAGGGCATGCGCATCATCGACAAGAAAGGTATCGACACGGTGCTTGCAGAGTTACGCGCCCGTGGCGAGAAGGTCTAAGGAGTAGGTCGTGGCGAAAGCGATTCGAGACAAGATCAAGCTGGTTTCCAGTGCCGGAACTGGGCACTACTACACCACCACCAAGAACAAGCGGAATACTCCGAACAAGCTGGAGTTCCGCAAGTACGATCCGGTGGTGAGGCAGCACGTCATCTATAAGGAAGCCAAGATTAAATAAGCCGACTGGCGGACGCGCGACCAGTGAATAGCGGCGCAGGCTGAAAGCGAAATCCTGCAGCACTTTGATGCCGCTACTTTCGGCGCGCGCGCACCACTCCTGCAAGCTTTGCAGCATGTGCGTGGGTCCGTTTGCGATGCGCTTCCACAGATCTTGTAGCTGATCCCGGTACTCGTAAACAACCCGTAGCCGGTCGCTGATACCAAGTGCTTGTCTCAAATCCTCGCGACTTCCGGCATCCACCAGGACGGGCTCTCGCACCAGCCCGCATCGAGCGCGCTTGAGAATTTTCCGACA
>CAZLYT010000334.1:0-5490 GCA_964563515.1 uncultured Candidatus Competibacteraceae bacterium | reverse complement strand
CAGCGTGTCCACGGTCACGGCGATGAGCTTGCCCGGCGGTGGCTCAAGCAGAGCGCAGTCATCCCCTACCCCCAGTCGCACTCCAGATCCGCAGCCAGATGGACGTCGGAACCAGCGCTCAATGAGGTCGAATTCGCCTATCACTTTGTCTCCGAGCTTACGCTTTGCGCCGCAACTGTGCTCAGGCGCTGCCGCCAAGCCCCCTGCAACCGGCGCCAACTCGCCGGGCCCGGCGCCGAAACCTATAATGCGCGCCGAATCGTACCTGAATTTGCTTGTGTCGAAGCCAACCTGCTTTTGTCCCAGGTAAGATCGAATGTGGTGCACAGGTATTTTCCAGACCCTCGGTAAGGAGTCGGCATGACTGTTCAGGACCTTCCCCTCGTCGTGGAGCCCCCGAGGTTGGCTGCTCGCATCGAAGACCCTGCTGTGATCGTGCTGGATCTGCGAGCGCCGGAGCTCTTTGCGGCGGGCCACGTGCCGGGAGCGCTCAATACCGACTACTCGAGCTTCGTGGCAGCCAGGCCACCGGCGATGGGATTGCTACCCGACCTGCACAGGCTGAGCGAAGTCTTCGCCGAGCTGGGCGTTCGATACGATACGACGGTGGTCGCCTATGACGACGAAGGCGGCGGACGCGCCTCCCGGGTCGTCTGGACCTTGCACGCCCTGGGGCATCGCAAAGCCTCCGTGTTGAATGGGGGAATTTCGGCCTGGACGGCTGCCGGCCTGCCTCTTGAACGGGAGGAAGTCGCCGAGCTGGTGTCGGACTTCGAAGCCGTCCTGGCCGATCCCTCCGTGGTGGCCACCAAGGAATATATCCTGTCGAGGCTGGGAGACAACGACCTGGTATTGCTCGACACTCGCACCGAGGCCGAATTCCAGGGCCTCGATGTGCGAGCCGCTCGGGGCGGCCACATCCCAGGCGCCATCAACCGCAACTGGACCGACAACATCGACCGCGCCAATCACGCAAAGCTGTTGCCGGACGACAAATTGCGCTCGGACATGACCGCTCTAGGCGTAACCCCCGACAAGGAGGTCGTGGTTTATTGCCAAACCCACCACCGTTCCGCCCACACCTACGTAGCCCTCAAGCACCTGGACTTCCCACGGGTCCGCGGTTACGCCGGCGCTTGGTCAGAATGGGGCAACGACCCGGATACACCCATCGAAACCTGAGCGCCCGTTGATCCACCGAATCGTTCGATCGTGAGGTAGACGCCTCGAACGAAGCCATTGCCGACCAGGCGCTGGAATCAGCCCCGGGTCTGGGCTGCGTCGGGGTTGTGGGCATCCTCACTCGCCGGTACGGGCGGTCGAAATAGCACACTTCGGTAGTACGCCAGCTCGGCGATAGAGGCGCGGACGTCGTCCGAGGCGAGATGGGCCGAGCTCTTCCTGAATGGGGGCAGCTTCGGATACCAGCGCTTGGCCAGCTCCTTTAGCGTACTCACATCAAGGTGACGGTAGTGGAAGTAGCGCTCCAGGTCCGGCATCCAGCGGACCAGAAAGCGGCGATCCTGGCAAATGCTGTTGCCGCACATGGGTGATGTGCCACTTGGCACCCACTGGCGCAAGAACTCCAAGGTCAACTGCTCGGCGCGGATTTGGTTCAGGGCACTGCGTCGCACCCGATCGGTGAGCCCGGAGCTGCCGTGGTGCTGAGTATTCCACTCATCCATCTCACGCAACACCGCATCGGGCTGGTGGATTGCTAGAATAGGCCCCTCGGCCATCACGCCCAGCTCCGAGTCGGTCACGACCGTTGCGATCTCGATGATGCGATCGCGATCCGGATCGAGCCCTGTCATCTCCAAATCGATCCAGATTAGATTGCCGTCGCCCTGAGTCATGATCCATCTCTAGCTGGCATACGCGGTTGCTTTCGCTTGCGCGGCATTCTAGCAGAGGCTACCCTGCCCGCGGTCCGCTGACGCGGGCGCCCCAGGTGATGGCAATGACCGCGCGCGTGCTTACTTTACTGCTGGTTCTCATGGCGCCATTGGCAATCGCTGCCGATGTGGACGCCGGTCGTGATCTTCACCAAGACAACTGTGTCGCCTGTCACCAGTCGCTCATGAACGGCGACGCGGCCCTGATTTACACGCGCAGTGACCGCAAGATCACCTCCTTCCCGAGCCTGCTGGCTCAGGTGCGCCGCTGCGAGGTCAATCTGGGCCTGCAATGGTTTGATGAAGACGTGGAAAACGTCGCCGCCTTCCTCAACGCGAGCTACTACCGCTTCTAATCCGCCGTGGCCAAACGGCGGCTGAGCCAGCAGCAGTCGCGCCGGATCGAGCAGGGACGGCGCCGACGCCAACAACAGGGCTCCCAGGCGGGCGTCCATGGGGGTGGGCTCGGCCCCGAGGCAGTAGGGTTGGTGGTTGCGGGATACGGGCACCTGCTGGCGGTGGAAGACGACCAGGGCCGCATCCACAACTGCACGGCTCGACGCCAGCTGCCACAGCCGGTGGCGGGTGATCGGGTGCGATGGCAGGTTGCGGCCCCCGGCCAGGGTATCATCGTCCACGTGGAGCCACGGCGCAGCGAGCTCGCTCGCCGCGACCGTCGCGGTCGAGCACGGGCGTTGGCCGCCAACGTAGAACTGGTCATCGTCGTCTGCGCCAGCCGCCCCCCCCTCAACGAGTTTCTAATCGACCGCTATCTGGTCGCCGTGGTGGCCATGGGCGTCGAGCCACTAATCGTGCTGAACAAGGTCGACCTGCTGAGCCCTAGCGAGCGCTCGGCAATACTGTCCCGATTAGGGCCCTTCACCGCCCAGGGCGTTGCAGTGGTGCCCGCCAGTGCGCACACCGCCCACGGGATGGATCAACTGCTGCGCCATCTGCGCCAGCGCACCGCAGTCATGGTGGGGCAATCGGGGGTCGGCAAATCCAGCCTGGTCTCGGCCCTGGTGCCGGACCGGGAGGTGGCGGTCAGCGCATTATCTGAATCCACTGGCCTTGGCACCCATACCACCACCAACGCCTGCCTCTATCACCTGGAGGGCGGCGCATGCCTCATCGATTCACCCGGCGTGCGCGGATTCGAACCCACCATCAGCGCGGGGGATCTGGAGCTGGCGTTTCCAGAGCTCAGCCCGGCTCTGGGTCGCTGCCGCTTCGCCGACTGCAACCACACGGTGGAGCCAGGGTGTGCGTTACGCCAGGCCGTGTCCGAGGGCCGCGTCGATTCGCGTCGGTTCCGCAGCTACTTGAAGCTGCAGGAAGAACTGCGCGCCGGCGCGCTGACGAGCTGACGCGACAAGGTCTCCGCTAACGGCAGCCGCTTGGCTAGCGACGCGTTGTGCGAAGTCAGCCCGGCGGCCACTCCATCCTGCGCCCGCCGAGCAAGTGCAGATGCAGGTGGGGGACCAACTGGCCACCATCGGCATTGCAGTTGATTACCGTGCGGTAACCTGAAACTGCCACATCCTCTTGATGGGCTACCGTGGCGGCCGCGACGAACAGCGCATCCATGACACCGGCGTCGAGTGCAGGCAGGTCGTTGAGCCCGGCAATGTGCTGCTTGGGCACCAGCAACACATGGGTCGGCGCCTGTGGGTCCACGTCGCGAAATGCCAGCACGTTGTCGGTTTCGAGAACCTTCTCGGCGGGGATCTCACCTTGGATGATGCGGCAGAAAATGCAGTCGGTCATGTTTACTCCCTGCGATTACGGCGGGTCGACCTGTATGCGCCGGTGTTTCGATGTGCGTAGGACGCGATGGTACGGCTTGCGAGGGAGCGACGCAGACCCGGACGTTAGAGCTCGCGCCGGCCGGCGAAGGCGTGGGACAAGGTGCCGCCGTCGACGAACTCGAGCTCGCCCCCGAGGGGCACTCCCTGGGCGATCCGTGTAGGTCGCACGCCGTGGCTGCGCGCCATTTCCGCCAGATACTGTGCCGTCGCCTCCCCCTCCACCGTGGCGTTGGTCGCGAGGATGAGCTCCTGCACCGGACCTTCCTCGAGCTGAGACTCGAGTCGATCCAGGGCGAGCTCCGCCGGCCCGATGCCATCCAGCGGTGAAAGGTGTCCCATGAGCACGAAATAACGGCCGCGATGGACACCGGACTGCTCGATGACGGCCACGTCAGCAGGCGTTTCCACTACACAGAGGGAGGCGCCTGTGCGCTGCGGATCGGAGCAGATCGAGCAGAGCTCGTCGTCGCACAGGTTTCGGCACCGCCGGCAATTGCCGACGCCCGTCACCGCCTCCCGCAATGCCTGGGCGAGTCGGAGCGCGCCTTCCCGGTCGCGTTCCAGCAGGTGGAACGCCATGCGCTGAGCGCTTTTAGGACCTACACCTGGCAGACACCGCAGGGCCTCGACCAGCCGGCCGAGCAGCCGAGAAGCATACGCCATGGCGCCAGCCGCTAGAGCAGCTTACCCAGGTCCATGGGTAGACCCATGCCGGAGGTCATATCGGCCAAGCGCTCCTTGGTGGTGCGCTCCACTTTGTGCACGGCGTCGTTGATGGCAGCCGCCACCAGATCTTCGAGCATCTCCTTGTCGTCCTGGAGCAGGCTCTGATCGATGGTGACACGTCTGGCCTCGTGACGTCCGGTCATGACCACCTGCACCAGGCCGCCACCAGACTCTCCGGACACTTCTACGTTGGCCAACTCTTCCTGCGCCTTCTGCAGGTTTTCCTGCATCTTCTGCGCTTGCTTCATGATCTGTCCAAGACCACCTTTCATGACGATCCTCGCTGGGATGCCGCAGCGGCGACGGCCGCTCGGACGTGTGAAACCTGTGGGTCGATGATGGTTCAGTCGGTGGGGGTCACCGAATCCGGAGTGATGGTCGCGCCGAAGCGCTCCCGCAGCAAGCTCACGTTGGGGTCGGCGGCGATGGCGGCCTCAGCCTCGCTGCGCCGCTCCGCAAGCCGTCGGTCACGACGTGCGGCCGGTGTCTCTTCCCCGGGGCTTCCCAGCTCGATTTGCAGCCTCAGAGGTCGCCCGAAATAGCGCGTGATGCCCTCGGCCAATCGAGCTTCGGCACTGGCGCTTTGCAACCGGTCGCAGGCGCGATCCAGCAGCAACGTGATGGTATGCTCGTCGAGCGCCGTCATCAGGCAATGACTGGCCAACGCTCGCGCCACCCCCTCCAGGCGGAGCGCTTCACAGGTGGCCTCCCAAAGCTGCGCCCGTGCCTCCCCGTCAGCAGGGAGCGACTCAGGGAGCGACTCAGGGAGCGACGATAGTGGCTTGCTGTCGGCGTCCACATGGACCACTGGCTCCAAAGCGGCCTTCTCAGCACCGGCAACGCCCTCGATCGGCGGAACCGGCTCGGCACCAGCGGCGGCCGCCGAGCCAGACTCGGACCCGGCAGCGCTCGCCGTTACAGCGGCGGCAGGCACGGCACCAAGGGCCTCACTCAGGGCTCGGCTCGCCGGGCTTGTCGCGGTAGCGCCGGAGGCCCGCGCTCCAGCGGGCGAGGACACTGCCACCGGATTCTCAGCCTGGGACTTCGCCGCCTCGGTCGTC
>CAZLYT010000333.1:0-4273 GCA_964563515.1 uncultured Candidatus Competibacteraceae bacterium | reverse complement strand
CCAGCTCCGGATGTTCCTGCACGGCCTCCGAGAAGGACCCGAAAATAATCCCGAGTTCAGACAGCTTGCCTTTGAAGGTGGTCGCGACCGAGACGCTATCAAACACGGCATCCACCGCGACCCCGGCCAGCCGGGCCCGTTCGTGGAGCGGGATGCCGAGTTTCTCATAAGTTTCCAACAGCTTGGGATCCACCTCCGCCAGGCTCTTGGGTCCGTCCGTTCGGCTCTTCGGAGCGGAGTAATAGATGATGCTCTGGTAATCGATCGGGGGATACTTCACGTTCGGCCAGGCCGGCTCCTTCATCGTCAGCCAGTGCCGGTAGGCCTTCAGGCGCCACTCGAGCAAAAACTGCGGTTCATTCTTTTTGGCCGAGATCAGCCGGATAATATCTTCGCTCAACCCGGGCGGGGCGGATTCGCTCTCGATGTCGGTCGTGAAACCGTATTTGTACTCGGTCGAGACAAACTCCTGAATGGTGTCCGTCGAACTGCTCATAAGATTGGGTCCTTGCCAGCTTTCTCGCCTGCCCTGGCCCGGGCGGCGCATTCCGGGCAGGCTCCATGGATGGAAACATCATAGCGAACCGCTTCGAATCCCGTGGGCAGGTGCAGCTCCAGAGCGCGAAATCGCCCTACGTAATCGATGTCGTAAACCGAACCGCACCCGTCGCAATAAAAGTGAGAGTGCGGCCCCATATTGGCGCAGTAACGAGTGGCGCCCCGGTCCAGATTCACCTCGCGCACCAGCCCGCACTGGACGAGGGCATCGAGACAATTGTAAACCGTCGCCATCGAGATCTCGGGCATCCCCTCCTTCGTGCGCAGAAAAACCTGTTCCGCCGTGGGATGGTCCCGACGCTGGGCCAGCACGCTGTAGACTTCCTCCCGGTGCGAGGTGGATCGTAATCCACGGGCGGCCAGGCGGGCTGTCAACTGCGGTTCGGTTGCTTTCCCGGACGGTTTCATCAGGCCGAGTCTATCGCCCTGATTTCAGAAATCAATATTTGGAATAATTCTAAATCTAAATTCTGTGCTGGAATTTTCTCCGCTGGCCTGATCCGCCGTGGAAAAAGGAAGCCGGAACGGGGAGAAAGCCGGGCGGATTGGTTAGTTAGGGCTTGTTCCAAAAGCGCGTGAACCGGCCTTTGTCGGAAACTTTGTCGAAACTTTGTCGACCAAGTCGGTCACATTGCTGGCTTCTCGACAAAGTTCTCGACGAGTCGGCTCCTGGGACAGACTCTGGTTAGGCGGCACCGGGTTTCCTCCCCCGCAGCCGCGGACCGAACAGAAGGCGCAGGCTGTTCATGACGACTATCACGGTGCTTCCTTCGTGCCCGACGACTCCGACCGTGAGAGGGATGCGCCCGGCGAGCGCGAAGCAGACCAGAACCGCCACCGTGCCCAGGGAGACGACCAGGTTCTGCCGGATGATCCGGCGCGCCCGTTGGCTCAGCCGGAAAGCCGCCAGGAAATTCTCGAGCCGGTCGTGCATCAGAACGACTTCCGCCTGTTCCAGGGCCGCATCCGATCCGCGCGCGCCCATGGCCACTCCGACATGGGCAGCCGCCAGGCTCGGAGCGTCATTGACCCCGTCGCCTACCATGGCGACGCGCTCTCCGGCGGCGGTGAAAGACTGGATCACCGCGACTTTCTCTTCCGGCTTCAACTCGGCCCGCAGGTCATCCACCTCCAGTTCGCGTCTTAACTGGTCCGCGGTGGCCTGGCGATCGCCAGTAAGGACGACTGACCGGAGGCCGTTTGCCCGTAATTCCTGGATGACAGCGCGGGCCTGGGGCCGGATGTCATCGCGAAGGACGACACGCCCCAGCAGGTCGCCGTGAGTCAGCCAGACCTCCGAGAACCCCGCTTCCGTGGGCGGGACCACCCCGATGGCGGCGCGATGGGGCCCGTCCTCGATCCATTCGCGCCGTCCGAGCTGGCACGGCACCCCATCCAGACCGGCGCGAAGGCCGAGTCCCGTCACCGACTCGAAGTGATCGAGGTTGAGGGCGGGGAGACCCTGCTGTTTTCCGTAGCGGGTCAGGGCGCGGGCCAGCGGATGGGTGGACAATCGCTCGAGCGAGTAGGCGCGGCGCGCCACCTCAGCTTCCCGTCCCGGCGGAAAACTTTCGACCTTTTCAACCCGCAGTTCGCCCGTGGTCAATGTTCCGGTTTTATCCAGGGCGACGACCGTGACTTCCGCCAGCTTCTCGACGGCGGCCCCTCCCCGGAACAGGATGCCGTGGCGAGCCCCCCAGGCGACGGAGGCCAGGACGGCCGACGGAATCGAGAGGACCAACGCGCAGGGTGACGCCACCACCAGGAGAGTCATGGCCCGATAGAACGCGCTGCGCATATCTCCGAGGTTGGCAAACGCCGGCAAGCCCGCCACCAGCCACCAGACGAAGAACATGACCAGGGAGAGACTAAGGACGAAGTAAGTGTAAGCGGATCCGAATCGATCCGTGAATCGCTGGACAGGCGCCTTTTGATGCTGGGCTTCGCGGATGAGGCGGATGATCTTGTGCAGCGCGCTCTCGGTCGCGGAACGGAGCACGAGTGCTTCGACCGCTCCCCACAGGTTGATCGTTCCGGCGAGCACGGTGTCCCCCGGCTGCTTATCCACCGCGGCTGCCTCCCCGGTTAGATTCGACTCATCCGCCGCGGTGCGGCCGCTGACAATCTCGGCGTCCACCGCGACCTGGGCGCCCGGTTTGATCAGGAGGCGCATGCCGGGCTGGAGTTCTTCGACGGGGACTTCCTTCTCATGGCTCGAGGCGTCGAGGACGGTAGCGGTCTTCGGGGCATCCTTGAACAAAGCCCGGATTTCGCGCTGGGTGCGTCCGAGGGCGAAGTGCTCGAGGGCGCCGGAGAGCGAGAAGAGAAAGAGCAGCGTCGCGCCCTCTCCCCACGCGCCAATGCTCGCGCTGCCGAAGGCGACCGCCAGCATCAGGAAATGAACGTCGATCGACGATTTTCGCAGTCGTTCCCAAACTTCCTGCGCAGTGTACCACGCGCCGGCGAGGTAGGCCGCCGCATAGGCGAGCCAGCCCCAGGACGCGTCCCGCAGGAAGAAACCGGTCAACCCGGCAGCGCCACAAAGCGCCGCCGCGAGCAACTGAGGTTTCCACTCATCGGGCTCCTCGACATCCCCGGCATGCTCGAGGAACTCGACGTCGCGCTGGACGACCCGGGGCCACGGAACCTGCCGCCAGCGCCAGAAGGTGGGCGCGGTGGGACAGGTGACGCGAGCGATGGTCGTCTCGTTGCCCTTGTGCTCGATCCGGACGGCTTGCCGCTCCGCGGGCGTCAGGGGCGCATCGCATTCCTCGCAGTCACTGCGGCCCGCGAGCAGGCCGCACTGGGAGATCGGGTATTGCTCCCTAAGGTCGCGGATGGAGGCGCTCAGACGCCCGACGGTCTCGGTCTGGCCGGACGCTCCGAGGGTGGCGACCGAGATGGTCTGGTGCGCCCGATCCAGGATGACGGCTTCGAGCGACGGATCGCGGGCGAGCGCTTCGATGACAGACCGGGCCAGGCAATCCGAGGCGACCGCACCGGAAGTGCTGGTGGCGGCACGGTCCGCTCGGCGAACTCCCGAGGCAGGAATTTGGGCAGAACTCTCGGTGGACTCTTTCGCCACGGATTCAGATTGCCGCAGCTCCCTCCGATTACAAGAGGGGATTCCGCCCGGGATGAATCCTCTCAGGGATTCTCGCTGACTTGATAAAACGCCTGTTCCGTAAAGGGGGAATCGCCGTCAAGGAAGGTCAGGGTTTCCTCCTGGGCACCTCCCACCGGATACTCGAAAACGATGGCCGTCCATGGCTCCTCCAGAACCAGTTTCCGGTCGATCCTGTAAGTCCGTCCCAACACGGCATTCCAGGAGAAGGTGAATCCCAAGGTGACATCCGAGGAGACAATTCTCAGGCCGATGGGTATTTGAAAGGAGGAGGCGGGGACCGGCACTGTGTTGTTAAAGCCGTTGGCGCTCAGGTAAAAGTCATCGAGCAACACTTTGTTGATGCCTTGGCTGGCGACAAGGGCGGAGAGAAAGACATAAATCAGATCAGGCCCCGGGAGGCCCAACGCCGGATCAAAATTCACCGCGTCGCGATCCGCCAGATAGTCGTCGAACAACGTCACCCGGTCCGCCGCGCCTTCTTCCGCGATATGGACTGAGTAGCGGTCCCCTCCCATTTGCACGCCATCGATGACGTCGAACGGGCGGTTTTCGACGTCGAACCACAGGTTGTAAACGGTTCCTGGATTC
>CAZLYT010000332.1:0-2815 GCA_964563515.1 uncultured Candidatus Competibacteraceae bacterium | reverse complement strand
ACTACCGGCCGCCCTACCTGCCTGCGAGCCGGTCCATTGCCATGGCCCGTAGCTCAGCGCGGGCCATCGAACCACTGTTGTTCCATCTCCCTTTCGGTCGTCGCCCCAGCGGGGTTCCGACGACCCGACGGGAGCCGTTGGCGCATCCGCTGGGGTGCCGGCAGATGACCCGCCTTCGCCTCTGCTCGCCCCATGCCCACGCGCCCTCCAGCGCGCTGCGCTCGATGGTGGCTGCCGGTCTGATGGAGCTGGCCAGCGCCGATGCATTCCTTCTCGAGCTTGGTTTCGACGGCGAGCGTTCCGGGCGCAGCGCCGACTTGCGGCCCGAGCTTCCGCTGGTCTTGCAGTGGTAGGGTTGCCGCGGTCTGTATTGGGCTGGTAACTGGGCATCCCGCTTGAAGAAGTGACGGTGGACTACGGCCTGCCGTCCTAATCCACCCTCACGCATTGTCCTCTTCCACTGCCTCTTGCAGCATGTCGGCGAACTCCGGAATGGCGCTGAAGACTCGGTTCCAGTTGGGGATGAACGGTGCCTCCATGGGGTTGGCGAGAAACTGCTCGCCGGCTGTCATGATGCTAACGACGAAAACTTCGATGGCCCGCTCTTCGTCGTGGCGATCGAGCTCGAGCCCGTTCAGCTCGGCGTCGCAGTGGTACTGCTCCACCAGATCCAGGGCGGTGCGGTAGTAGGTGGCTTTGATGGTGCGGAAGAACTCTGCCGAGAAAGTCACGCCCAGGGTGGCAAGCTTACGGTAGACGGATTTGGCGATGTCGGTGGACATCTTCGCCAGCCCGGACTCGGCGTCACCCTCGGACAGAGGCTGGTGCTTGTGATCGTAGCAATCGGCGATATCCACCTGGCAGATCTGCTTCTTGCTGTAGTTGCGATAGACCTCGGACAGCACCCCCACTTCCAGCCCCCAGTCACTGGGGATACGGATGGTGCTGATGACGTGCTTGCGCAGGCTGAACTCGCCGGAAAGTGGGTAGCGGAAGCTATCCAGATAGCTCAGGTAGTCCAGGTGACCCAGAATCTGGATCAGAGCCCTCACCAATGGGGTATAGAACAGGCGCGTCACCCGCCCACCCAGACGATTGCCGCCGACGCGAGCGTAGTAGCCCTTGCAGAAGGCGAACTCGAAGCCGGGGTGAGCCAGGGGATACAGCAGCCTGGCGGGTTGCCAGCGGTCGTAGGTGACGATGTCGCAGTCGTGCAGGCCGATGATGTTGGCGCGGTCGCAGGCTATCACATAGCCCAGACAAAACCAGGCGTTACGTCCCTTTCCCGGTTGCTGTGGCGCCAGACCCTGGTCACGCAGCATGCCGTCGAGCTCGCTGAGGCGGGGGCCGTCGTGCCAGAGAATGCGGGTCGGTTGCGGCAGGGCACCGAAGAAGGCACGCGCGCGCCTGAACTGGTCGAGATCAGCCTGATCGAGGCCGACGACGATCTCCGACAGGTAAGGCACTTGCTCGAGGGTCTCGACGATGCCCGCCAGGGCGGGGCCTTCCAGCTCGCTGAAGAGGCTCGGCAACACCAGCGCCATGGGCTGACGTCGGCCGAAGCGGATAAGCTCCGCCTCTATCTCCTGCAACGGCCGCTCGCGCAGCTTGTGCAAGGTGGTGATGGCGCCACTCTGGATGAAGTCGGCCATGGTCTGCCTCCATTGCCCAGGGCTTCAGATCAAGACGTCCCTATTAGCTCTTCCATGGCCTCGCGCCAGCCGACCGGCCCAATCCCTGCCGTATACCGAACGCCCGTGCTGCGGGCCAAGGACAGATGGCGGCCATCGGGACGACGCACCACCACTGCCAGGTCGGCCGCCTCGAGCATGTCCCGGTCGTTGCCGCTGTCGCCGAGGGCGACGCTGATGGACCGGGTGCCGAGGCGCTCCGACCGCTCGGCAAGCAGTGTGGCGAGGGCTATGGCCTTGTCTGTTTGACCCAGTACGTGGAGGAAGCGGCCACCCGCGACCAAGCGTAACCCGTACTGGTGGAGCGCGGCGCGAAAAGCCTCCAGGGCGCTTTCGGTACCGTCCCAAGCGATGGGTTCCGAGCACAGTCGTTGGCGAGCCAGAATGGCGTCCTCTGGCATAAGGCCGGTACGACTGGCCACCTCGGCGGCGCTCCAGTCGGCAAAGCCGGCAAAGCCGGCAAAGCGGAACGCCGGCTCTTGGCGCAGCTTCGCCAGCGTGGCCAGGATATGTTCCCGACTCGGTCCCAAAAGACGCAGCCGGTAGCCGGGAGGCGAGCCAGCCGATGCGGGGCTCGGCGTTGCGATACCCCCGCCATTCTCGATCACGAAAGGGGCGACCAGACCCAAGCGTTGATGGTGGACTGTGAGCTCCTCAGCGGTCTTGCTCGAGGTCAGCACCACTGGGATCGTCAGGGCCCGCAGGCGCTGCAGCGCGGGCAGGGCGGGCTCGACGTCGTAGCTGTGATGATCGAGTAGCGTGCCATCCAGGTCTGTGAACACCATGAGGCGAGACGGCGCCGGGCGGGCTTCGCCCACCTACTGGCAGGTTGCTGCCTGCAGTGCCGACAGCACTGCGCTCAAGCCTGCTCGGGGAGTTCGCTCCGGTCCTGGACGACGACCTTGGTCAAGACCGAGTTGGCGATGAAGCAGTGTCGGTGCGCGCGATGGTGTATCTCAGCCAGGCCTGCCCTATGGGGTGCTTTGTCTGCGGCGAACACGACCTGCGGTCGCAACACGACGTCGGTCATGGCGAGGCGGCCGTCCTCGTTGCGAGCCAGGGTACCGACGGCCTCGTCGCAATAGGACTCGACCACGAAGCCCCGCCGGGCTACCAGCGCCAGG
>CAZLYT010000331.1:0-3031 GCA_964563515.1 uncultured Candidatus Competibacteraceae bacterium | reverse complement strand
GGTCATGTGCTGTTCAGCCCCGTCAGCCTGGGTGGCCAAGACTGCGACGGACTGGGCCTGGCTCCGCTGGCGGTGGATCCCGACTGGCAGCGTCGGGGCCTTGGCAGCGAACTGGTGCGCCGCGGCCTGCAAGTCTGTGCCGAAGGCGGCACCGGCTTCGTGGTAGTGCTTGGTGAGCCAGCCTTCTATAGACGTTTCGGTTTCCAGCCAGCCATGGAGCGAGGCTTGAGCAACGACTACGGCGCAACCTGCGCCTTCCAAGTGTTGGAGCTGCGAACTGGAGCAATTCCCGAGCACGGCGGCCCGATCCAATACGCGCCTGCCTTCGCGGCTCTGGCTTGACCGACCCCCAAACGGGAGTTTTCGAATGGTGACTACATCCCCGGTTGTTCCCTGCGACATCGTCGTCTTTGGCGGCAACGGCGACCTCGCCCTCCGCAAGCTGTTTCCGGCGCTCTACCATCTGGCGAAGGATGGCCGCCTGGAGGAGGGCGGGCGCATCATCGGGACCGCCCGTACCGACCTGTCCCGGGAAGCTTACCTGGAGCGCATCGACGAGGCGCTCGGCCGCTACTTGCCGGCCGGCGAGCCCGATCCAGCCGTCTGGGAGCGTTTCTCGTCGCGGATCGACTATCAGCGCACCGACGGCAGCGATTCGACAACCTTCACGGCCTTGGGAGCACGGCTCGGCGACGCCACCGGGCGCGACCGCATCTACTATTTCTCAGTGGGCCCCGGGTTGTTCGCACCTATCGCCCACAACCTGCAGGCCAGTGGCCTGGTGACGCCGCAGAGTCGGGTGGTGCTGGAGAAGCCTCTCGGCCATGACCTGCGCTCGTCGCGGGAGATCAACGACGCCATCGGCGAGGTGTTCGCCGAGGAACAGACCTACCGCATCGACCACTATTTGGGCAAAGAGGCAGTCCAGAACCTGCTGATCCTGCGCTTCGCCAATGTGCTGTTCGAGCCTTTGTGGAATCGTTCCTTCGTGGACCACGTGCAGATCACGGTGGCCGAATCCCTTGGTGTGGAAGGTCGCTGGGGCTACTACGACGGTGCCGGCGCGCTGCGTGACATGGTGCAGAACCACCTGCTGCAGCTGGTCTGTCTGATGGCCATGGAACCGCCGTCGAACATGGACAAAGACGCGGTGCGTGACGAGAAGCTCAAGGTGCTGACCTCCTTGAAGCCGCTAGAACCGGCGCAGGTGGAGCGCTGCAGCGTCCGTGGCCAGTATCGCGCCGGCCTGATTGAAGGCAGCGCCGTGCCCGGTTACCCGGAGGAACCCGGCGCCAATGCCGGCAGCAACACCGAGACCTTCGTGGCCCTGCGAGCCGAGGTGGAGAACTGGCGCTGGGCCGGCGTCCCGTTCTACCTCCGTACGGGCAAACGCCTGCCGGAACGGCTGTCGGAGATCGTGGTGCAGTTTCGAAGCGTCCCCCACCTGATCTTCGAGGGCGCCGAGAGCGTAGTGAAGCCCAACTACCTGGTCATGCGACTGCAACCCGATGAGGGCGTGCGGCTGCTGATGATGAACAAGATGCCAGGGCCCGGTCCGCTGCCCAGCCGGCTGCAGCAAGCGCCTCTAAATCTGAGCTTCAATACGATCTTCGAAGGTCGCCAGCCCGATGCTTACGAGCGCTTGCTGTACGACGTCATTCGGGGTAACCCGACCTTGTTCATGCGTCGAGACGAGGTGGATGCGGCATGGACCTGGGTGGATGGCATTATCGACGCCTGGGCCGCCCGACCCACGGCCCCCAAAGGCTACGCCGCTGGCACTTGGGGCCCGTCAGCCGCGGTGGCCATGATCGAGCGCGACGGTCGTACCTGGCACGAGGATACGCACTAAGGCCGCCAGAACGGATCTCTCAAGCCGCTAGCGGGTGCTTGGCACGCGCAATAGGGCGTGCGACAACAAGCTCAGGCAGATGGTCTCAGTTGCGTGTCGCCGCAAGTCGATCATCCGTGCATCCCCGAATCGAGAGTAGTAGCGACATGACCATTGAAGAGATCCTGGGCCGGTCCCTGGTGGTGCCAGTGCTGGTAGTGGAAGATGCGTCCCTGGCGGTTCCCCTGGCCCGGGCATTGGCGGCGGGCGGGTTGGCGGTGCTGGAGGTGACGCTGCGCACCGAAGCAGCATTTGCCGCCATCGAACGCATCGCCGAGGAAGTGCCCGATTCCATCGTGGGTGCCGGAACCGTCACGAGAGGGGACCAGATCGATCGTCTTGCCCGCATCGGCGCCCGCTTCATCGTCAGTCCCGGAGCCACGCCTGCGCTGTACCAGGCCGCCGCCGATTCTCCGCTACCATTCCTGCCGGGCATCGGCACCGCCTCGGAGGTGATGTCCGGACTGGAGCGGGGCTACTGCAGCTTCGAGTTCTTTCCCGCTCGACCCGCCGGGGGTGTGGGGGCACTACAGGGCTTCGCGGGCCCTTTCCCGGAGGCCCGCTTCTGTCCCACTGGCGGCATTAGCGGTGCGGATTTTACAGAGTATCTGCGGCTGCCCAACGTGCTGACCGTAGGCGGCTCCTGGCTGACACCGGCGACCACCGTAGCCTCCCAGGACTGGAGCTCGATCACCGCGCTGGCGCGGGGTGCGTGCGCCGCGGCGGTGGCTGCAGCGGTGCTGCCGTAGTCGATTCCGCCCGGCCGGAGGCTGGCGGAATCTACCATCATACAATCCCAAGGTCCGCGCTTATTGGTAAGCAACTTGGATGCAGGCGTATGGTCTCGAGAGGGTGCACTAACTACCGCGTAACGCACCACTCCAAGCCCAACTCGGAGGGCTTTAGCTTGCCATACAGCCGCTCTGGGGGAGCCAGCACCTGATCGTCGAGAGTACCGATCGGGTGGGTCTCAATGTGGTAGCGTAAATCGTCTAGCGGTTATTCCTCAACCCATTGTACCGCTACGATCTGCAATTGATCCGATGCCCCGCCTATGCCAATCCGATACTGGCCGCCTTCCCACACCCGTTTGCAATCCGAAATGGTGCTGGCTTTGGAAAAGGCAAGGTTTGCTGTGGT
>CAZLYT010000330.1:0-1646 GCA_964563515.1 uncultured Candidatus Competibacteraceae bacterium | reverse complement strand
CACCGGAGGAGCTGCCCCCCGGGCTGGACAAGGGTGAGCTGGTCTCCCCCGCCTCGACACTGGTTACGGTGGCGCCGGAGAAGGTGGACCAGGCCATGGAGCGGGCGCGACGTCAGGCCGTGGCCCACCACGCCTATCAAGTGGCCGAGACTGGTGAGGCTTTTCTCATTACGGATCGCATCATCATCGAGTTCGCGCGCGACCTGACCCCCCTGGAAGTGGGTGAATTTGCGGGGCGCTACGGCCTCACCATCGCGGAGCAGTACGCGCCGCGCCAGTACCTGTTTCGGCTCACCTCGGCCACTGGCATGAATCCGGTGAAGTTGGTGGTGAAGCTGTCCGAAGAAGACGCCGACGTAAAGTTTGCGGAACACGATCTCAATATGCGTTTCAGCCGCAGCTTGGAGCTGCCCGCTGACCGCCGCTATCGGGATCAGTGGCACCTGCACCGCCGGCTCCAGCATCCAGAGGTGGATCCGCGATCGTCGGCTCGCTGCGAGGGCGCTTGGGAGCTGCTGGGTGGCTTCGGGGACCGGGGTGTTGTCATCGGCATCACCGACGATGGCTGCCGATTGGATCACCCGGACTTCGCCTCGCCAGGGAAGTTTGCCGCCTGGGGTTACTTCCAGGGTTCGCGCCTGGTGCGCTGGGGTGAGCCGGATGCCCTGCCGGAGCGGATGTACCAGGTTGGGGCGAATCACGGCACAGCCTGTGCCGGCGTGGCGGCAGCCGACACCGACGCGGCTCTCACGGTGGGTGCGGCCCCCAACTGCCGGCTGCTACCCATCAAATGGCAATCGGACCAAAGCAGCCTGTTCATAAGCGACAGCAAGATGATGACGGCACTGGGCTACCTCGCAGACCAGGTCGATGTGATCTCCAATTCCTGGGGCAGCTCGCCCACCGCCTTGTGGTCGCAAATCGTGCTGAACCGTATCGCGGAATTGGCGCGCGAGGGCGGGCGGCGGGGCCGCGGGATATTGTTCTTGTTCGCGGCGGGAAACGAAAACTGCCCCATTCAGCACACGGCGCCAGTGGACGTGCCCTACACCAGCGGCTGGGCAGCAGTCGGCGGCTCCGTCGAGTGGGTGGGAGTGCGCACGGCGCGCCGGTTCGTGCACAACATCGTCGGTATTCACGGTGTGCTCCAGGTGGCAGCTTTGGCGAGCACCGCACAGCGCAGTCATTACTCGAACTATGGCCCCGGCATAGATTTGTGCGCTCCCAGCAGCAACAGCCACACCTATTTCAGGATGCCCGTGGAGGGGTTGGGAATCGTCACCACTACCGGCGGGTTGACCCTGGTGCGCGAGGACTTCGGTGGCACCTCCAGCGCCACGCCACTGGTGGCCGGGATCAGCGCGCTGGCGATCTCGGCCAATCCGGAGATCACTGCCTTCGAGCTCGCATCCGTTCTCCGGCGCACCGCCTCCAAGGAACTGGAGATGACGGCCTACCCGCGCACGCCACCCGCCCTCTACGATCCCGATCCGACCTGGGATGTGTCGCCCATTGCTCCTTTTGACCGGGGAGACTTCGACGACGTAGGTGTTGACGATGGCACCTGGAGCCCCTGGTTCGGACACGGCAAGGTAGATGCTCTCGCTGCGCTGCGGGAAGTCAGCGCGGCCGCCCGGCAAGCCGGT
>CAZLYT010000329.1:0-1749 GCA_964563515.1 uncultured Candidatus Competibacteraceae bacterium | reverse complement strand
AACGCTATACCCCAGCCATCGGTGTGGGGGCCGGTGACCCCACCCCGGTGCATGAGACCCCGGAAGCTGAAGCAGATGTCGGTGGGCACGTTGGCGCTCATGCCCAGGAGCTCGCACATGTGCCGGATCCGCGCGGGTGCTGATTGCAGAATGATAGAAGGTCCGAGCCCGAGCGACTCAGCGCCAAGGCGTTGTGGTGATGCCTGGACGTAGCTCCGCTACGGCGGGAAGAAAGGCCTCGATCAGTAGCAGCGGCTGGTTGTGTAGCCAAAAGCGCGCTCGGCGGGCTGGCACCGGCGCGTCCTGCCGCTGCTCCCGCAGCAGCGGATGGCTGGGGGGAAGCAGGCCGAACAGCGGGCGTTCACGCTGTATCCTGGGATCCTTCCAGAGCGCCGCTCCGAGCGGTCGGTCGCCAAGCCCGCGCAGTAGTCGCCAGCTTCCGACCAGTCCGTGACGGGAAACCACACTGCGCGCCAGCACCACCGCCACGCCGTTCACCCGCAAGCACACGTGGCGAACAACAACTCCCCGCGGCCGTCGCAGAGCGAGTGCGCGGGCCTCGTCGGGCAGACATCGACCTCGTCCCTGATACAGCAGGTCCACCTGGAAGCGCCCCTGAGCCGACAGCCGCGCGGTTAACGAGCCCTTGGCCGACAACCAGTCCGAGAGCGGTAGCAGACGGTGTGCGGTTCTCCATTGTGGCGACGGCATGCAATCCTCCGCAGCAGCACGGGCAGATCGGGCCTGGGCGGGGGTGCGGAGCGGCTTCGTCGATCTCCTCGGCCCCACTGTCACGCCGGGTCACCCCGGCTCGTCGTGCCTTGCCCGGGAGGTCGACACGCTCCCAAGAGGTGCCCACGACAGCGGCTGCCGGCATTGTGCCAGAGTGCTCGACCCGACCTTCACCGTTCGCCCCGAGGCCGACGACGCGGCGAGCGGCTCGAGGCCTCGTTTTGCCTGCCGAGCCACGCTGACGGCCGTCCACAAAACGCTCGTCGTGAACACGGACACTGTCAACGGGAGACTCGAGACTGAAGTGTTTCCATCCCATCTTGCGCATCAGTTTAGTGAGTACGCCTTGAAGACCGGGCTAATTGACATAAATCTCGAGTCGGGCGGAGTCAATGTTGCGCATTCCGCAAGTTAGCTCGGGATCACCTACGCCAGGGTTTTTCTCCATGTGGTGCTTAGGAATTCTAGCTGCCTCGCGCGACCGTGCGGTGGATAAGCCGGCAGGTCCCGCGCCGATGATGGCGTAATAATCGGTACAGCCGATGGGCGAGTGGGTGGGAATGGTCATGGCGCGCCCCCCTGATGAGCTAAACCAAGCGGCATGGCGCCGAAACTCGGAATCTACAAGCCGGATTCCGTCACGAACAACCGCCTCCGTGGGGCTTTTTCTTGGCCCACTCTCGGATGCAGAGCGGCGACCGTTGGTTTCAGGACTCCTTCCACTATTAGAATCGATCGGGTGCATTACGCGATTGTCCCCAGAGCAGGGCACACCCCTTTCAGAACCTATAGCGGGCTCCGGGCTCAAGGTGCTGGGCTTCAATGGGCGTAGGGTGGGTTAGCGCAGCGTAACCCACCATCCAGCGTAGGCGGAGGGGACGGTGCCTTACGCGTACGCTAATGCCCCCGCAAGATAGCGCCGTGACTCCAAATTAATTGCAGAAAAAACAAAGGATTACGATTTATTGGATAGGATGCCCTGCGCTGCGATGCCTTGCCTCGCACCCGATGGCGGAG
>CAZLYT010000328.1:0-7278 GCA_964563515.1 uncultured Candidatus Competibacteraceae bacterium | reverse complement strand
GGCGAAAAGAGGCGCGCGCACGCGCGCCCTTGCGACTGGCATCGCTCCTTCACCTGGCACGCTGTTAGCTGCGCCACAGGGCGCGGCCGGAGGCAGGGCGGAATCTCTTACCGCCTTAGTTGAGGGCGTAAGAAAGCATGGTCGCGAGAGCGAGCAGGATCCTCTATAGGCCACGCCTTTTGGATCAGCCCACCTCATTACCAGCACGGCCATAGTTGTCGTCGTAGCGGATGATGTCGTCCTCCCCCAGGTAGCTGCCGGACTGAACCTCGATCAGCTCCAACGGGATCTTGCCGGGGTTCTCCAGACGGTGACGGGTGCCGGGGGGGATGTAGGTGGACTGATTCTCGGTGAGCAAGACGACTTGATCACCGCAGGTGACCTTGGCGGTGCCGGACACCACCACCCAGTGCTCGGCGCGGTGATAGTGCATCTGCAGGGACAGGCAGGCGCCGGGATTGACGGTGATGCGCTTGACCTGAAAGCGTTGGCCGGCGTCCACCGAGTCGTAGTTCCCCCAGGGCCGGTACACCTGACGATGACAGTGCGCCTCTTGGCGGCCCGCCTCGGTCAGGCAGACCACAGCTTCGCGCACAGCCTGAACCCGATCCCGGTGGGCAACCAGCACGGCGTCGCTGGTCTCGACGATGACCAGATCCTCCACGCCCACCGCCGCCACCACGCGGCCGGAGCTGTGGATCAAAGAGTTCCGCACGTCAACCGCATAGGCCTCACCGCGGAGCAAGTTGCCGTCGCCTTCCACCTTGGCGAGGCCCCAGATCGCCGACCAGGTGCCCACATCACTCCAGCCTGCGTCCAGCGGCACCACTACGGCGTCCTTCGTGCGCTCCATGACAGCGTAATCCACCGAGTCGCTGGGACAGCTCTCGAAGGCTTCAGGGGCAATTCGCAGGAAGTCCAGGTCGCGGCTGGCGGAGTTCAGAGCCTGCCGACACACGGCGGCAATCTCCGGCGCATACTCCTCGAGCTCCTCCACATAACGCGAGGCGCGGAACAGGAACATACCGCTGTTCCAAAAGTAGTCGCCACTGTCGACATAGGCCCGGGCGCGCTCCTGGTCCGGCTTCTCAACGAACTCCGCGATGGGCCGGGCTCCACTGGCATCCAGAGGCGCGCCGCCCCGAATGTAGCCGTAACCGGTCTCGGGGCGCAGCGGCACGACACCGAAGGCGACCAGACGTCCCTTCGACGCGTAGCTGGCAGCTTGCTCGACGGCGGCCTTGAAGGCCGCTTGATCCTCGATGGCGTGGTCGGAGGGCAGCACCAGAAGCAGCGGGTCCTGTCCTCGCGCGAGGGCGACGAGCGCGGCCAATGCGATGGCCGGTGCGGTGTTGCGGGCCGCAGGCTCGAGCACGATTTCGGCACCAGTCAATCCCTGCTCTCGCAGTTGCTCGGCCACCAGGAACCGGTGCGCCTCGCTGCAGACTACGATGGGGAGTTGGCCCGAGCAGACGATTTCTGCACGGGCCAAGGTGTCCTGAAACAGGCTCTTGTCGGTGACCAGAGACAGGAACTGTTTGGGGCGGTCGCGCCTCGACATGGGCCACAACCGCGTCCCGCTACCGCCGGACAGCAGGACCGGCCAAATCGCCTCGGTCATCGAACAGTCTCTCCCCGCTCAGTCTGGTCGTGCGCGCAGCTTCCCCGGCTCGTGGTCCGCCTCGGCACCATCCGCATCAGCCGTGTCGGCCATATCCGAATTCGCACCGAGTGGTGACGGTCGCCCGTGCGCAAGCTTCGGGCCCTGGGCAGTTGCCAAAGACAAGGTAGCACTGGCGGGCGGCGCTGCAGTCTCGGTGGGGGCAGGGCTTGCCACAAGAGCCTCACGCAGTCGACTCTCGCCGACGAAGGTGGCGCCCGGGTCGACGGTGAGGTCGTCCACCAGTACCTCGCCGAGTAGGCAGCCCCGTCCAACCACGTGGATCGCCTCGCAATCGACTTTGCCTTTCAGCGCACCCGCCACCAGCACCCGCCGGGCGGTCAGGGTGCCTTCCACAACGCCGCTCAAGCCAATGGACACATCCTGCGAGGCGTGCACCACCCCTTCCACATGGCCGTCCACGTGCAGATTGCCATCGACGGTCAGTTCACCGTTGAGGCCAGTGCCCGCTGAGACAACTGTGGTGGTACTGGACCGACCCGTCGTTTTATTGCCTGTGCCAAGGATTCCCATGGGACATTTGTCTCCTTATCGAACAGGGCATCGTAGCGGGCCAGACTCCAGTCCATGAAAGGGCGCGGATTCAGCTTGCGCTCCAACCGGCGCACCTCGTAGTGGAGATGCGGCCCAGTGACGCGCCCGGACTTGCCACTCAGCGCCACCAACTGCCCCTGCTCGACGAACTCCCCCTCTTGCACCTGGATCTCGTCCAGGTGTCCGTAGTAAGTCTTGAAGCCGAAATCGTGCACCAGCACCAGCAAGTTGCCGTAACCACTGCCGGCATCGAAGCCGGAGAACTCCACGATGCCGTCGGCGGTGGCGTACACCGGCGTGCCGACGTCGGCAAAGATATCGGTGCCATAGTGGTAGCGCTTGCGACCACCGACCGGGTCCTGTCGCATGCCGAAGCCGCTGGTGATATAGGAGCCGTGGATGGGATAGCCGCTGGGCACGCTGGCGAGCAGCATCTGCTTCTGGTGGGCGGTCAGGCTGGCGAGATCGAGCCGGCGCCGCAGCGCCACCGCTGGCATGGGTCTTAGCCCAATCAGGCTTTCGATGTCGGCCATGTCATCGGCCATGTCATCGACCTGACGGTTCAGGGAGATCAGGCGTGTGCTGGCCACCTCGAGCTGCTCATTGCGGGTTGAGATTCGAGCGGCCAGGGTCTGGTTCTCTTGCTCGAGCCTGTAATGCTCGGCCGCAAGCTCGTCGCGTCGTTGCTCCAGCGCGGTAACCTGACGGTTGACCACCAGTATGTATAGCGATCCCACCGTCAGCGCCACGACCATGGCGACCAGCAGTATCAGAAGCAGACGGCGCGCCACCCGCGGCAGGGTGTAGTGACGGGAGCCGTGTACATCGGTGATGGTAACTATCATCCGGTTGTGCACGTGATCCTCTCTGTAGAGCTCAAGGGCGGCTGCTCGCGGCGTCGAGCGGAGGCAGCGGCGTCATAGTTGTTATCGAGTTGCACCACAAGTTTGATCAATCACAGTAACACCACTGCGGAAATTGCGATATCGGGAGCCGTTCCGGCTACGCCAGCACCACCTGCTCGGTTGGTCCCGGCAGGTGAGCCGTGGTTCCGCAGCGCTCCTGCACTGCGGCTGCCAGGGCGGCACGAGCCTCATCCTCGCCGTGCACCAGCCAAAGCGGCGGTGATCCGGTGATGGCCGCGTACCAATCCACCAGTCCTTGGCGACCTGCGTGCGCCGAGAGCCCACCAATAGTATGGACCTGCGCCGCGACGCGTACGGTCTCGCCCCACAGTCGAAGGTGCCGAGCGCCATCCACCAGCGCTCGGCCGGGGGTGCCGCGAGCCTGGAAGCCGATCATCACGATATGCGTGTTGGGCCGCCAAGCGTTGTGCTTCAAGTTGTGCTTCAAGTGGTGCTTGATACGGCCGCCCGTGCACATGCCGCTGCCTGCAATAATGATGGCACCGCTGCGGATGCGGTTCAGTGCCATGGACTCCTCGGTGTTCGCGGTGAAGTGTAGATTGGGCAACAGCTCGTTGGCGGGCAGCCCTTCCCAAAGCGCGGCGGTCTCGGCATCGTGCAGCGCACGGTGCCGGGTGTAGACCCGCGTCGCCTCGATGGCCATGGGGCTGTCCAGGAAGACCTGCCATCGGTCCAAGCTCCACTCCTGGTAGTAACGCCCGAAAAGATATAGGAGCTCCTGTGCCCGCCCTACCGCAAACGCCGGAACCAGCACGTTGCCGCGATCTTGGCGGGCGTTGCCGATCACCTCACCGAGCTCCGCCAGGGTGCTCTCCCAGGGGCGGTGATCGCGCTGCCCGTAGGTGCTTTCCAGCAACACGGCATCGGCAGCGGGCACACGCTGGGGATCACGCAGAATCGGCGCGCCCCGGTGTCCCAGGTCGCCGCTGTAGACCAGCCGGACGGATCGACCGCCCTCGGTGAGCTCGAGCTCGGTGATGGCGGAGCCGAGAATGTGCCCGGCATCGTGCAAGCTGACTCGAACTCCGGGCAGGATCTGGTCACATCGACCGTAGGGGAGCGCGCGGAAGCTACTCATGCTGGCGGCGGCCTCAGCACGAGTGTAGAGGGGCTCGACGGGGGGCAGGCCCTTGCGTTCGCGCTTGCGGTTCTCCCACTCGGCATCCTTCTCCTGCAGGAAGCCCGCGTCCTGCAGGAGAATGCGGCATAGGTCCACGGTGGCGGCCTGGGTGTAGATGGGGCCGGCGTAGCCCGCCTTGATCAAGGAGGGGATGCGGCCACTGTGATCCAGGTGGGCATGGCTCAGAATCAAAGCGTCGATGCGCTTGGGGTCGAAGGCGAAAGGCTCCCGATTTCGCACCTCGTCGCGCGGCCCGCCCTGGATCAGTCCGCAGTCCAGCAAGATGTGGTGGCCGCCGATCTCCACCAGGAAACAATAGCCGGTGACCTCGCCCGCTGCGCCCACAAAGGTCAGTTTCACTGACGTAACTCGCCTGCTGCTCGGGGACGCAGTATCGCCCGCGGGCAGCGGCGATCCTACTGACAGGCATCATCGATGGCGCGCTCACACGCGGAGGTGGACGCAGCTTACCGGCGTACCCTTGGAAACCCAGCGTCAGCCAGGAGTCGGCATCGTTCGGACGCTTGGGTTGCATTCAAGCCGCGCCGACCGATCGATTGCCAAGTCTTCTGAAGAGCCATCTCGAGGTGTTTCAGGCGTGATACTGGCAACGATGATCCCGGCGGCAGGCAAGGATGCAGAGGTGCCATGGATGGCACGCCGCTTTGCCTCTCAGCATGTTCGCATTCGTAGTGTGCGACCCACCCGCAGCGGCAGCAGCACGAAAGACCTCGAGGAAGGGGCCCGATGCTCCCCCTTCGCGACGTGTGTCGCTACGAAAAAGGCCCTCCCGGTGTGGAGCCATGTCAGTGGCGAGGGCGCCTGGCGGGGTCAGAGACCAGCCAAGGCGCGCAGCGCGCCCTGTTCTGGCCCCGGAAAGGCCGGCGCGCTACGCGCGCCATCGCCACTGACATGGCTCCTGATATGGATTGACCTGTCAACTATTGGCACCGTTATTTTTGTATTTTCCTCCTTCGATCAGTGGCTTCAGTTCAGGGTGCGAGGGGCAGATTAGCGACGGTGGATCACTCTGATATTCGTGGGTTGGTTACCGACCTGACCTCGCTTCGTCGCGGAGCTGCCCTTCTCTACAGTCGTGGGTCTGCCCTCCTTGCGAAGGACGCCACATAGGAGCCCCAGGGGTTCTCCTCACCGGCCCCCCACGCCCTGAACCAAAGCCACTGAATCTACGATGCACATCGTGTTGGATCTCACGCTCTCTCGGGTTCCCACGCCTCGTCAGCGCCTTCGGGAAGCTCGCACACGCTGAAACGATGTGCTCTTCTGGCCGCCCGTCCGAAGCCCAGCCAGGAAGGCTTCGCCGTCCTGGCTTGAGAGCCAAGTACCTGAGTACAGGGCGTTGTCCAGGGCCGTCGAAGACGGCGAGCGAAGCGAGCTCGCCCTTGACAACGTTGTGCACTCAGGTATTCCAGATGAACCTGTTGCCAAACGCGACGCCCATTCATTCGGCGATTCTCCGGCGCACTGGGTCGAGCGCTAACACCTCAGGCCAGAGCCTTGCTCGCATGCGCCTTGCCCTGAACCTCACAGGCAATGGCCCAGATGAACCCTGCCAACTCCCGGGCCACCGCGGTGACCACCTGTTGTTTCAACTTGCCGGCTCGCAACAGCGCTTGGTAGCGCCCACACAAGCGCTTCTGCGCCTGCCAGGCGATCGCCTGCACCGCGGGGGAGGTCTTCTTAGCACGACGCTCAATGGTGCGGCTCTTGCGGGCCGTAAAGCGGTAGTTCCACCCCGCTTCCACCATGACCCGCCGCACATGGCCATTGCCGGTGCACGTGATGCGGCCCTGGCGACGGGTGCCACCACTGGAGTGCTCGCTCGGCACCAGCCCCAGATAGGCCATGAGCTCGCGGGGCGAGTGAAAGCGGGTGATATCACCCAGCTCGGCGAGGATCGTCATCGCCGTGACCAGGCTTACCCCACGCAGGGCCATCAGCGCCTCGGCCACCCCCGCCAGACTCCACCCCTTGAGCGCCTCGCGCATCTGCGCCTCCAGGTCGGCCACCTGGCGCTGCGCGGACTTGACCGCGTTGATGTATTCCTGCAAGACGTTCTGCTGCACGGGGGAGTCAAATCGCACCGTCTCCAGCCAGCGAAAATGCGCCTCGGTCCAGCACGTTTTACCCTCGGCGTAGCGCCAATCGTGGCGCAGCAGAAAGGCTCCCAGGCGCTGGCGCGACTGGCGTTCGATCGACTTCATGTCCTCGCGCGCGCGGGTGAGATCGCGGATGGCCTCTTGCTCGGCATCGGGCACCCACACCGGCGTGAGCTCGCCAGCACGGTGCAGCCGGGCCAGCGTCAGCGCATCGCGCCGGTCGGTTTTCATCCGCTCACCGGCCTTGCGCGGGATCAGCGAGGGAGCCACCACTTGGCAGTCATGGCCCAGCGCCGTTAGCCGTCGATACAGACCGTAACCACAGGGACCCGCTTCATAGCAGAGGTTGAGCACCTCGCCGTCCGCGTTGAGGCGCCTGAGCAGCTTATTCACCGCCTTGTCGTTGTTCTGGATGACCCCGTGGTAGTCCGGTTCGCCCCGCCCGTCCCGGGCCACCGCCACGGCGATCGTCTCCTTATGAACGTCCAAGCCCACGTAGATACCGCTAAACTCGTTCATGACCTGCCCACCTCGATGTGGCTCTGTGTTGAAGGTTTTTTCCAACCCCGAAACATAACCCACGCGTCTCGGGGTTGGGCAGGTCAATCCATAATGTCTACAGCTGGATTGCTGTTAGCTCCGCGACAGCGCGCGGCCGAAGGCTTGGCGGAATCTCCTACAGTAGGAACACCGTTAGCTGCACGACGGGGGCCGGGCAGACTCTCCTTCCACGCCGTCAATGGGCGCCGCAGCACTTTTTTGTACTTCTTGCCGCTGCCGCAGGGACAGGGGTCGTTACGGCCTACCTTGACGTGTCGTCTGGGTATGTGCTCCACCTCCTCGATCTCTCGGCGCGCCTTCTGAATCGAGCGTCCCAACGCTGCGTACTCGGTCACC
>CAZLYT010000327.1:0-5606 GCA_964563515.1 uncultured Candidatus Competibacteraceae bacterium | reverse complement strand
CAAAGGGTAAAAGCATAAAGCGCAAAGGGTTAGGGGAGGTCCTGGGTGAGGCGAAAACCACCGATGTTGAACCAGTCGGCGGAGCCGCTCCTGTCGCGGTACGCAGAGCGCACGCTCCTCGGTGGGTCGCTCCACGAGCCGCCCCGGACCACGCGCCGGCCGCAATCGCCGCCGGCACCTCCCATCCAGGCGCTGCCATCCCCGGGGGCGTTGTCATAGGTTTCATGCCAACAGTCCTGCACCCATTCCCAGACATTCCCGGAGGTGTCGTACAAGCCCCAACCATTGGGTGGGAATGCATTCACCGGGGAGGACTGTGCGCCACTCCACTCGCTGCCTGAATCCCGGCAGTTCACGCGTTTGGGCTCGAACTCCTCGCCCCACCAGTAGCGAGTCGTGGTCCCGGCGCGGGCTGCATATTCCCATTCCACTTCGGTCGGCAAGCGGCCGCCGGCCCACTCGGCAAATGCCTTGGCCTCTTCCCAGCTGACACCCACCACGGGCCGCCTGGGCCCATTGAATCGACGGTCACTCCAGTAGCTCGGCTCCCGCACCTTCCCGTTGGCTTGCAGGAAACGGCCATATTCCTCGTTGGTAACGGGATTTCGCCCCATCAGGAACGCGCTCACTGCCACCTCATGTTGCGGCTGCTCCGTGGAATGGCCTTCGGTATCGCTGCGCGGTGAACCCATCAGGAAAGTTCCCCCCTCGATCCGCACCAACTCGATGCCACTCCTCAGGGCGACCTGTGCTCCGAGATGGAATACGCCGAGTCGCTTGTGCACCCAGCTGCGGATTTCGCTGGAGGGATGCTCGGCGAGCTTATTGGCCAGCTCGTCCAAGGTTTCGCGACCCGCGAACTGCTCGAGCATCGCCAGCGCCCGCCGCTGCCGATGCCAGAGCGCTTCGTCTCTTCCCGGCTCTCGAGCCAGAAGCTCGGTGAAAGGCACTGGGGATTGCTCTGCGGCATCGGTTTGGATGAAGCCCAGCAATTCAACCGGCGCCGCTGCAAATTGTGGGCGCTGGACCACCTCGCGCATGAAGGGCACGTACACGGAGGGGTTGCCCTGGGCGAGCAGCAGCAGGATGACTTCCTGCCACCAGCTCTGGCCGAAGTGCGACGCGAGCTCGGCAAGAATTCTCCCCTCCCGTTCGCTGTGGCCGCGGCGGATTTCCGCGGCCGCCAGGTATTCCTGAAAGCCCAGGTGCATGAACCCATACTGCTCCTGGCCCCAGCCCACGAGCAGCCCGCTCTCGTCGCGCACCCTGCTCAGGAAATCCTTCGCCGTCCCGCCTTGCCACTGCACCAGCTCCAGTGCAGGCTCGATCACCGGGGCGAGCTCCTCGGCGCTCGCGCGGGTGCGCTGCTCTACTCCATGCAGCCAGAGGGCCGCGGGCTGTAGCACACGGCGCCCCACCTCGGCGGTGATCTCCGTCGAGATTCCCTTGCTATCCCGCCAGAGCTCGAGCAACACGTCGATGGATTCACTGTAGAGCCGCGCTCGGCCGCGGGGGAGCTCACCCCGATCGCGATGCACCAGGCAGAGGTTGGCTAAGAGGAGCGGATTGCGGGTCATCTCCACCAGCCGGGCACCCCGGTACTCCGGCTCGCGCAATCGGGTGATGAGCTCCTCCGAACGGGACTTGGCCTGCATTTCCCCTTGCGCAGGATCTACCGCGAGCCCGGCCTCGACCACCCGGTACCAGTTGCGGATGAAGGCTTCCGACTGCTCGGGGCTCAGCGGCCTCAGATGGAGCTCGAGGAACTCGGCACCGAGCCGCGCGTTGGCGCCATAGCCTGCAAAGCGACAGGTCACCACCGGAACGCAGGTCGAGAGCGTCTGCATCGCCGACTCGATCCAGCGTGACACCTCGGCGCGATCTTCCCGGCTCGCCACCTCGTCGAGCCCGTCGAAGAGCAGCAGTAATCGGCCGCGCTGTAGAAGCCGGGCGCCGAATCCAGCGGGCATCTGCAGGTGCCGGTCGTCGAGCTGGCTTTCGATGAACGCATCTAGGCCCTTGGCTACATCCCTCAGCTCCCGCAGCGGCAAGAACACCGGAAGCAGTGCCTCGCGCAGCCCCAGCGTCGCCGGACCTTCCTTCAGACACCAGAGCAGTAACCGTTTGAGATGGGTGGTCTTGCCCGAGCCCGGATCACCAAGAATGACCAGCCCGCGGCGTTTGCGTTGGAAGGCCTCCCGAAAGGCCTCGATCAGGGGAATCTCGCGGCCCGCCTCGCTCGCTCGCAACCGAGCTTCGGCTTCGGCGGCGTCGGCGAACTCCGCGTCGCCCGTGGGGCGCAAGTCGAGCATGGCCCGGAGCGGCACGTAGAGCTCCTCCAGCTCGATGGGCACCCGCAGCCGCGTCTTGAAGCCGGCCAGCGGGATGGTGGAATGGCGGGCTGCGATGGCCATGAGATATCGGCGAACCTCCGCGCTCGCATCCGGCTTGGCATCAACCCGGGCCTCCTTCTCGGATCCGCTCCCACCCTCTTGCTGTCGCCGCCATTCCCGAAGCGCGTGCAGTACCTTGGCGCCAAGGCTCGTGTCGGTGAAGGGCGCGGGCATCTGGTCGCGCGCGAATTTCTTGCCGAAGGCGTCCAGCTTCTTCTGCTTGTCCCAGCGGTCCTCGCCGTCGTCGTAGTCCTTTCGGTGATCGACTGGGACGGAGTCGTCGATCACAAACATGAACCGCGGCTTGCCCTGGGCTGCGTCATACTCGATCTCGGTGATGGAAAGCTCCTGCCCGTCCGGAATCCAGCCATAGCGGTGGGCCACGATGCCCACATACACATCGCAGTCCGCAGCTTGGCGCTTGCACTCGTCGACCGTGGGTCGATGGCTGGCCGTGAACCGCTCCATGCCCACGGGCGTCATCTCCGCCTGAATGATCGTGTCTTTGACGATGCGACGCCGCTCGGCGTTGTCGATGTAGGTGCTGGAGACGAACACCTTGCGGTGTGGAGTTGAGCCCACAGGCTGACTCCTAGCCTTCCTGGAGGGTCATTTGGTTCTATGGATAGCAGGTTGGCCGCGGGACTTTCGGCGCACCTACCAGCCCCGCGGCCTGCTTTCCCTGGCACTGCTATTCGGCGATCCCGTCCCTGCGAGGCCGGGAATCGGGCTCATGGACACCCGCGCCACGCCGGCGCTGTCCGTGAACAGCACCGCTCCGGGCCATGCGAGTGTACTGGGTGAGGCGAAAACCAACGTTGTTGTTCCGGTTGTCGGAGTCGTTCCTGTTGCGGTACGCAGAGCGCACGTTCCTCGGTGGGTTGTTCCACGAGCCGCCCCGGATCACGCGCCGGCCGCCTCCTGGCTCGATCCCCTGGAGAAAGATATAGACGAGAACAGGCGCCGCCGCAGCCCGAGGGTGTCGGCGCGGCTCGCGTGCCCGATCCAGCTCTGCACGGCCGGATTGAAATCGTCCCAGGCGAGCCGGCCAGCGGCATAGCCCCGCGCGAAGCTCCGCAGCTTGCGGGCAAAGCGGTGGCCGTTGTCGTTGCGAAGCCGGCGCTTGTTGGGATAGACGCGGTAGCCAAGCAGATCGATGCCCGTTGCCACCGGCATGATGTGAGCCTTGCGGGGGTGGACCCGCAATCGCTCCCGGGCGAGGCGCTCCGAGATGGTCTGCTTGAGCTCGTGCAGGCGCACCTTGTCATCGTCTAGCACCACCATGTCATCCACGTAGCGGAGGTAGGCCCGGATGCCGAGGCGCTCCTTGATGAAATGGTCGAAATCGTCGAGATAGAGATTGGCGAAGAACTGGCTGGTCAAGTTGCCAATGGGGATGCCGGCGCGGCGCTCCAGCGGTGTCAGCAGATCATCTCCCTCGAACCAGAAAACCGGGTCCTGGCTCTCAGGGCTCGAGTCTATGATCAGCTCCAGAAGATCCAGAGTCCGCCGGTCCTTGATTCGCGCCCGGAGCTTATCCTTGAGCATGGGGTGGTCGATGGATGGGAAATAGCGGGCAATGTCGAGCTTGAAGGCATAACGATAGCGTTGCGCCCAACACTGGTAACGATCCACCGCCGCATGAGTGCCTTTGCCTTGTCGACAGGCATAGCTGTCCGGGATAAAACGCCGGTCTAGAGGCGGCTCGATCACGTTCAGCAAGGCGTGATGGACGACTCGGTCGCGGAAAGGCGCCTCCGAGATCAGCCGCGGCTTGCGCTCGTAGATCGTGTATTGGCGGTAGGCGCCGGGGCGATAGGCGCCACTTTCCAGTTCTCGCTGCAGCGCCAATAGCTCTTGCTCCAGCCTCAAGCAAAAGAGGGCGACCGCCGGTCGCCTTCCCTTCCCCCGGCGCGCCTTGCGGTACGCGAGGAGCAGATTGTCGAAGGCCACGATCCGCTCCCAAAGCCCTGCGAGTCGCTTCATTGGTCCTCCTCGTATGCGCCAGCCTTGAACGAATGGGGCTATTGCTCGCGTTGTGCCGCACTCCGCAGCCAGCCACCGACCTGTCGGCCGAGATCGTCCATCATCCGGGCCCCATGCTCATAACGGCGCGTGGGCAATACCTCGAGCTCATGGGCTGCCCGCCAAAGGTGGCGCAGGACCTCGAGCCGCAGATTGGCTTGCTGGAGTGCAGCCCGCTTGGATCGGCTGAAAGCCGCCTCCACCAGAAGCTCCAGCAACTCCAGCAGCAAGCGCTCGATGCGCTCGCCCAGAGTGAACCGACGCAATCGCGGAAACTTGTCGATCTGCGGGATTGCCCACACCAGAAGCGCGTGGCAAGCCTGGACCGCCTGGGGTGTGGTGTCTGCCATGAGTACTCCCCCGCCGCCAGGGGGCTGCGCCCCCTGGACCCCCGCAAAGGGTAAAAGCATAAAGAGCAAAGCGTCAGTCGAGGTCCTGGGCGAGGCGAAAACCAACGTTGAAGTACCGGAAGTCGGAGTCGTACCAGTTGCGGGACGCAGAGCGCACGCCCCCCGGCGGGAGGAACCACGAGCCGCCCCGGATCACGCGCCGGCCGCAGTCGCCAGCATCGCTTTCCAGCCAGGCCGATCCATTGTCAGGCGCATTTTCATAGGATGCATGCCAGCAGTCCTGCACCCACTCGAGGACATTGCCGAGTATGTCGTAGAGACCGAGGCGGTTTGGCTGAAAAGCACCCACCGGCGCGGTGGTCTCGTACTCGTCCTCACACTCGTGGGCTTCCCAATCAATGGCGAACCGCCGCTTCAGACTCGCCTCGCTGCCACGGTCGTAAACGCTCGCATACTCGCAGGCCTCTGCGGCGGCGTCGCTCCAGAATCTGCGTGAGGTGGTCCCGGCCCGGGCGGCAAACTCCCACTCGGCCTCGCTGAGCAGCCGATAGCGCCGACTCGTCGTCTTGCTCGACAGCCACTCGGCGTAAGCCACCGCATCGTGCCAGGAGACGTTGATGACCGGCCGGCGGCCGCCACCGAAGCCCGCATCGCTGGGTGGGCGTCGATCGGTGTCGTAGGCGAACTTGTCGTACTCCTCGAAGGTGACCTCGTATTTGCCGATCGCAAATCGCCGCCGAATGCTGACCGGGTGATCCGGTCTTTCGGCTCCGTAAGCCTCGTCGTCCGATTCCGGCGAGCCCATCTGGAAAGGGGCCGGCTCGATCTCCACCATCTC
>CAZLYT010000326.1:0-2911 GCA_964563515.1 uncultured Candidatus Competibacteraceae bacterium | reverse complement strand
CTACTGCAGGCCCACGTCCGCCAGGGCGCTTCGGCAGCGCTGACTCACCTCCTCGCCCTTGCTGTCCAGACACTGCAGCAGGCGCCCCTCGCCGGCCTGCACGCCCTGGCAGTGCGTCTCCAGGTCGTCGGCGCACTCATTGACCAGGTAGGTCAGCGCCGCCACCGCGCGCTCGAGCAGCGCCGCGGCGTCGTACAGGGCGTACTCGCACTTCCCCGACAGCTTGTCCCCATGGGCGTAGAGGCAGGCCAACAGTCGTCCTTCACCCGGCGTCACCTGAGCGCAGTAATTCTCGAGCTCGCTCTGGCAGGCCTTGGTGGTGGCCTCGAGCAGGTTTTCCTGCGACCACGCAGGGCTGCCCGACAAGGTCAGCATCACGCCGCCCACCACCGCCATCAACACGGGATCCTTCATCGTTTCCCCTTGGTTTCGACGTTCAACAGCTACAGCCGGCAGACCGAGCCCGCCCGGAAATCAGTCCGGAGGGCTGCCCCAATCAGTCCCATGCGGACGTGGTGATTGATCGCTCCCACGACAGCGCGGCCAAAGATAGCGTCCGATACCCACCAGCACCATTGAAATTTCATCGCACTTCCACAGCCGGGCGTCAGCGCGGAACCCCGAAGGCGCCACATCGGGGGTCCAAGGGAAACGGGTGGGCGGTGAGACGGCTGCCGGCCTCGCGCAAGTACTGCTGCTGAGCTCGAGTGGCCCAGTGCAGTACCCAGTTGCCGGCACAGTCGGCTGCGGGTGGGCGCTCTGGCCGACGCCTCCGAAGCGCTTCTCTGAGCTGCCGGGTAAGCGCGTGCCGCGTGAGCTCGCGCACCACCAAGCTGTCGACATAGGGATCCTGGCGGGCGGGACCCGGGCCAGTCGAAGCAAATCCGTCGACACCGAGCTCGAAGGCGGGCGACCGGGAGCTCGCCATTAGTCGAGCGAAGAGCTCCGTGGTCAGCAACACCGCGGGCTCCTCCCCACGATATGTCGCCTCCACCGTGCAGCGTCGCCCGGGACACAGCCCCTGCCGCAGCGTCGCGATCGAGGCTGAAGTCAAGGTCAGGCCGTGGAAGCTCGACTCGACCTCAAACTCAGCGCCGTGATCTCGCAGCCAGTCCCCCGTCCAATCGGCAATCCCCGGAACGTCGTCGGGCCCCAGGCCGAAACGCAGGGTCGATGGGTCGATAGACCGTATCTCGATATCGGGGGCTTCAGTCCGCAGCCTTTCCAGCAGCCCGCTGGGACTCAGCACATGGGCATTTCCAACCGCGACCAGCGCACCGCCCCGCCGAATCTCCGGCCACACCAGAGCCCAGAAGGCCTCGTCCCGTTGCCGCACCAGCACCTCTCTCAGTCGCTCCGCCAGCCCGGGATTGCGGCTTGAGAAGCGGGCGGCCTCTGCTTGGAAAGCCAAAACATCGTTGGCCGCATAGGCGTCGCTTTGCGCCGCAACCAGCTTAGCCAACTGCTCTTGATTGCACGCGGACTCCCACAGCAGCGCTATCTGCTCTTGCTGGGAGAAGTTCTGGTCGTAGCGCCGAGCAAGCTCGGAGAAGCTCTCGAGAAACCGGGTCTGCAGGCCAAGACCCACGGCCGCATTCTGCAGGTAGGCATCCAGCACTTGGCGGTCGCCGGGAGCTCCAGCAACGGTCTGTTCGAGCAGCGCGGCAGCAAACCAAGGTTGGAGGCGATCCACGGTGGCTACCGGGAACCCCCGCTGGGACAACACGGCCGCCGTGCTTTCGAACAGTTCGTCGTGGGGCGCCAGTACTGCGCTCAGATTCTTTTCATCCTCGAGCCGCTGCGCGGATAGGTCTACGCCAACGCCTAGGTCACGCTCGCCGATGAAGAGACGGGCCGTTGAGACGCCAAGCAGCAGCGCCGCCGGTTCCCAGGTCTCCAGAACTTGGGGATCGGCCGAGTGGAAGGTTCCAAGGAGATAGCTCGGTGGCACGTCGGCGGGGGTGAGCTCGAGCAAGAAGCTCTCGATGGTGGGCGCCTCGGCCGTGGCCCCACCGCGTCGATAAAGATGATCGGCACAGTCCAACCCGAGGGCACTGGGAAGCCAGAGCGCGAAGATCAAGCCGGGTGCCAACTTGCCCACGCTCCTCGTCACCCAGGCGTCATTGCTGCCCATGATTCAACTGTTGATTCGAGCCGCCCGTGTCGCCAGTCGGATCAGCGATGGCGCATGCGGGATGCAACATCCCATGAGCTGGTGGCCACCAAGCCGGCATTCCAGCAATCGGCTGCACGGCCCTGGTGACTAATGCCCGAGCCACGGCGACAGCAGCGTCAGGGCACCGAGGAGCACGAACAGCGCGGCTCCAAGCCGTTGGGCAGCGCGTACGGGTAGCCACCGGATCACTGCGCGCCCGCCGAAGACCACCGGCACGTTCGCGACCAGCATTCCCAAGGTGGTTCCCATCACCACCGCGGCAACACTCTCGAACCGCGCGCCCAGAGCCACCGTGGCCACCTGGGTCTTGTCACCCATCTCGGCCACGAAGAACAACGTGGCAGCGGTTAGCAGCACTCCGCCGTAGCATCCTAGGCCCGCCCGTTCGTCGAGCCGATCCGGTCGCAGCAGCCACAATCCCATCAGCAGGAAGGATGCGGCCAGCAGGTAGCGCAGCAGGTCTGGCCCGAGGGCCTGGGAGATGGCGTCACCGAGCAAGGCCGCCGCCGCGTGATTGACCGCGGTGGCAAGCAGAATCCCCCAGCAGATCGGCCAAGGTCGTTGGAAGCGGATGGAGAGCAGAAGAGACAGGAGCTGGGTCTTGTCGCCGATCTCGGCGGCGGCAACGACCAGGGTCGAAACCAGCAGGCTGTCCAGAGGAAGTGTCCCAGGGGCCGAACCACGACACATGCGGTCACGGGGCTCTGGCCGACCCCGGTTCAGAACCACGTGCCG
>CAZLYT010000325.1:0-4772 GCA_964563515.1 uncultured Candidatus Competibacteraceae bacterium | reverse complement strand
GCTGCCCTACGTCCACGAGCGCAAGCAATTCGGTCAGCCCATCGGCGAGTTCCAGCTCATGCAGGGCAAGCTCGCCGACATGTACACCACCCAGAGCGCCACCCGGGCCTACGTGTACGCGGTGGCCGCGGCCTGCGATCGTGGCGAGACGGCTCGCAAGGATGCCGCCGGCTGCATTCTCTACGCTGCGGAAAAGGCCACCCAGATGGCGCTGGATGCCATCCAGTGTCTGGGCGGCAACGGCTATATCAACGAGTACCCCACCGGGAGGCTGCTGCGCGACGCCAAGCTCTACGAGATCGGCGCCGGCACCTCCGAGATCCGCCGCATGCTGATCGGCCGCGAGCTGTTCCAGGAGACCGCCTGATGGCGGTGCTGCGCTCCAATGTGGTCCCCCGCGGTCCGGCCTTCGAGGCCAACCGAGCGGCCATGCTGGCGCAGCTCGCGGTGGTGGAGGCGGCGGTGGAGATTGCCTTGGACGGTGGCGGCGACAAGGCCCGGGCGCGTCACGTGGCGCGCAACAAGATCCTGCCCCGGGAGCGGGTGTCCCGGCTGCTGGACCCCGGCTCGCCCTTTCTCGAGCTCGGTGTCACCGCCGCCCACGGCATGTATGAGGATGCGAGCCCCTGCGCTGGCTTGATCACCGGCATCGGGCGGGTGTCGGGGCGCGAGGTGACGGTGGTCTGCAACGACGCCACCGTCAAGGGCGGTACCTATTACCCGATCACGGTGAAGAAGCACCTTCGGGCCCAGGAGGTGGCCGAGCAGAACCGATTACCCTGCGTCTACCTGGTGGATTCGGGGGGTGCCAACCTGCCGAACCAGGACGAGGTGTTTCCGGACCGGGAGCACTTCGGCCGCATCTTCTACAACCAGGCCAACATGTCCGCCAAAGGAATCCCGCAGATCGCCGTGGTGATGGGCTCGTGCACCGCCGGCGGCGCCTATGTGCCGGCCATGTCGGATGAGACCATCATCGTCAAGGATCAGGGCACCATCTTTCTGGCGGGTCCGCCGCTGGTTAAAGCAGCCACCGGCGAGGAGGTCTCGGCGGAAGATCTCGGCGGTGGCGATGTGCACACCCGGCTTTCCGGGGTGGCCGACCATCTAGCCCATGACGACGCCCATGCCCTGGCCCTGGCGCGGCGGGCGGTCGCGGACTTGAACCGGCCCAAGCGCGTGGACATCGAGCTACAACCCCCCGAGGACCCGCTTTACGATCCGGAGGAAGTCCTCGGCGTAGTACCAGCCGACCCGAAGACCCCCTACGACATCCGCGAGGTGATCGCCCGGGTGGTGGACGGCTCCCGTCTGGACGAGTTCAAGGCCCGCTACGGCACCACCCTGGTATGCGGTTTTGCCCACATCCACGGCATGCCGGTGGGCTTGGTGGCCAACAACGGGGTGCTGTTCTCGGAAAGCGCCCTGAAGGGCGCGCACTTTGTCGAGCTGTGCTCGCAGCGGCGTATCCCGCTGGTGTTCCTGCAGAACATCACCGGCTTCATGGTCGGGCGCAAGTACGAGTCCGAGGGCATCGCCAAGCACGGTGCCAAGCTGGTGATGGCGGTCGCCACCACCCGGGTGCCGAAACTGACCATGCTGGTGGGCGGCTCCTTCGGCGCCGGCAACTATGGTATGTGCGGGCGCGCCTACGGCCCGCGAATGCTCTGGACTTGGCCCAGCAGCCGCATCGCTGTCATGGGCGGCGAGCAGGCGGCGGGGGTATTGGCCACCGTTCGCCGCGAGAGCCTCGAGCGCCGGGGCGGTGCCTGGTCCGACCAGGAGGAAGCCGCTTTCAAGCAGCCCATCATCGAGCAGTTCGAGCGCCAAGGCCTTCCGCTCTATGCCTCGGCGCGGCTCTGGGACGACGGCGTGGTGGACCCGCGCAAAACCCGAGACGTACTGGGACTGTCGCTGGCGACCGCCCTAAACGCCCCCATTCCCGAGACGCGCTTTGGCGTGTTCCGGATGTAGGGGCACTCGACCATGTTCCGCAAGATCCTGATTGCCAACCGGGGTGAGATCGCCTGCCGGGTGATGCAGACGGCAGCCCGCCTCGGTATCCGCACCGTTGCCGTCTACTCCGACGCCGACTTGAACGCCCGCCACGTGGCCATGGCCGACGAGGCCTACCGGCTCGGTCCAGCACCGGCGGCCGAGAGCTATCTGCAGATCCAGCGCATCGTAGATGCCTGTCGGGCGAGCGGTGCCGAAGCGGTGCACCCGGGTTACGGCTTCCTATCCGAGAACCCGGATTTCGTCGAGGCGGTGGAACAAGCCGGGCTGGTATTCATCGGACCGCCGGCGAGCGCGATTCGCGCCATGGGGCTGAAAGACGCCGCCAAGAAGCTGATGGAGGCCGCGGGCGTGCCGGTGGTGCCCGGGTATCACGGCGATGAGCAGAGCCCGGACGCGCTCGCCGCCCAAGCCGAGCGCATCGGCTACCCGGTGCTGATCAAGGCCCGTGCCGGGGGCGGGGGCAAAGGCATGCGCCGGGTGGAAGATCCCCGCGAGTTCAAGGCGGCTCTGGAAGGTGCTCAGCGCGAGGGGCAAGCGAGCTTCGGCGATCCGCGGGTGCTGGTGGAGAAGTACCTGATGCGGTCGCGCCACATCGAGATCCAGGTCTTCGGCGATCACCACGGCAACGCGCTGCACCTGTTCGAGCGTGATTGCTCCCTGCAGCGCCGGCACCAGAAGGTGATCGAGGAGGCGCCGGCACCGGGAATGCCTGAGACCATGCGTCGAACCATGGGCGAGGCCGCCGTCACCGCGGCCAAAGCCATCGGCTACGCCGGTGCCGGCACGGTGGAATTCATCGCCGATGTCGCCGACGGGCTGCGCGCCGACCGCTTCTTCTTCATGGAGATGAACACCCGGCTGCAGGTGGAGCACCCGGTCACCGAGCTCATCACCGGGCAGGACTTGGTGGAATGGCAGCTGCGGGTGGCGAGCGGGGAGCCGCTGCCGGCGGTTCAAGAAGATCTCGCCATCACGGGCTGGGCCTTCGAGGCAAGAATCTATGCTGAGGACGCCGCCAAGGGCTTTCTCCCCGCCACCGGCACCCTGGCCTATCTATCCTTGCCCGACGCGCGTGCGCGGGTGGACTCCGGGGTGCGCCAGGGCGATGTGATAACGCCGTACTACGATCCCATGATCGCCAAGCTCATCGTACACGGACCGAACCGGGGGGCGGCTCTCAACCAGCTAACGGCAGCGCTCGCCGACTGCCACGTGGCAGGCGCCGTGACCAATCTCGGCTTCCTGTCCCGCCTCTGTCGCGACCAGGGCTTCGTGGCGGGCGACGTGGACACGGACCTCATCGACCGCAACCTTGCGACATTGATCGCCGAGCCGGAGCCACCTCGCGAGGCAGTGGTGTTGGCGGCGCTGGCTTATCTTGGCATCACCCGCCCCCCCAACAACGCCAGCCCCTGGGACTCCCTGGCCGGCTGGCGGCTGTGGTCGGAAGCCAAGCAGTATGCGCTGCTGGAGCGGGAGGGCCAGCGCGTCGAGCTGCTGGTGGGCGCCCGGGGCCACAACAGCTATCAGGTGGAAGACGGCGACGGCAGCTTGAACATCGCCGTCCTCGGCCGTTCGGGCCACGCCTTCAGCTTCAACCTCGATGGCCGGGTGGTGGGCGCGACCTTGGTGGAGCACGGACAATGGGTCAGCGTCTTCCTGGAGGGCGGCGCCTACAGCTTCGCCATGCCCGATCGGCTGGCCGATGATGAGCAGGGCGATGCGGTGGGCGACCAGCTCATCGCGCCCATGCCCGGGCTGGTAAAGGTGGTCTCCACCCGTACAGGCGCCAGCGTCACCAAGGGCGACACGCTGATCGTGATGGAGGCCATGAAGATGGAGCTCACCCTCAAAGCTCCCCGCGACGGCGTAGTGGCCGAGCTTTTCGTCGACCAGGGCGAGCAGGTGTCGGACGGCACCGTTCTGCTCGCGCTCGCTGCCGAGGAAGGGTAGGGGAATTGCTCACCCACGCATCCTCCCCGCCCTGCCCGAGGGCTGTGCCTTCGCGCCTTCTCCGTAGTTGATCCCGCCCCGCCTATGGCTGGGCGGCGAGCGGGACTCCCGGCGTCGCAGGTGGGACGTGCTCCACCACGGAAAACCGATACGCCGAGAGGGTGGATCAGGCCGCCAGGCCGTAATCCACCTTCTTGGGCAACCCCTGCGAGAACCTCGTGTTCGAAGCGAAACCACGTCCGTCGTTCCCGCGAAGGCGAGAACCCAGTGAAAAAAATTGTTTGACTGGATTCCCGCGTTCGCAGGAATGACGAATGGCAGAAGGCCGCTGGGCCTGATTGGCACTCCTTACTCAGAGAGCAGTCTGTCGATTTGCGCCGCAGCCAGACGCAGCGGAGAGCGGGAATGCGGCGGAACACCACTTGGGGGGGCGCCCCACTTGGTGTGGCAGCGCGCCTCCAGGCGCGATGCCTTCCTCTTTCCTGACCACCCACGCAAATAACTAAGCCCAACTGTGAGCCAGGCAACAGGGCTCGTCGGCCTCCGGGGGCATGCTGCAGTCACGGCCGGGCGTGCTGCCCGGCCTGAGACCCCCGAGAGGCCAGTAAAGAATGATCACGAAAAGATTCATCCTGTTGGGCAGCGTGCTGGCGGGTTTGCTCGCTGCTCAGCAGGCGCTGGCCGAGCAAGGTACGGCTTTGACCGTGACCCCCGAGGTGGGGCAGGTGCGCATCAACGTGGGCGAGACCTACGCCCTCGGCTACAAGATTGCGGTGGCGCCCATAGCCGCAGAGACCGTG
>CAZLYT010000324.1:0-4919 GCA_964563515.1 uncultured Candidatus Competibacteraceae bacterium | reverse complement strand
GGCCCTGACGCTCAGTGGAATTGACCCGCCTGTGCTCACGGAAGCGGACCCACTGATGTGGCAGCGTGGTGGATTTGGTTGAGTCCGCGACTCGCCCACTGTCGTTGACCCGATCGTTTGGTTCGCATGCCATGGCCTGGGCCGTGGCCTGTTGTCTCGTAGTCGCCGAATCTCTCGCTAGGCAGGGCTTCTCTGGGAAGGCGTGCCATGGCGAAGAGGTGCTGTGTCGCTTGCGCTCGGCTGTTCGAGCCGCGGCGCCATGTTCCCCATCAGCGTTATTGCTCCCGGCCCGAGTGTCAGCGTGCACGCCGGCGCTGCTGGCAGCGGGAGAAGCTTGCCGCCGATGCCGACTACCGGGCCAACCAGGCGGCGGCGCAGCAGCGCTGGCGCAAGCGCCATCCTGAGTACTGGCGCCATTACCGCCGGCGCCACCCTGACTACACCGAGCGCAATCGCACTGAGCAGCGCGAGCGGAACCGCCAGCGCCGCCGGATGGCGGCCGCTGTGGACTCGGCCGCGGTCACCTTGATCCAGCGCTTTGGCAGCGCGCTCAATCTGAAGATGCACGCATAATACCCCCGCTGTGCAAGCTGTTGATTTCAGTCTAACAGGCCCATTTGATTGGCCGACGTATCCCCCGCGAGAAAGAGTTTACCGGTGGCCTTGAGGCGTTTGAGGATGCCCGCCACCGGCTCACTGTCCAAGTCGCCCCGGTTGATTTCCAAAGGCGCGTAGGGCACAACCTGGTCACAGGCAAGGATATGTTCATCGATGAGCCGTTTGAGTGTGGTATCGCTCACGCCGCAGTATTTCGTGGCCTGGCTCAAAGTTAGGATGTCGGCATCCTGCCGCGTTGGTTCGGCTTTGGGGAGGTCGTATTTCCGACGCACGTACGCTACCCGTGACTGCGTCCAGCGCTTGCCTTTGCCGGTTCTCCGGCCGAGTTTGCTGAGCACCCGTGCGATCTCATCATCGCCGTAACGTGGCGCCATTGTGCGCACCAGTTCGACATCTTCCAGCGTCGTCTTGTGCGCCACGGCCCCCGAGAGCGGCTTGGGCATGTCAAAAGCTGTGTGACAGCCGCCGTGCCAATGAATGACGAAGTGAAGCTGTTGGGATGCCTCCTCCAAGTCAACGATGATCTCATGGATCAGCGTGCGAGCGATTTGCTTCTTCAGCACCATCGAGCAAGCAGAATCATTCCAGACCATGGAGAAGTGCTCACCCAGTCCCCGCATCGCCGCTTGCTCGGTTTCACCCAGAGGCGGAGCGACCTCGCCGAGCCCGTCCAGCTCGCCTTTGAGTGCCTCCAGCGCGCGCAGCTTCCCCTCCCAGCGTTGTTCCAGCACCTCAGCGACCAATCGGTTGGCGGGGTCCACGTGGTTGTACTGCTCGAACGCCTGCTGGGCTTCATAATCCAGTTGCTGGAGCTGGCGCTTGAGGGCCGCACGGCGATCGTGGTCGGTATCGTTCAATCGTGCGGCCGCGGCCACACTGGCCTCGACCCCCAGAGGTGAGATCGCCTGAAGGATCTCCCCGCTTACGCGCCGGTCAACCGTCGCGCCGCCAAAGCCGAGGCAGTAGTGTCCGCCGGAGGCGAACTCACCGTCACAGAGATAGCGGGCCGCAGTGCCCCGCTTACCCCAGTAACGAATGTGAAGCTTGCGACCGCACCGACCGCAACGCAGCAGTCCCGTCAGCAAACCCTGGCCAGCGCGAACGGCCGTTGCCGATTCATCTCGGCTGAAGTTGCCACCATTGGTCTGCATGATCTGTTGGTTTCGCTCGTACTGGCTCCAGCTAAGGTAACTCTCGTGGTGATCGCGAATAAAGACGGCGGCCTCCTCGGGCGCTCGCATGGCGCCTTGGCGCTTCACCGCCTGGCCGTCTTTGAACACCACCTCCACCGGGCGCCGCCCATACACGTAGGCCCCGGCGTAGAGCGGATTGTGCAAGACAGCACCGATAAAGGTCTGCGCGGGCAGCTTCCAAATGAGCTGGAACCGACCCCCTTTCGGCTTGTTGACTGGGAGCTCGACGCGCTCGTCGTGAAACCAGCGGTAGGTCTGACGGATGCTTCCCAGCGCTTGAAACTTTCTGAACAGCAACTCGATCGCTTCTTGTACTCTCAGATTGGGATCTTTAACGATCTTGCCCGCCGGATCGCAAACATAGCCGGGCGCCAGCACTCGCACCAGCTCGCCGCGTTTGGCCTTGGCCTCCATGCCTTGGAGCAGACGCAGCTTCAGCACCTTGAGCTCGACCACGCTCAACGTCCCCTTGATGCCGAGCACCAATTGGTCATCCAGCAGGTTGAGATCGTAGAGATTGTCGGCATCGCCGATTAGGGTGTTGAAGAGCTGACACAGTTCCGTCAGGTGACACCAGTCGCGGTCTGTGCGTGAGAGCCGCGAGAGCTCCCTACTGAGGACGATGCCGACCTGACCCAAGGCCACATCGGCCAGCAGCTTCCTGAAGCCTTCACGCTGCTCGGCACCCGCTGCCGCACTCATGCCGAGATCACAGTCGACGACCTCGACCCGGTGAAACCCCAATGCTTTGGCTCTATCCACCAGAGCATACTGCAGCCGTTGGCTCTCGGTGTTGTGTCTGACTTGCTGCAGCGAGGACTGGCGCAGATAGACGATGGCCTTGCGGGCCAGGTGATCGGAGGAGATTTTCTGGAGGGGCTCAGGGTTATTCATCGTGCGCTCCTTGGGCGCGTCTTAGCGCCGCCACGATGGCCTGTGCCATCAGTTCGATGAGTCGCTGCCTTTGCTCCGGATGCAGAGCTCTCAGGACCTCGTTGGTCTCCTCGTTGACGAGGAATTCGAAGCTGGTCTGCTGCATGGTTTATCCGCTTGCGGTGAGGGTCCTTCGTCACCATAGAGGAGGCGCTCACGGCCAGTAAATCGATGACCTCCATGAGCGCAGCCGTCGATACCTTTATGCGCTCACCCAAGCGAAACCGAGCGGCCTCGGGTTGGAGCATCCACCGAGGGACCTTCGCTGCGCTGCCGTCGGGATGTTGAATGGTCACCGCGGTGGAATGCCGTCGTTGCCATGCGATGACCTCGAGACGGCGATTGGCGAGTGGGTGGAATGGGTAGTACACCGTCACCGTGGACGGCATGGTATTCAGAGTGGATGTTGCTGAACATCCACTTCCACATGCTGGTTCGCCGGCGCCCTGTTCCGCATAACGTTGACCCTCTGGCCAGCCGCCACCTTAGCCGCGCCGATAGCGGCGCGGTCCCCGGTCGTTGTCTTCGGGTAGCCCGGCTCAGTCGAACAATAGGCGCTGGGGCGGCTCCCGACACGGCGGTCGCCTTGTGGCTTCGGATGCGGTGGCCTTCGCATCCAGGTGGGTGAGAATCTTCTCGATGCCGCCGAGCGCGAGCGGCTGCGCACTCGGCCGGTCGCCGATCTCCGGCACGAGATCGAGCAGGCCCATCAGGCTCTCGAGGTCGGTCGCGGCCTGGATCAGGCGCTCGGTCGTGCAGGATCGGCCGGTCGCCCTGGTAGCCGAAGCTCGCGCTCTCGAAACGCACCTCGCCGCCGGACCAGCGCGAAGTACCAGGGATACTGGTGCAGCAGGATGCCGATCACCGGGCCGAACTCGAGCAGGGTCGGGCCGACGTTGAACAGGATCACGCCGAGCAGGAAGCGGATCGCCTGCACGCCGCGCTCGGTCACGCGCGCGAGCTCGCCCGTGCGCCGTTCCAGGTGGTAGCGCAGCGAGAGCGCGAACAGATGCTCGAAGACCTTGAGCGAGACCCGCCGCGCGGCGCGCTCGGCGAGATTGGCGAACACCGCGTCGCGCAGCTCGCCGAAGCCCGCGGCGGACAGGCGGGCGAGACCGTAGGCGAGCAGCGCCGCGAGCGGCAGCGCGAGCAGCGCGCCGTCCGGCTCGCTCAGCCGGTCGACCACCGCCTTGAAGAAGAACGGCACCTGGACCGTGATCAGCTTGGCCAACACCAGCAGCGCGCAGGCGACGACCACCCGCACGCGCAATTCCGTGCTCTCGCGCGGCCACAGGAACGGCAGGATGAGGGTGCGGATGCGCTGCCAGCCGACCTTCTGCAGCGCCGGGGCAACTCTCGGCGCACCGTCCGGGGCAGGGGCGGAGCCGAAAGTCATGCGAGGCTTCTAATCCCGAGCGTGATGCGGCGGACCGCTGTAATGTGGGCCGTCGCAGGCGCTTCTCAAGCGCCCCGCGGTTGACGCTGGCGCCCGGGCGCGTCACGGATGGCTCGGGCAGGAGGGAGGACGGCCATGGCTCGGTTCCGATTCGCGGCGGCGCTGGCGATCGTCTTGACGCTCTTGGCGGGGACCGCGAGCGGCCAGTTCAACCCGCTGCGCCAGCTCCAGCTGACCGACAAGGACATCGAGATGCTCACCGCGGCCGCCAATCGCGCCTACGATGCCGGCGAGACCGGCGTGGCCGAGAGAGACCAGTCATGACAATATGCATAGCGCCCCGGAGCGGGCCGCTGGAGGCGCCGACGAAACGGTTCCGGCGCCGGATCCCCTGGTCGCCAAGCTTCTCGCGGGGACCCAACTGTGTCAGTTGCCCCAGCAGTTGCGCACGCCGTAGGCGACGTCGTTGGATTTCACACCCGGTGCAGGGTTCCCCGTGATGAGTCGCGCACCGGTATCAAGATTGCCGGACAGGTTCTCTCCAGCTCGGATGGCCGTGGCCAGCGCGCGAACCCCTTCACGCGCCATGTTTTCCGGGAATTGCATGACTGTCGCATCGATGTCACCCGGGCGCACGGCGTCCTTAATGGCTCGACAGCCGCCATCAATCGACACCAGAATCGTCCGGCTCAAATCCACATTGGCATCCCTGAGCGCGTCGAGCGCACCCAGTGCCGCCGGCTCGTTGACCGTATAGATAACGTTGATGTCGGCATGCT
>CAZLYT010000323.1:0-2220 GCA_964563515.1 uncultured Candidatus Competibacteraceae bacterium | reverse complement strand
CCGAGTTCGACATCCCGTTTGACGAGCTCGGCAGGGCGGTCCAGTGGGTCGCCCCAGCCACCACCGCTCGCGTTGAGACAGACGAAGCGATCGCCCGGATCGAGCTTCAGACCCTGCGCCTGCGGAGGTACGCTTTGCCTGCTGCCATCGGCTCGCTCGATGATCGTTGCAGTCGTCCCGCCGGGATAACCGCCGGCGAAACCCACCAGGGGCACGCGTTGACGATTGCCGATGGCGACGCCGCCAAGGCCTTTCTGATCGGTGGTTTCATAGGTAGTGTCCATCCAGAAACGGTAATTATTTGATTTATCTTATTTTTTTAAAAATATTTGGGTAAAAAATCCGGTGGCTTTGATATAATCAGCTTTGCCAAAAGACTGATTTTCAAGGAAAAACCAAAACCACCGGAGGTGACAATGCGTGAAAAACGCACCGTCCAGCGCAGTATATTCGAGTGCTACGCAAAGCACGAGCTGGGCCGAGAGTTCGAGGCCATGTCGGATTGGCTCGACCAGCATCCCGAGGTGTTGGACTGGGTCGCGGCGGATATCAAGCAGTATCCGGTCCGAGCGACCGGGCGCAAGGGCCTGTCCGTCGAATCGCTCCTGCGCTGTGCGTTGCTCAAGCAGCATCGCCAACTCACTTATGAGGACCTGGAGTTTTGTCTGCTCGATTCGACGTCCAGTCAGACGTTTGCCCGCTTGACGACGGGGTGGGCTCCGAAGAAGGCGGCCTTGCATCAGGGGATCAGCGCCATTGCCGATGCCACCTGGGAACGGATCAACCGGTGTTTATTGGACGACGCGAGTAAGTGCCGGTTTGAACGCGGTGACCTGGTGCGCATTGATAGCACGGTCACCGAGTCGCCGATCCATGAACCGAGCGACAGCACGCTGTTGAATGACAGTGTCCGCGTGCTGGTGCGTTTGCTCACGGGCGCGGCGGAGCTCGCCGAGGGCGTGACGACGATCAGCTACCGCAACCACGCGCGGGTGGCGAAGAAGCGCGCGCGGGCGATCCACTACACCCGCGGGCAGGACAAAAAACGCCCGCTGTATCAGGACCTGGTCGGCGTCACGCAGAGAAGCCTCGCTTATCTCGAGGCGGCGCGCATCGCGCTGCACGCCGTGCGGGGATACCTGCCGCCGATACCCTACGCGGTGTGGCAAGCGCAGGTCGAGCACTTCACGAGGCTCATCGGCCGGGTCATCGCGCAAACCACGCGGCGGGTATTTCACGGCGAAAAGGTGCCGGCCGGGGAGAAGATCGTCAGCATTTTCGAGGAACACACCGATATCATCGTCAAGGGCAGTCGGGACGTTCAGTATGGCCACAAGCTCAACCTGAGCACCGGTCGAAGCGGTCTGATTCTCGATGTGGTCATCGAAGAGGGGAACCCGGCCGATGCGGAGCGTTTGCTCCCGATGCTCGATCGCCACATCGCGCAGTACGACAAGCCCCCGCGTCAGCTGGCCGCCGATGGAGGCTATGCGAGCGGACCCAATCTGCGTGAGGCCAAGGCGAGAAAGGTCGAGGATGTCGCCTTCCACAAGAAACGGGGACTGACGATTGAGGAGATGGTCAGAAGCCCCTGGGTGTACCGGAAGCTTCGCAACTTCAGAGCCGGGATTGAGGCCGGTATCTCCTGTCTGAAACGCGCCTACGGCCTGGGGCGCTGCACCTGGAAAGGCTGGGCGCATTTCAAAGCCTATGTGTGGTCCTCGGTGGTCGCGCACAATCTGAGTCTGTTTGCCCGCCCGGTCCCGACATAGCGAACGGCAACCCCACACCAGGTCAAGAGAACGGGAACGGGACATGCTCTCAAGGCGAGTTGCGCCCGAGATTCGGCGAAATCCGCGCTATCTGGCCGATTAACCGAGAAACCGATTCGGGTGAACGATTCGCGCCCCCATTTCAGCCGACCGGCGGTCGAAAACTTTTCGGCAGCCGCCGAAATTCCACTGTTTCTGGATGGACACTAGATAGAGGACGCGCATCGAGTCACCACCCTGCAGTTGAGGAACGCAACGCGTCGAGCATGGGACGGACGTTTCGCCAGACTGTCGTGCCGAAGCGCCTCTTCCATTGCAAGCGGTTCCATTCCGGGTTTCGTGGAAGCTCGGCGTCCAGGGTAGCGGCGAACCGGAGCAGTTCTTCACAGCGCTGGGAGTTGCCCTCATCGAACGCGACACTGGCGAGCCAGAATGACTGCTTCGCCAC
>CAZLYT010000322.1:0-4454 GCA_964563515.1 uncultured Candidatus Competibacteraceae bacterium | reverse complement strand
TGGTGCCGGAACGCAGACTCGAACTGCGGACCTACTGATTACGAATCAGTTGCTCTACCAACTGAGCTATTCCGGCACACGGCGGGGCGCTGAGTATAGGCGACGGGCATGAATGGGAACAACTGTCCGGTCGACCGACGGGACGTTAGGAAATCCCACCCGACGGAGGGCGTCCGCGAACGCGGACAAACACTTCGATGCCTAGCACTTCGGTGTCGTCTGGCAGGGCCGGCAGGCCGGTGACTTCGAGGGAGCCGGCGTCTACGTCGGTGAGGGAGCCGTCATCCTCGTTGTAGACGTGGTGGTGATCGGCGGCGTTAGAGTCGTAGAACACGCGCTGCGGGTCGACGATGACCTCGCGCACCAAGCCGAGCTGGGCGAACAGATTTAGTGTGTTGTAAACCGTGGCCTTCGACACCACGGGCCCCTCGCGGTTGGCGAGGGCGAAGACCTGGTCGGCGGAGAGATGCTGCTTGCGAGCCAGCATGATGTCGGCGAGCAGAAGCCGCTGCTGAGTGCAGCGCACTCCTGCATCCTCCAAGAGGCCGCGCAGGATTTCTGGGTCCAACATTTCCGATCGCATACGTCTGAAATATAACCGGCGATGCCTGCGCCGTCCAATCCGGAGATCCCACGCGCCGCGCCAGACGCTCGTGGCGAGGGCGATCAGCTCGCTGTCGCCTTATGGCGAGCTATCCAGAGGAGCCCTGATCCATTGGTGCCGTCGCGCGACCAAGCCGGGGCTCCGCTAGCTGCCGGTCAACCCGATACGGCGTGGGGTCCAGCGACGGCGTCTGTTGCGTCATCAGCTCGAGCAGCAGATGGGCGCCGGGCAGCCCGGTCGCACCGGCGTGGCCGGCGTGCCCCACGTTCAGGAACAGTCCAGGCAGCTCGGGGTGCTCGCCCACGCAGGGCACGGCGTCGGCGGTGGCGAGATGCCGGATTTGCCAGGCCGAGGTGGGGCTGGGGCTGCGCGCACCGAGGAAGCCGGAGAGGCGCTTGGCCTGCTCCCAACCGACGCTTCCGGCGTCGTACTCCAAATACGCGGCATCGGATGCCAGTATCATGACTGCGCCACCATAGGCCACGACACCTTCGGCGACGTCGATGTCACCCTCGTAGACTGCAAGTTCGCGATCGCTCGCGCACAGAGCGGGCGACTGCTGCAGCGCGCGTAGCAGCGCAACGATGCCATCGCCACAGGCCAGCACCACCTGCTCGGCGTCGATGGCGCCGTGCTCGGTCACTACCCCGCCGACGCTGCCACGCTGCTGCAGCAGGCCGCGGGCTGCCACGCCTTCCATGAGCTCGACACCCTGGAGCTCGAGCCCCCGGCGCAGGGCCCGCAGCATGGCATCGCCGCGAACCCGCGGGACGTGACCCACCATCAAGCCCGCGCGGGCCATGGTCACGGCTGCGGTGTCATGGCCACCGTCATCTTTCCAAGGTGTCAGATCGGACACTTCGCAACCATGCCGGGCGGACCAGTCCAGGGCGACCTGGCGCTCCGCGCTGTCCAACACCAGCACCGGCCCCTCGTAGTAGCCGAGATCAATCTCGGTGAACTCACACAGGTCGGCGAGGAACTCCGGATAAACTTTGCGGCCACGGTGCGCGAGGGCGCTCACGGGCAGTGGATCGCGCCAGGGATGGGTCAGGCCGAGCAGCCCCGCCTCCACCGCCGGCGGGCCTTCTCCCACCCGGTTCTGTTCCACCAGCAGCACCCGGGCGCCGGCGGCGCGCAGCAGCGCCGCCGATAACATGCCGCACAAGCCACCCCCGACGACGATGCAGTCCGAGCCTGCCATGGCGCCGGCAGCCTACTGAGCGGTGCTGCGCTCAGGAGCGGGCACGCGCCCGGGCGGCAGCCTCCCGCAGCTCCTTGGGGATCGCGAACACCACGTTCTCCTCGCGGCCCGCAAGCTCCTCAGGCCCGGTGGCCCCAAGCTCGCCCAGGCGCTCGACTACTTGGCGCACCAGCGTCTCCGGGGCGCTGGCACCGGCCGTGATGCCCACGTTTTGGCAGCCCTCGAGCCAGGCCGGATCGACATCCTGCGCGCCATCGATGAGGTAGGCACGGGCGCCCATTTTGGCGGCGATCTCTCGCAATCGGTTGGAGTTCGAGCTGTTTGCCGAGCCCACCACCAGCACCAGATCACAGCCCGCCGCCAGGTCGCGCACCGCATCCTGACGATTCTGGGTGGCGTAGCAAATGTCGTCCTTTCGCGGGCCCTGGATCTGGGGGAAGCGTCGACGCAGTGCGTCGATGATCTCGGCGGTGTCGTCCACCGACAGGGTGGTTTGGGTCACGAAAGCCAGGCGCTCCGGCTCCCGCACCTGAAGCTCGGCCACATCGTCGACGCACTCCACCAAATACATACGCCCGCCTCTGGACTCGTCGTACTGCCCCATAGTGCCCTCCACTTCCGGATGCCCGGCATGGCCGATGAGGATGGCCTCGCGCCCGCTGCGGCTATAGTGACTGACCTCCATGTGCACCTTGGTGACCAGCGGACAGGTGGCGTCGTAGACCTTCAAGCCGCGCCGGGCGGCCTCGTGACGCACCGCCTGCGAAACGCCATGAGCGCTGAAGATGACGGTGCTATCGTCCGGCACCTCCTCGAGATCTTCGACAAACACGGCTCCGCGTTGGCGCAGACCGTCAACGACGAAGCGGTTGTGAACCACCTCGTGGCGTACATATACCGGCGAGCCCAACAGCTCCAGGGCCTGCTCGACGATGGCGATGGCCCGATCGACGCCGGCACAAAACCCGCGCGGGTTGGCGAGGTGAATCTTCATGTCTACTCCCGGGTGCTGAGTTGCGCACCCTGTGGCGGCCACACTTCCAATACGTCAGTCTCCAGCTGCACCGTGTGGCCGGCCAGCGGATGATTGAAATCGACGACGGCGGCTTCGCTCTGCAGCTCCACCACGCGGCCCGGCAGCTCTTCGCCGGCAGGCGCGGAGAAGGCCCAGATCTCACCAGCCACCAGCTCCGCATCCTGGGGAAATTCCCCGCGCGGCAGCCGGCGCACCTTGGCCGCGTCCCAGGTACCGAAAGCGCGCTGCGGCTCCAAGATGACGGCGCGATGCTCCCCGGCGGCGAGCCCGGTGAGCGCAGCCTCGATGCCTTCGGCCAGGGTGCCATCGCCGATGGTCACCTCCAGAGGATCGTCTCCGTAGGTGGATTCCACCTCGTGACCGTCGGTGGTCGCGACGCGCAGGTGCATCTTGACCTTGGAACCGAAGCGGATGCGTTCGGGCTCGACGTCGTCAGATTCGTCGCTCATGGAACCAATATAGTTAACTGGGGGTTGCGGTTGATTGGCGCCTCGGAGGCGGGTGCGTCTTGCGCCACTGGCGGAATACGGCTTCGCCTATTCCGCCCCCCTCCTTGCGGGTGGATTAGCGCAGCGTAATCCACCATCTTACGGAGTAGCAGGCCTTGCCTCCGACTTTCAACGCCGCAGTTCCTTCCGCGCGCCGAACAACCCATCCACGAGCAACAATACTGCCCCCACCGTGATGGCAGAATCGGCCACGTTGAAAGCCGGCCAGTGCCAGTCGCGCCAGTACAGGTCGATGAAGTCGACCACATGACCGTGCAGCAGCCGATCCACCAGGTTGCCGACGGCACCGCCGAGCACCAAGCTCAGCGCCAGCCCCAGCAGCCGCTCACCGGGTCGCAACCGCCACAGCCACACCAGCAGCGCCGCACTCACCGCCACGGCCAGTGCCACGAACAACCATCGTTGCCACCCTCCCGCCCCCGCCAGGAAGCTAAAGGCAGCGCCCGGGTTGTAAAGTAGCGTCAAGTTCACCGACGGCAGCACCGCCAGCGGCTCGTAGGGCGTGAGCCAGTGCTCGGCGGCAAACTTGCTGACCTGGTCGAGCAGGATCACCAACCCGCTCAAGCCCAGCCAGCGCCAGCGGCTTCCGTCCCATATCCCGTAGGGCACTGACTGACCTATGAAATTGGGATACATAGAGATCGCCGTGGCGCCTTCGTTGTAGGAGCGACACACGTCGCGATGGGGCGCGACGCGTCCCTTATCGGCCCAGGCGAAGGAGGGCGCCCAGCACCTTGCGGTCCGCGCAAGGTGCTGGGCGCCATCGCGACTGGCGTCGCTCCTGCACCCTGCTCCCTTCGGCCGCACGACAACACGCGGCCGAAACTGGAGCCGAGTCTCCTAGGAGAAATGGCGCTGCTCACCCGCGCCAGCGACGTTCTGAACGCAGCGGCTGCAGAGCTCCGGATGGTCGGCATGGCTTCCAACGTCCTCTCTACGATGCCAGCAGCGCACGCATTTGGGCTGCTCGGAACCACCCACCACGATCCAGACCTCGTCGCCCCCCGCGAGGGTGAAGTGCACGCCTGTGTCACAGCGCTCGGTTTCCCGGTGGACGCGGGCGTACGAGGTGATCAGCACGAAGCGCAGTTCGTCGCCAAT
>CAZLYT010000321.1:0-4686 GCA_964563515.1 uncultured Candidatus Competibacteraceae bacterium | reverse complement strand
CCGGCGCCCAAGACCGCAGCTTTACGCACATTGAAGTTGCTCATCTGTTCTCCAGAGATTTCACACCTGACTGGCTCGGCACGAAGCCGCGATTTACAGATGCACCGGGCCAGAATATTGAAGACCCATAGCGAAGCTAATCCCCCCGATGGGGGAAGCGAGAAATCAGGAATGCGGGAGTAACGAAAGCGAACGGCGCTGCCACCATTCTGATTGCTATAAACCCAGAAGAAGCAGCTGCATTCGCTTGAACTAGCGCCGGCCCCTCATCCCCGGTCCTTCTCCCGGAGGGAGAAGGGTGTAGAGCCCCTCTCACTTCGGGAGAGGGCTTAGGGCTGCCGCAGCTACGCCCATATCATGAGCCTCGCGAAAAGATGGATTCCCTTTGACAGGCAGTTTGCGTTTATCTGCGGGCGACCCACATCCTGTTGAGCACTCCGTCCTTCCACACGTACTGATGCATGAGGGCGGCTGCGATGTGCAGGGCGGCGAGTCCTGCGAGCACCCAGGTGCTGAGTTCGTGGTATCGCCTCAGCACCAGGAAACGGCCTTCGTCGGGCGCTCCGAGCAACTCGGTCAGATTGAACACGTAGGCCGGCTGCACCGGCAAGGGCGACGCCGAGGCGGCAATCAGTCCCAGGACCGGTACCACTAACAGCAGCCCATAGAGCGCCCAATGAACCGTTGAGGAGAGCACGCGCTGCAACGCCGGCATGGTGGTCGGCAGTACCGGCGGGGGGTTCAGGACGCGATAAGCGACGCGGATGACCATAACGACCATCAGACTGATGCCCAAGGTCGAGTGGGCGGCCAGGGAGAAGAGGCGCTCCTCCTCCGGCAGATTCAGCTGGAAGCGCTGCCCGGCCACCAGCATGGTAAGGACCAGCGCCGCGCTGATCCAGTGTAGACGTCGGGGCCAGGGGCCATACGATGCGACTCGTTCCGAGATATACATTCGTCCTCCATTAATTTGAATTCGTCTCTTGCTCCTTGGCCTCGAACGCCATGCGCACGGCGCGCTCGACGACCTCGGGCGAGAACTTCGCTGTCTTTTGTTCTTCATGGCTCCATCTTTTCAAGAGCTGGAGCGGCCTCAAAACCCGGGTCGATTCAGAGGGGCTGTAAGCATGACTTTCAACTGAATCTCGGGTCGTCAAGGACATGTGGATAACTGCGGTGGCCCTGGGAGAGGGGCTGGGGTGAGGGCAACCCGCGTCATTATTGACTGGGCGGTCCAACACCCCGCTTCAACTGCCGTTCTTCGGCTAAACGGCCTCGCTGCGCTCACTCCATTTCGTGGGCGAAGGAGTACTTGTCCAGGCGCGAAATCAATTCCTTGGGATCTCCCTCTACGGACCAGCGCAACAGGAGGCCCGTACGCTCGTCCCGAACTGTTTCACAGCGTTTGACTACAAGCCCGCAAGCCTCCGCCTCCTCTCTGAGGACAGACTCCATCTCCGCCATGACCAATGCCGGCTTGAATATCTTGCCGACGCCGGTCGTCGGCAGACTGGGGACGACATAGACGCGCTTGGGTAGCGCGACCTTTTCCGCCATCGTTTGACGGGCATGCTCCATCAACTCATCCGGCGATGCGCTGACACCCGGGCGCAGCTGTACGTAGATCACCGGAATTTCTCCCGCGTGCGCGTCTGGACGCCCGACGGCGGCAGCCATGGCCACCGCGGGATGGGTATGCATGGGTTCTTCGATCATCTTGGGGTCGATATTGTGCCCCCCCCGAATGATCAATTCCTTTGCTCTCCCGGTGAGCCAACAGTAACCCTGCTCGTCGATGCGCCCCAGGTCGCCGGTATTGAGCCAGCGTTCGCCATTTCCATGCCGGTCGGGTATTTCGACCCAAAGGCCCTTGTTGTGGACTGGATTCAGGTAGCCCTTGAACAGATTCGGGCCCTTGATCACGATGGTGCCCACCTCGTCAACCTGAGCGTCGCGGAGATAGCTTCCGCCCTCCGAGAGCAGGACTACCCGAAGCTGCTGCCAGGGCAAACGCAATCCGATCGAACCGACCCGGCACTCGCCACCCGCCGGGTTGATGCATGAAACGCATCCGCCCTCGGTCAGACCATAGCCCTCGAGGATCTTCACCCCGGTTTCCCGCTGGAAATTCCCGATCAATTCCTTGGGCATCGGAGCGGCGCCACAGACCCCATAACGCAGGCTCGAAATGTCGCGCTCGCCGCGGGGAACCTGAAGCAAAGCGGAATAGACCGTGGGAACGCCCGAAAACCAGGTCAACTGGTAGCGCTCGACGATCGCCCAGAAATTCTGCAGCAAGCCAGGCGTGCGATAGCCCATGGGGGTCCCAAGCACGACGTGCATCCCCGTCGCCCAGGCCAACAACCCGGTGGCAAGTTGGGCATTCACGTGAAAGAGGGGAAGACCGCAGAAAACCGTCTTTCCAGGAGAGGCGAGCACCGTCCCGACGGCGGCAGCCAACTCCATCGTATTGGCCACTTCGGTACGGTGGGTCCGAACGGCAATCTTTGGCATGCCTGTCGTTCCGCCGGTGCAAAAGTAAGAGGCCACGTCGTCCCCGCCGGGACCCTCGAATTCGAGTTCTCCCCTAGGGGAGCGGTCCAGTTCTTCGTGGAAGTCGAGGACAGGCAGCCGCCCAATCTGTGCCGGCCTCGCAACCCGATTCACCTCGTTTCCGTCCACTTGCCTCGAATAGCGCAGCGGGTCGATGGTCAGCACCCCCACCACGGTTTCCACGTCGGACAGGATGGGCGAGACCTTTTGCCACAGGTCGCTGCCCGGCGTCGGAGCCAGCGTGACTATCAGCTTTGGCCCCGCCGCCCGCATCAACTCGAGCATCATTGACGCTTCCAGCAGGGGGTTGATGGGGAAAACGATTCCCGCCGTTTCGCCCCCCCAAATGGTCCAGTGCGTCTCCGGCAGATTCGGGAGGACGAAAGCGACGACATCTCCGCGCTGCAGCCCCAGTCTCCTGAACATATTCGCAGACTGCGTGACGCAGGAGAGCCATTCCCGATGAGTCCACGTGAAGGGCTTGTCATAGTCCTGGCTTTCCAGAAAGAACGAGAGCGCGCAGGAATCCGGTGCGGACAGCATGCCGCGCGTCATCAGCGAGTAGGTGCTGGTGTCGCTGCTCGACAACTTCGGATCGACACCTTCAATTGCTAACACGTCTTCCAGCCCACGAACCGCCTCGAGTCGTGAAGGCCGCAAAATCAGAGCTTCTTCGATAGGCATCAGCGACAAGTCCAATAGCAAATAGGGATATTCCGCCGCGGGAACCGGGCGAACCAAGAGACCGATCGGAAGTCTCGAAAGAATCGCGCGGCGGCGGGAGTGCTTTCTGATTCAGAAGGCATATCAAGACGGGCGCGCCCTCCTCGTTGAATGGCACAGGGAAACCATCGCGTTTTTATGATTCCCCCCCGCTCGGATGGGGACTATCCCCAGAATGGGGGATTCCGGGCGGCCAAGTCTCCATGAATCCGAGCCGTATCAGAAAATTGGATGTCAGCGGAATCATGGCGAGCACGGTGGCAGGCTCGGCACAGCAGGCGGTGGCCGAGATCATCCAGCACATCGAGGCCATGACGGTTTAGGATCCGCCGTCCCTCGCCGCAGTCATGACGCCCTCCGCATGCGGGCGTTTGTGCTCCCAGTAGAGGCCCCGCACTGCGGACGAGAATTCGTCGCGATCAGTCCCTGGGTGAGCCTTCGTCCGCGATCCAAGGCCACCGACATCCACCCAAATTGACTCAGCCCTCTCCCCCGTTGTGGGGATGGGGCCTCGAGCCATTAAAGGGAACAATCGGGCCGATGAACAACGAACGCGGTTCCGCCGGCGGACGTGTGGGAGAGAAGCCACCACACGCTGTGATCGGCATCGCATTCCTATTGGAGCAGAGTAGTTGAGAGAACGGGTTCTTGATTCCGATGCGGTTGCGCGGGCCGCCGTGAATCCTGCGCAAGCCGCGATCCGCGACGATCTGGAAGGAATATCCCGATGAAGATCCTGGTACCCATCAAGCGCGTCGTCGATGCCAACGTCAAGGTTCGCCTGAAGAGCGATGGCAGCGGCGTGGATATCGCCAACCTTAAGATGGCGATAAACCCCTTCGACGAGATCGCGGTGGAAGAGGCCGTGCGGCTGAAGGAGGCCGGCATCGCCACGGAAGTGGTGGCAGTGAGCTGCGGAACCTCCGCCTGCCAGGAGACGATCCGCGCGGCCATGGCGATCGGCGCCGACCGCGGCATCCTGGTCGAGACGGATGCGGAGCTGCAGCCGCTGGCCGTGGCCAAGCTGCTCAAGGCCCTGTGCGACAAGGAAGGCCCGCAGCTGGTGATCTGCGGCAAGCAGGCGATCGACAACGACGCCAATCAGACCGGACAGATGCTCGCCGCGATGCTGGGCTGGCCGCAGGCGACTTTTGCATCGAAAGTCGTGATCGCCGACAGCAAGGCCACGGTCACGCGCGAAATCGACGGTGGCCTCGAAGCCCTGGAGATGAAGCTGCCGGCCGTCGTCACCACCGACCTGCGCCTCAACGAACCGCGCTACGCGGCGCTGCCCAGCATCATGAAGGCGAAGAAGAAGCCGCTCGAGACGGTGAAGCCCGTCGACCTTGGCGTGGACGTCGCGCCTCGCCTGACGACGCTGCAGGTGGCCGAACCGCCCAAGCGCAGCGC
>CAZLYT010000320.1:0-3044 GCA_964563515.1 uncultured Candidatus Competibacteraceae bacterium | reverse complement strand
CGAGCGAGCACAAGTGCGTCAGCGAGACTTGCTCGACTGGTCCGATGGTTGTGACCGCGGTTTTTGCCCTATCCCTTGACTATTCCTGTATGTCGTTGAAGTTCACCTGTTGAGGAGATCGTATCGTGCGCATTGGATTGGTTGGATTCGGTACTGGTGGCCGTCACTTCCACGCTGCCTTCATCGCTGCCGCAGAAGACGTAGAGCTTGCGGGCCCTGATTCGAATAACGATCACCTGGTCAACCCGGAGTATCGATGATGACTCGGCCACGGTCACTCGTCCTCGCGGCGGGTATTTTCTTGGCCGCCAGCTTTGGCTACGCGCTTGCCGCGGACACCTCGTCGACAGCGACCGAGCCACCCCCGGAGATTCCGGCCGATATCACGCCGGAGCAGGTGTCCGACCTGCTGTCGAAGCTGACCGACGCCCAAGTGCGAGCCGTGCTGCTGGACCAACTGCGGCGAACGGCAGAGACCAATCGCAAGACCCAAGCACCCTCCGAGAGCCCGATTGAGATTCTCGGCCGGGGCATCGCCACCGCGAGCAGCGGGCTGGCCAATAGCCTGAGAGTGACTCCCCAGCTCGTGTCCGGTTTGCCGCAGCTTTGGGAGCGAATTAGCGACTCAGGCTCCGTGACGGCGGTGGGCCTGTTGTTATCGCTGACCCTGGCCTTCGGCATCGGTTACGTCATCGAGGCGGGGTACAAGCGATTGCTGGGCTCCCTGTTCAGCTTGAACCGAATTGCCACCGACGCGCCTAACGTCTGGTTGCGCAGACTGATGGCAACCCTGGCGCAGCTGCTGCACGACATCATTGGAATTGTCGTATTCGGCTTGGGCACCGGCCTTGCGCTGGCCATGACCGGCTATCTCGATCTCGACTCGGAAACTCTACTCATCGGCGTGCTCCGCGTGGTGTTGGCAGTGCGCTTGCTTGCAGCCCTGTCGCGCTCGCTGCTGGCACCGGGGAATCCGCAAGCACGGCTGCTACCCGTCGCCATGGGAACGGCGGCCGCGCTGCACTGGCGTATTGTCACTGCGGCATCGCTGCTACTGGTGGGGCGGGGCGCACAGACGGTTCTGGCGGAATACGGCCTCGGTGTGGCGGTAACCGAGCTCGCGGGCCTGACTATTTCGGCATTGTTCGCCGCGGCCGCGATTCTGTTCGTCATCCAAATGCGACGCCCCGTGCAGCAACTGGTGCTCGCTGGAGCCGAGAACCCAAGCCGGGGGCATACTGCACTCGCTCAAAGGGTTCACTTGCTGGCCGCCGCCGGTCTACTGCTGGTATGGCTGATGACGGTGTTGGCGAGTTTCGCCACCGGGCGGAGCATGTTGTTTCCGGGACTTTTCACGCTCGCGGTCCTGCTGCTGTTGCCGGCGGGAGACCTGGGCTTGCGGTGGATCGCCGCGCGTTGGTTCGGGTCGGATGAGGCTCAGCCTCACGCCCACGAACACCTGTCCACCGGCGTCGAGACAACAAGTGCGCTGCCCCAAGAAGCTACGCCGACCGAGACTACTGCCGGCTCCACCGCACACCCCAAAGCTGGAAGTTACGAGGACGTGGCATTGCGAAACCTGCGGCTATTCAGCGGCATGCTGCTGGCCATGGTGCTCCTCGACCTCTGGGAGCTGGATCTTGCGGTGCTACTTGGTGAGCTCCTTGGCGGACGAGTGGCAACCGCTTTGCTCCACGTGGCGGTGGCCGGGCTCTTGGCCTACACCGCCTGGAACATCATCGAGACCGCCCTGACCCGCTACTTCCAGCCCAAGCCGACCACAGCGCATGGCAGCACGGTGGACCTGGAAGGGGGCGGCGGAGGCGGCAGCCGTCTGGAGACCAGCCTGCCCCTGTTTCGCCGCGCCGTCCTGATCACGCTGATCGCCATGATCGTGATGATCGGACTTTCATCCATGGGCGTGAATATCGGTCCACTGCTGGCCGGCGCTGGTGTCGTCGGCATCGCGGTGGGCTTCGGCGCCCAGACGCTCATCCAAGACATCATTGCCGGCCTGTTCTTTCTAATGGATGATGCGTTCCGTATCGGCGAATACGTGGAGATGGGGGATATCCGCGGCACGGTTGAAGGCATGTCAATCCGTTCGCTGCGCTTGCGGCACCACAATGGCCCGGTCCATACGGTCCCATTTGGCCAGATTCAGAGCCTAACTAACTACAGCCGGGACTGGGCGATGATGAAGTTCGAGCTGCGCATCCCCTTTGAGACCGACGTTGACAAGGTGCGCAAGATCATCAAGAAAGTGGGCCAGCAGATGCAGCAGGATCCGGAGATTGGGCCGCTGATCCTAGAGCCGCTCAAGTCGCAAGGGGTCAATCGCATGGACGACTCGGCGCTCATCATCCGCTGCAAGGTGATGACGGTGCCAGGACAACAGTTCTATGTCCGCCGGGTGGCCTACACCGAAATTCAACGAGCCTTCGACAAAGCCGGCATCCATTTCGCCCCCAAGCGTGTCATCGTCGAAGCCGCCACACCCAGTCTAGCAGCCGCTGCAGCCTCGGCAGTGGCGACCGACGAAGCTGCCGCGGAGAAATCGGACGATCGAGGCTAGGATGCTGCGCCGGAGACGCTAGGATCGATTCACCAGGGCGGCGAGCTTGGTATGCGTTGTCGCACGCGTTTGGTGCCGCCTTCGCCAACCCGCATGCGAACGGTGGGGTGCTGCTGAGGGATCTGCGGTTACCCAGCGTCCGCGATTATGCGATCGAGGTGCGGCGCCCGGGTGCCGAACTGGCCGAGTCGACGCGCGTGCAGGGCATGTACCTGCGCGACGTGATGAAGCTCAATCTGGAGGCGACGAACTTTCGTCTGTTCAGCCCGGACGAGAACAACTCGAACCGCTGGCAGGACGTGCTGGAGGTGACGAACCGTTGCTACATGGCGGAGATCCTGCCGAAGGACGATCACCTGTCGCGGGTCGGACGGGTGATGGAGGTGCTCTCGGAGCACCAGTGCCAGGGGTGGCTCGAGGGTTATCTCTTGACCGGGCGGCACGGGTTCCTCAGCTGTTACGAGGCGTT
>CAZLYT010000319.1:0-4631 GCA_964563515.1 uncultured Candidatus Competibacteraceae bacterium | reverse complement strand
AACCTCTGCGCTTGGCCAGCTCGTAGACGGCGCCGATGCCCACCGCCGTGGCGCCCACATTGACCACTGTGGTGGCGGAGTCGAACTGCTCCAGGACGCGGACTGTAACTTCGAGCATGGCCGCTTTGTCCTGGTACTCGGCGCCGGAGTAGCCAAGGAACGTGAGCACCCGCTTGCCCTGATCGGCTAGCACACCATGAACCTGCTCGGGCGGCGCCTCCAACACCAGTGTGGGTGGTTCGCAGGACTGGGCGATTCCCAGTTGCGGGAGCACGAGCAGGAGCACGGAGATCACGGTGCGTAGGGGCATCGACGGATCCTCATAGAGAGCGCAGGGGCCTTCCAAGCTCACCTCAGCAACGACGTCAGCTCGGCCAGTCCAGTCACGTGACGGCTTGCGTTCGCTCCGAAAACGACGCCCGGTCGCAGAATCTGGACTGCTTTGATGCCCAGTTGGTTGCCGGCCTCGATCTCCGAATCCGGGTTGTCTCCCACCACCAGCACGTCGCCGGTGGCGAGCTGGTGCTCCCGCAGGATTCGCTGGAACAACCCACGTTTGTCCAGGCGATTGGGCTCGTCGATGGCGTCGATGTAAACCCCGGCGAAGAGATGGCCGATGCCCAGCGCCTGGATCTTGCTTTCCTGCAGGCGGCGAAACCCTGAGGTGACCAGAAAGCGCATCGCTTGGAGCTCAGCCAACAGCTGGAGATCCGGGTAACCGTGCATCGGTGCGGTCATTTCCACCTCGCCGAAAGCCCGGCTGCCCGCGGCCAGCATCGCCTCGGAGAAACCGTGGCGCTCGGCGACCAAATCCAGGGGGTGGCGCCAGCAATCGGTGAACGCGGCGGCCAGTGCATCGTCATCGAGCCGGCCCTCACTGGCCGCGCGGATAGCGTCGAAAGCCGGCTGGTAGAGCGCTGCTGGCACCTCGTCGGCGGCGCTCAGACAGTTGTCCAGGTCGAAGATGATCGCTTTCATCTAACATCCCAGAACGTTCTGTCTGAAAAGAAACTCGGCCAGTTTTGGGGCGTCACGCATATTTCGCTTGCTGCCTTCCCCACCCTCCACTCTGCACGATGCCTTCGACCAAGCCACGTCCTGTCGTTTCCGCGAAAGGCCTACACTCGCGACAGCAGGTCGGGTCCCCAGTCAAAGAGTTTGTTTTACTGGATTCCCGCCTGCGCGGGAATGACGGGAGGCGGAGGGTCTCAGGGGCCGAAAAAGCCTATCATCTGCGGTCGATTCGCCCGAAAAGAATTCCGCTGCCCACTGTTAGCTTTGCGCCATCGCGGCGGGCGTCCCTACGGCCGCCGGGTGCGTAGCGCAGCATGACGCTCCAAGCTTTGGGCGGGCCAGCAGTCCCGGGCCCGGTAGTACTCGCCGACCGCCGGCGTGTCTTTGGGAATCACGTAACAATCTGTTCATCGCATGAAATGGTGCTTTCTCATGGTTGCCTCAGCCTGCTCTTGGTAGGAGCTGCGTGAGCTGCGATGGGGCGCAGAGCACCCCTCTGTGGGCCGGGAGGAAACCGGCGCGCTGACGCGCGCCATCGCGACTCACTTCGCTCTTACACTCGCGATCCTAGGCTGCGGTCCAGGGCCAGCGCCTCCAGCACCGATCAATCCGGCAACTCGATCGGGCCAAGCTCCGGGTAGCGATCACCCGGCCCTGGGTTCTCCCGCGGCGAGTGGCCGCCGAGGTGGGTCATGACGCCCCAGACAACATTGAGGGAGGTCTGCACCGCACCCTCGACCCAGGCCGGGGTCCAGCTGACGTCGTCGCCGGCCAGGAAGATGCCGCGTTGCTCCATGGGCAACTTGTCCTGCATGAAGTGGCCATACATGCGCAGGTTGTAGCGGTAGTGACCCGGTAGGGCGCCCTTGAATGCGCCCAGGAAATTGGGATCCGCCTCCCAGCTCACGGTAATCGGATCACCGATGATGTGACCGGCGATATCGACATTGGGGTAGATCCTCTTCAGCGTTCCGAGCGCTAGATCCACTCGTTGCTCCACCGGCAGCGGCAGCATCTTCAGTGCATCCGACATCCAGGAGTAGGTCAGACAGATAACGCCCGGCTTCTCGGCGCCGTTGTCGAATAGATAGGTGCCCCGGGTGAGGCGGTCGGTGAGCGTCATGGACATGACGTCGCGTCCAGTCTGCGGATCCTTGTCCTTCCAGAACGGGCGGTCGACCATGACGAAAGTCTTCGAGGACTGCATGTAGCGGGTGCGATCCAACGCCATCCAGGTACGGTGATCGAACAACCGCTCATCGGTATCGATGGCCGTGCTGAGTACCCAGTTCTGGCAGGTGGTGAGCACCGCCTCGAAGACCTCGGTCCGACCCCACCGATCGGTGACATTCAAGCGCCCCTGATCGTCGCGAAAGATGCGCTTGGCGCCGGGCCGGGTGGAGCCACCACTCAATGCCGCTAGCGTGGTTCCCACGGGCCAGTGCACGATCTTATCCGGCGCATGCCGCCACAGCTTCTGCGGCACCTGCTCGACGCCGCCCACCATGAAGCGCTGATTGTCATCGCACTCGGTGACGTTGACGCGCAGGATCTCCAGCATGGAGTTGGGAAAATCGGAGTCCCAGCCGCCGGTGCCGAAGCCCACCTGGCCGAACACCTCCCGATGGCGGTAGGAGAGCTTGTGGAAGGCTTTGGAGGAGGCGACGAAGTCGTAGAAGGTGCGCTCGTCCCACTCCCGCACGATGGGGTTCCAGATCTCCTTGATGAGATCCGCGTCGCGCTCACGAATCGCCGACTTGAGCGCCGAGAAGTGAGCACCGTCCTCCAGTGCCTGATCGTAGGCGGCTCCCACCTCCTGAAACATCGGCGGCAGATCAGCCAGGGTTTGCGCGTAGTGGGTTTCGCCCAGCAGATCGATGACGGTGGAGCCCGCTGCCGGGGTGAGCGGATTGGGAAAAGGTCGGCTCTCGATGCCGAGCAAGTCAACGTAGTGGTAGAAGCCGGTGGAAGACACCGGAAAGCGCATGCCGCCGAGCTCGGCCACGATGCCGTCGGCGCCATCGAAGGGTTGCGAGCGCAGCCTTCCGCCGAGCTGGCCAGACTCGTAGAAAATGGAATGCACGCCCATCCGCATCAGCTCATAGCCTGCGATCAGCCCGGCGGCACCAGCGCCAATGATCGCCACGCGAGCACCGTGCCGCTCCGGCGGGATGCTTCCCAGGCCGGCCGGATGGCTGATCCAGTCGTCGAAGGCGAAAGGAAAGTCCGGGCCGTAGACTGTGACCGGCTTTTCGTGTGCGTCGCTCATGGCAGTTCTCCAGCCTCGCCGACCGAGCGATAGAGCTCCGGCCTCAGGTCGTTGAGATGGGTGCTGTGGGCTCGCGTGTCCTGCAGGAGCTGCTTGGAGAGGTCTGCGAGCAGTAGCTCCTCGTCGCCACCCGCCCGCGCGAGATCCACGCCGTCCGGGCCGCAAACGCAAGACAAGCCGCAGTAGTCGAACTCCCCTTCGTTACCAACATAGTTCGCGTAGGCGACGAAGATGGCATTCTCTTCGGCGCGGGCCGGCACCAAGCGCGTGGCTACCCCGGTGTAGGGCAGCATGTTGGCCGTGGGTACCAACAGGACCTCGACGCCCGACAAAGCCTGGGCCCGAACCAGCTCGGGAAATTCTACGTCGTAGCAGATGGTGAGGGCGCAAACGCAGCCCTCGAAATCGAAGGGGCGGCCCAGACAATCACCAGCCGAGAACTGCGCCCGATCCACTGCGCCGTAGAGGTGTGACTTCCAGTACACGGAGCGCAGCTCACCGCTCCGGACAATTAAGGCAACAGCGTTGTGGACACGACCTTCGCCACCCAGCTCGGGGAACCCTACCAGGATCGCGACGCCATGCCGGTTGGCCAGGGTGGAGACCTGACGCAACATCACGCCATCCCGAGGCTGAGCCGCAGCCCTCACCGCATCGACACCGATGTTGTAGCCGGTGAGGTACATCTCGGGTGTGATCAGCAGCGCCGCGCCGGCCGCCGCGGCCTGGGCCGCGGCGTCATCCAGACCATCCAGCGCTGCCGCCAGACCCTTGCGAGCGGGCTCACACTGCCAAAGCGCGAGGCGCAGGTCATTCATGCGAGAGCCGCATGGCGACTAGGGAGACGCTGGTGTCACCCCGGAGACCCAAACCCATTAGCACGGCGGTCCCCTCGCCCTGATAGCCCCCGGCCAGTACCTCCGTCGTTCCCACGAAAGCGCAAACCCAGTGCAACGATTGTTCGAGTGGATTCCCGCCTCCGCGGGAATGACGCTGGAATGCGGGTATACAAAAACGTCCCGACGTTCCCAGGAGCCGGTCCCCGCGGCAAGCCCGAAGCTACCGCGCCGCGGCCCCGCACTGGCTTGAGCATAGCTCAGGCGGGACTCAGTTCCTCACCGGCAACGGGTTCCGCATCGATGTCGGGGGCAGCGTCGTAGAGGCGATTCAGCCGCTGGACCTTTTCTTCCGGCGTGAGCCGTTCGACCCTTTTGCCGAGGCTCCACTGCAGGCCGAAGGGATCGCTGACAACCCCCAGCCGGTCACCCCAGTAGGTATCGTGCAGCGGCTCCACCACCCGGCATCCATAGTCGCGCGCCAGCGCCCAGATCTCGTCCAAGGTCTCGGT
>CAZLYT010000318.1:0-2355 GCA_964563515.1 uncultured Candidatus Competibacteraceae bacterium | reverse complement strand
TCGGGAGATCTGGGTTGATTGCAAGAACATGGGCGAGGTATTCGTCCGAATAGTGGCCATAGACGCGAGATACAATCTTCGAAATGGACTCCCCAGGCTGAACGATCGCGACGCGAAGCCGCACCGGCGAGCCCGCTGCTCGTGCCAGCGGCGTAGCCCCAGACTCATCGGCTCTAATCGAGGGTTGCGGCATCCGAGTCGGCAGGACAGACGACTGAGTGACATCCAGCTTTTCGTCGCGCGGTTGTACCGCTCCCAGGTCTCCCAGCCGAGCTAAATCCGGGGCCGACAGTCGCAAGCTCACGCCGTTGCCCTGAATGGCTCTTGCCGTATCAGGGCTCGGATTTGAGTCGGCTTGTAAAGTGGCCGCACCAATCTCGAAGCCATCGCCTGAACGTGGCGCAGTCGAAGGGGGATCCTGGTTAACCTCAGCCGCGCCCTCGTCGCCGTCTGACTGGGGCGCCGTATTTGCTGGGGCGACTGCGATGGCGTCCTCTGCTAACGGCAACTCGACGCTGGTTTCGTCTGTCTGTGGGTTGGCGTCGGGCTGGGCTCTGGAACTGAACGTGGCCTCATCTCCAGCGCCGATGCTCGGGGCATCGCCGGCCTGCGTCGACTTGACGAGCGAGGCCGGCGCGCCAACGGGCTGAAATCCGCGTGTCAGCCACTGATCCGATGGAAAGCTGGAAAATGCGAATGCAGTGGCGGCCGCAAGAGCGCCGGCCCCGGCGAAGGCTGCGGCCCGTGCTGCGCGTCCGGAGTTGTACCTGGTGCCAGCGCGGTCCCACCGCAAATCCTGCATGGCCTCCGACACCATATCGGCAGTGACTTGCGGTCGTCCGAGAGCATAGGCGATGATCAAAGCATTCTCGCACAATATGTTGATTTTTCTCGGGATACCTTGGGAATGCCGCGTCAAGGAGCGGAGGGCCCTGGTTTCGAATAGCGGAGGACCGGCGTATCCGGCCAATCTGAGGCGATGCTCTACGTAGGCAGTGGCGGCCGCGTCCGATAGGGCGCTGATATGGCGTCGGATGCCGATTCGCTGCCGGAGCTGGGTGAGCTTGGGATCAGCGAGGGTTTCATCGAGCCCAGGCTGGCCGGAAAGAACGATTTGAATCAGCTTGTGCTTTCGGGTCTCCAGATTGGATAACAGTCGGAGTCGCTCTAGCGTCGGCACGGACAAAGTTTGTGCCTCGTCCACGACAAGAACGATCGTTCCGCCCTCGTTGAGGACCTCGATGGCTAGGTCGTTTAGCTTCGAGATCGCCTCCACCGTGCTCAGATCGTCCTGCACATCCGCGAGTCCAAGCTCCACGAGCGTGCAGTGGAGTAGCTCGTCGAAGTCATCCGCAGGGTTGAACAAGAAGGCAACCCGGGCCTGGGTTGACGGAGAGCCCAGACGATCCAGAGCGGCGTTCAACAGCGTTGTCTTGCCGGTGCCGGGATCCCCGACCAGGCACATGAAGCCCCGACGCTCACGAATCCCATGGATCAGTGCCGCGAGTGCCTCGCAGTGGCTGCCAGTTTCAAACAAGAACGCGGGGTCAGGAGTCACCCGGAAGGGTTCCTCAGCGAAGCCGAAGTGTTCGCAGTAGATTGATCCCGCATCGATGGTGGCCACTGGGCGCTCCGTCTTACCTTAGCCAAACACACTGCGCACACGGATCCCGGGCCCCTGTGTCGCCCACCGCCGACGCGCGCTGCGACTTACGTTGTTGGTGAAGCACGCGTCAGGCGCGTTAGACCTGGAACATCTGGTCGATTTCGGCAGAGCACGCTAGTCCGATAGTCGCCAGTTTGCGGTATATCCCAGGGCATGCACACAGAACTCATTGCCGCCCGTAGCAAGGTTCATGCGAGGCATATGAAGATCTTGTTTTCAATGGCGAAAATGACCCTTCTTGTTAACGCTGGGCGCCCCTTCTAGCATCTCAATGTAAAGTCTCCCGACGCGTCTCCGGACTGCAGTGCAGAAGTTGGGTAGGACTCGATTCCCGCTCCTTGCCGACACAGACGAACCTGGCTGCTCACAGGTCCATAGAGCTGATACTGTCGCCAGAGAGAGACTGTCAGGGCTTTGAAACAGTGTAGCTCCCTTCAGCTAAGGCAGGGGCAGCCAGCCGTCAGTGATGGAGGTTTGTGCCCCCAAAACCAGAGCTGTTCCTGGTCGGTCGGTTGTGCGCTTCCATCGTCGCCAAGTCGCGCCTCACTGTCGAGACCTCCGGCCGGGACTCGCTGTGTGAGCTGTGAGAATTCGGTCCTCCTCAATCTGCCGCGCGACGTCGGGGCCCGTTTGTCGATGGACTCCCTAGAGTCAGCTCTGCACCTGTGACCCTCCAAGTGGATGAGGAC
>CAZLYT010000317.1:0-2073 GCA_964563515.1 uncultured Candidatus Competibacteraceae bacterium | reverse complement strand
GTTACATGGTCCACGGAAATGCCGTCAATCTGGCCCAACGGCTCGAGCAAGCCAATGAGACCACCGGAACACTCATTCTCGTTTCGAGGCGAACTGCAGAGTTGGTCGGCACGCGCATGTCCTTGCGTCCGTTGGGCCCACTCCCCCTCGCCGGCCGCAAAGTGCCGGAATCAGCTTACACACAACTGTTGGACGCATATCGGTGGGCGATGCGCCGGCCGGGGTGTGCGGCACCCTACGTGTGGTCCGCGGCCCAAGACCGCTACTTTTCGTGGTTCTTGGAGTCGAGGACGCGAGGCATCTCTTCGCCATCACTCCGCCGCCAGCGCTGCCCAGCTATTGCCAGCATCCGCGCTGGTGAGGAGAGAATTGGAGCGGTTCGTCGGATCGACAGTGACCGCGTAGAGGCGCTGCCCGTCAGCAGCGGCAACCGCAAGATGAAGTACGTATTGGCCACCGAGCCCGCCACCGACGACCTTCCAACTCCTACGCTGCTCGTCCCTTCGGATCAGTCCTGTGCCTACAACGTAGGCGTAAACTTCACCGGCGCCGGTCACATGGACCATGGTCACCGGCTGCCGAACAGGGTAGTCGGGCACCCAGTTCCGACCAGCATCCGTGCTCCTTAACAAACCCTTCTGAGTCGCCGCATACAAGGTGTCGGGGAGGCGGCCGGCGGCAAGATCGATCATACCTTCAGGGGCGGGACCGATTGAAGTCCAGGTCTGCCCACCGTCGCCGCTCCTCTGGATCCCACCATGGACGCCGTAGATCACCTTCGGGTCGGCTTTGCTAACATCCATTTGGTGAAAGTCAACTGGTCCGCCCACGCCATCCGCGAGCTTGTGCCAGGTACGCCCGCCGTCCATCGAGGCGATGAAGCCTAGGTTCCCGCCCCCCGCCGGATGGCCACTGGCGTAGAGAACCTGCGGGTCCGTCGGATGGGGCGTGAATCCCATGAAGTCATCGCGACTCACGGAGAGGGCGCTGGCATTGCCGGACTCATCCACCACGAACAACCCATTATGAGTGGCGAGATAAATGCGTGACGGATCGCCCGCATCGACGGCGATGCCATGGAAGTGCGTCTCTCTGCTTAGCGTCGAGAGATCCGTTCCGCCAATGGCGTCCGCTTGGCTGCCCACGAGGCCGGCAGCGAGGCCCAGAGCCATTGCGCCCAGCATTAAATGAAGACCAGTTCGCATGTGCGTCATGGGATGCTACCCACCGGTGCTCCCCGATCGCCTATTCGATCACCGTCACTTGGGCAATCATTCCAGCCTCCAGGTGCCCAGGAATCAGGCAGGCGAATTCCACCGTTCCGGGCTCGTCGAACTGCCACACCAAACCACCACGCTGCCCGGTTTTGAGCGTGATCATATTCGGCTCGGCGTGCTGCATATCGGGCATCTGGCGCATCATCTCGGCGTGTTCCTTGAGCTCCTCCAACGATCCGATCACCATCTCGTGGGGCATGTTGCCCTTGTTCCTGGCAAAGAACCGCACCGTCTCGCCGGCTTTGACGGTGATGTCGTCGGGCACGAAGTGCATGGAGTCGTCCATAATGACCTCGATGGTGCGACTCACCTTGGCCGGATCGCCGGGTTTGCCCACGGCAGGTCTGTGGTCGGCACTGGTCATCCCACGGTGCGCAGACGTCCCGTGTCCGCCACTGTGGGTGCCGACAGCCACAGCGAGTGCAGGCGCAATGCCGAGCAGGAACAGAGCTACAGATACTCTCACAGGACTTCGTCTCCGGGGGTCGTGGCAAGAAATTGGGGAGGTAATGGAAAGATCGGCCGAGAACGTCAAAACCAGAAGCGTAGGCCGGCGACCCACCGTGTTTCGCTCGAGGAGCCCCCGGCTTCCTCTGCCAGGTCTCGGGTCTGTCCGAATACGTCCGCCCATTCAACGCCCACATAAGGCGCTAACTGGCGCGTGATCTCGTAGCGCAGACGCAGACCCGCCACGGCGTCCGAGAGACCGCTGCCGATGCTGCGCTCCTCGTCGTCTTTGCCGTAGAAATTGACTTCGGCGCGGGGCTGGAGCACCAGGCGCTGGGTGATCAGGAGC
>CAZLYT010000316.1:0-16875 GCA_964563515.1 uncultured Candidatus Competibacteraceae bacterium | reverse complement strand
CGTCGGCATCCACGGGGGCGGACGCAGTGAATCCTGGGGGCAGTCGCACCAGCCAAACCGACTGCGGGTAGCCAGCCTCGCTCCAGACCTCGCGCACCTGGGAGCCGACACAAACCCCTTGCCGCTCCACCAGGGCGTTGGTGTCGACCACGCGGCGCCGGCGACCCACTCCCGGCGCTTGGCGCAGCCGCACCAGAAGATTACAGCCCTGTGCGGAGCGCGGCGCGTGCTTGCTGCTATCCGGGTTGAAGAGGAAGGTACCGGGTGGATAGGTGCCCTGCTCATCAGCGAACACGCCGGACAGGACGAAGATCTCCTCCCCCTGGGGATGACTGTGTGGCGGAAAGTTACCACCCGCATCGTAGCGCACCAGGCTGGTCACCGGACCGAACTCGCCGCCCTTGCGAAACAGGGGCTTGCGCCAAACAGTGCCGCTCGGGCTGCCCTGCCACGACGCTGCCGCCGTCGCTACACGGGTGGCCTGCTCGAGATCTGGATTAACGTCAGCCGGCTCGATCATGTGCTAACCCTCGACTTGCAACTTGTGACCTGATAACCCTCTTGCAAACATCGGCTTGTGGGCCTGCTCCTTGTGACAAGCATAGAAGGCCGGAGTGCGCTGCACCTCACCTTCGCTGGTGACCCCTTGCCATGGGCACTGGCGCTTGAATCCAGTCTCGACTCGGCTGCGTAGCTACGTTCGGATCCCGCGCCCCGCGGGTGTCACTCAGTCACTGCAAGAGGAGAACAGCATGAGCACCACCCACAAGCGCTCTGGAATCCTGATTGCCACCGCCGCCGCAGGCTTCTTTGCGCTGGCCCCAGTGAGCGGCGCGTTCGCCGCCGACGAAGGTGTCAAGTGCATGGGCGCCAACGCCTGTAAAGGTCAAAGCGCTTGCAAGACGGCGAGCAGCGAATGCAAAGGCCTGAATGAGTGCAAGGGACAGGGTTGGTCACCGGCCGCCAGTGCCGAGGAATGCGAATCCATGGGCGGCACTGTCGAGTCCTGAGGCAAGTAGAGCGGCGGAGCGCGGCTCCGCCGCTGGATTCGAAACCATGAGTCACTACGACGCACCACGTCCCGAGCTCGGCTTCGGGCTCGGCCTTCGGCCAGATCACTATCTCGAGATTCTCGACGGGGATCCGCCTGTCGACTGGTTCGAGATCCTCTCCGAGAACTATCTGGTGCCTGGCGGCAAGCCGCTGCACTACTTGGATCGCGTGGCAGAGCGCTACCCATTGGTGATGCACGGGGTATCGCTTTCCATCGGCAGCACCGAGCCCTTAGATCAAACCTATCTGGCGGATCTGGGCACATTGGCGGATCGAGTCCAGCCGCCCTGGGTGTCGGATCACCTCTGCTGGACCGGAGTCCAAGGGCTCAACCTGCACGACCTAATGCCGCTGCCCTTCACCGAGGAGGCGCTGTATCACGTCGCCGCTCGCATCCGGGAGGTTCAGGACCGCCTGCAGCGGCCTTTCCTGGTGGAGAACGTCTCCAGCTATGTGAGCTACCGGCACTCCACCTTGAGCGAGTGGGAGTTCCTGGCCGCGCTCGCCTCCGAGGCCGACTGCGGCATTCTGCTCGACGTCAACAATGTCTACGTCAGTGCCCGCAATCACGGCTTCGATGCCGTCGAGTACGTGCGGGCAATGCCGCCCGATCGGGTTTGGCAGATCCATCTGGCTGGCCACACCGACAACGGCGATCACCTGATCGACACCCATGACGCCGAGATCGTGGATCCGGTCTGGTCGCTGTATCGAGTGGCTCTCGACCACCTGGGCCCAGTATCCACCATGATCGAGCGTGACGACCGTATCCCGCCGCTGCAAGAGCTTCTGGGGGAGCTGCGCATCGCGCGGGCCATCGCGGCCGCCGAATCAAGGTTGCTGGCCCATGGCTGAGGCCGTCGCGCCCTCCCTGGCCGAGCTGCAGCAGCAGTTCCAGCGCTATGTGCTCGAGGGCGCCGACGCCATCGCGGGGCACGTCGCCGCGGCCGACGCCGAGACTGGCCAACGCCGCCTCGGGATCTACGCCAATGCCTACTGGCTGCGCCTGGAAGAGGCGCTGAGAGCAGATTACCGGGGCCTGCATGCGGTGATCGGCGACGCCGATTTCAGGCGCCTGACCCGGGACTATCTGAGATCACATCCTTCCCGCTATCGCTCGATAAGGTGGTTCGGCAGCAACCTTGCGAGCTTTCTGGCGACCGCTTCGAAGTGGCGCTTGCAACCGCTGCTAACCGAGATGGCACGCTTCGACTGGGCGCTGTCGTTGGCATTGGATGCCGCGAACGCGCCGGCTCTAGACCTCAGCCATATGGCGGCGTTGCAGCCGGAAGATTGGCCGGGGCTCCAATTCCGGCTGCACCCGGCGATCAGTCGCCTGCGGCTGCACTGGAACGTGCCACCGCTTCGCAGGGCGCTGCTCGATGGCGAGACGCCCCCCGACCCGCATGCCAGCCCGCGAGCGCTTGGCTGGCTCATCTGGCGCACCGAGCTCACCGCCCGCTACCGCTCCCTGCCGCCAGAAGAGGACTGGGCGCTGGATGCTGCTGCATACGGCGCCGACTTCGGGGCCATCTGCGCCGGCCTTGCCGACCGGCTGGATGGGGAAGAAGCAGCCATGGAAGCGGCGACACTGCTGAAGCGGTGGGTGGTGGACGGCTTGCTGCTGAGGCCGGATGTGAAGGTCGGGTCATGAGGGGCGTTGTGGCGCTCTGCCTGCTCGCCCTGGCGATCGGCGCTGCGCGGGCCAATCCCCTGATCATCGAGAGCCCGCCCACCCGCGTCGCCCTGCTGGAGCTCTACACCTCAGAGGGCTGTAGCAGCTGTCCACCGGCGGATCGCTGGCTGTCCGGTCTGGTGGAGGACCCGCCAGGTCGCGCCGGTGGCCTTTCACGTGGACTACTGGGACTACCTCGGTTGGAGCGACCGCTTCGCCGACCCCGCGTATTCACGGCGCCAACGCACTCTAGCGCGGCAGGGCTACCTGAGTACCGTTTACACTCCGGGGCTGGTGCTGAACGGCGAAGAGTGGCGCTCGTGGTTTCGAGAGCCAACGCTGCGGATGCGCCTAGAGCCCCCCATCGGTGTGCTGCGCCTGGTGCTCGATCACGGGAACCTGAGCGCCTCTTTCCAACCAATGGAGCCGAGTTTGGCCGCACTGGAGCTCGACCTGACCGTGACCGTGCTCGGGTTCGGGCTGGAAACCGCAGTAGATGCAGGCGAAAACCGTGGCCGCCGGCTCACCCACGACTTTGTGGTGTTGGACTACACGCACCTGCCCATGGAGCGGGATGCCGCAGGCTGGTCCACCTCGGTGTCGTCTCTCCAGGTGCGATCCAAAGGCCCGCGCCAGGCTTTGGTGGCGTGGGTATCCGAAGTTGGTACGGCCACCCCCTTGCAGGCGGTGGGCGGCTGGCTGCCGATCCGCGCTGATCCCGAATCATGACGGCCTTCTGACAGACGCCACGAAAGGCCGGGCCAAACCTCCCCGACAAGATCAAGTAGGGTGGGCAACAAGTTGCCCACCCTACGTTGACTGCCACCCCGGCAAAGCCGGGGGAACTCCCGTATTTGTTTAGCGCTGCTCCAGGGACTGGTAGTAGGCGGCCACGGCCTCGATGTGGGCAGGTTGCAGCCCTTCGGCGACCATGGTCATGACGTGGGCGTAGGCGGTGCCGCCGCGGCGACCGGACTTGAACAGCTCGAGCTGGGTTTCGAGGTACCAGGCGTGCTGCCCGTCGAGGGACGGAATATGCTGGTCCCGTTGCGCCAGCGGCCGGCCATGACAGGCCTCGCACGCGGGTACGAACCGGTCTGGCACACCGTTTTGGGCAATCCGCCGTCCCTTCTCAAGCAACTCGGGAGAGCTCCATAGTGGGCTGCCGATGGCGGGATGCTCGTTGGCATAGCGTCGTGCGAGCTCATCCAGTGCCGGATCGGAATGAATGGCGGCGGCAAACTCCATGATCCCGCTTGCGCGATCGCCGGAGGCAAACGCCCGCAGCGTTGCCTCCAGATAGGCCACCGGCTGCCCGGCAATGTTCGGGAACGCCCCGCCCCCATCAGCCCCACGGCCCTCAAGACCATGGCAACGGGCGCAAGCCTCCAAGGTGTCGTCGGCGGATCGACCACTTCTGGGATCGGCGGCCACTTCTGGCTGCTCCGCAGCAGTGCCCTCAGCCAGCCGCAGGTAGGCCCCGGCATCCATCTCCGGAAGCGCGCGCAAAAAAGCCACCATGGCCCAAATCTCGTCGTCCCTGGCCGGGGCGGGCCAGGCCGGCATTCCGGAGTACTTGACGCCGTGCTTGACGATCCAGAACAGCTCCCGCGGCCGCCATTCCGGCACCTTTTCGGATAGTGGCGGGGGCGCCGGGGTCATCTTCAACACCACCGGATTCTGCTCCTCGGCCGGAGAGCCGTGGCAGGGTGCACAGCCGGTGTCGAAATGTCCTGAGGCGCGCCGCACCAGGGCGGGATCGTCCAGGTCAAGCCCCGGTGGCGGCGAGATGCCCAGCGACTGGGTCCGAACTGCGTTCTGCATGGTCCAATGCAGAAACCACGCGACCGGGGGCAGGTGACCAGAGCTGGCCGCGATGGAAACCAATCCCGAGAAGCTCACCAGCAGCCCGGCCAGGGCGAGACCGGCCAGGCCCATGAGCACCCGTCGCCAGGTGATGACCACGATCACCGCCCACCCTCCATGGATTCGGCGTCCGCAGCGCTCGGCAGCCGCTCTCGCAGCAGCGGTGCCATCACTGCCAGGCCTCCGAGCAGATACGAAACACCGCCAACGGCCAGCATCACCACGCCGCCTAGGGACTGGTCCTCCAAGGGCGTCCGCTCGCTGTTGGCCGCGCAGAGCTGCAAGCACTGGTAGAGCACCCGCGGTGCCAGCGCCAGCAGGGCACCCAGCAGGGTCATGTGCATCGAGGTCAGCAACAGGCACAGCACGCCCGCGCCCCGCCCGGCAGCTCCGACCCGCCCCACGGGTGCGAGCGCGGCCAGCCAGACCGCCAGTCCCGCCACCAGAAACGACCCCTGCTCCAGCACCAGCAGCGGTGTCGACAAGCGCACGGCGTCGTGGGCGGCAGGCGCGTGCCAGCCCCACACCACTACCAGCTCGAAGAGGGCGGCGGGAAGCGCCACCATGGCCGGCGACAGTCCGCGCAGCGGATCCACACCCGTCCCCACGAGGCCGAAAGCCAGCAGCGGTGCGGCTACTGCGACCACCCCCATATGCATCACCATGTGCGCGGTGAAAGACACCTCGGCCTGGGCTGGTAGCGGTCCAACCCACAGCATGGCCAACAGCAGCAGCCCCAGACCAAGCGCGAGCACACGCATCAGCGGCAATCCACCAGCACCAGGGCCGGCAGCCCGACGAACACCACGCCAACGAAGGACAACGCCGCCAGCAGCACCGTGGAGAACTCCAGGAAGCGCTCCCGATCGGCCGCGGTGTCGCGATAGTGAGGCGTTTGTCCGCCACCCGCACGCCATTCGCGCCAAGCCCGCGTTCCGCTGGCGCCGATCAGCACCAGCGCTACCACCGTTGCCGCGGCGATGGTGAGGCGCACACCGGCGATGGGTGAGAAGTCGCCCTCGGCCCGGGCACAGACCACAGCCGCCGGCAGATAGCAAATCAGGAAATGGACCGCCCACACCGTGGGCGTGGCGATCAGGGTCCAGAGGTTGTCACGGGTCTGCCGCTCGAGCATCGCCTCACCCATTGCCCGTTGCCAGGGGGAACAAGGCTACGGTGGCCACCGCCACCACTGCTGTCACGGCCGCGAAATGCCAGTACAACGCCACGTTGTGGATGTCGATGTCGAATTCGGTGGTGAGCTTGCCGGCGAGAGACCGCGCTAGGCAGTAGAGCTGCATCACCACCCCGACCGCCACGTGCAGCGCGGTCCAGATCAGGATCACCCACACCGTCGCCGGGTGGACATGGGCCGAGGGATCCATGCCGAAAGCATAGGGTCCCCAGAGCAACGCCGCCGCGCCGGCGGTAGCCAGCAGCGCGCCGACCAGCAAGCCGAGACGCAGCCCGACGCGGGATCCCGCACTGTTGGTGCGCCGCGAGGCCATCGTGGCGAGCCAGGCAGCGAGCACCAGAGCGGCCCCAAGCAGCGGCCACAGCAGCCCCGGCCCTTGTCCCACGGCGGGCGGGAAGTCGGGGTGGATGGTCCAGAAGAAGAAGTAGCCGAAGATTAGGCTAGCAAAGGCGGCGGCATCGCCGGTCATGGTGATAAACATGGCCCACCACCCCACCGAGCGCGGCCCCGACATGTACAGCGGCAGGGTGAGCCCGAGTCCAACATCTTTGGCCGGCTTCTCCGGCAGCATGGCGGTGCCCCGCCACAGCCAGACCAGAATCGACACCAGAGCCAGCGCCGCCGAGACCAGGGTCGCAACCCACCAGTGGAAGGTCGCAAAGATGAAGACACCGCCGGTGAGGATAGCCGCAGCCATGGCCATGAAGGTAGGACCGGGCACCCGCAAACACTGAATCGGCTCGGCGTCCAGCACCGAGGTGATCAAGGTCTCGCGCTTGGCCTCCTCGGCGTCGGGGAGATAGCAGCGGCCCTCGTCCACCTCCCGCATCAGCTCCGGTTGGTCCCACAGCGGGTAGCGGCTGGTGATGATGGGAATCGAGCGCACGCCCCAAGGTTTGCCGGGCATCTCGGTGAGCCACTCCAAGGTGCCGGCCCGCCACGGGTTGCGCTCGGCGTAGGGTTGCTTGCTCTTCGGGCGCAGCACGTCCACCACGAACACGAGCACGCCGGCGGCGAACACGAAGGCTCCCACTGACGACACCAGGTTTAGGGTGTCGAATCCCAGGCCTTCCGGGTAGGTGTAAACCCGCCTCGGCATGCCCCGCAGGCCTGTCAAGTGCATGGGCAGAAAGGCCAGGTTGAAGCCGATGAACATCAGCCAGAAGCACCACTTGCCCAGGCGGTCGGAGAGCTTGCGCCCGGTAATGAAGGGCATGAAGTAGTAGGCGCCTGCCATGAACGGAAAGAACATGCCGCCCACCAGGGTGTAGTGCAGGTGCGCCACCACGAAGTAGCTGTCGTGGGCCTGCCAATCGAAAGGCGCAACCGCGACCATCACTCCGGTCAACCCGCCGAGAACGAAGATTGCCAGCGCGCCGGTGGCGAACAGCATGGGCACCGAGTAGACCACGCGGCCCACCAGCAAGGTGGCCAGGAACACGAAGATCTGAATGCCGGTGGGTATCGCCACCGCCTCCGAGGCGGCCGAGAAGAAGCCCAGGGAGATCCCCGGCAACCCGGTGGTGAACATGTGGTGCACCCACAAACCGAAGCTCAGGAAGCCGGTGCCAACGGCCGCCAACACGATCCAGGCGTAGCCCACCACCGGATGGCGGGCGAAGGTGGGGATGATCATCGCCAGCAGCGCAATGGCGGGCAGGAAGACGATGTAGACCTCCGGGTGGCCGAAGATCCAGAACAGATGCTGCCACAGCAGGGGATCCCCGCCCCGGGACGGGTCGAAGAAGGGCCAATCGAACAGCCGCTCGAGCTCGAACAGGATGTCGCCGGCGATCAGCGGCGGGAAAGCGAACAGAATCATGGCCGCCACCACCAGTACGTACCAGGCGTAAAGCGGCATCAGGTTGAGGCGCATGCCGGGCGGTCGGCATTTGAGCACGCCCACGATGAGCTCCACCGCGGCGGCGATGGAGGCCACCTCGATGAACGACAAGCCGAGCAGCCAGATGTCGGCACCGAAGCCGGGGCTAAAACGCTCGTCGGTGCTGAGCGGCGGGTACATGAACCAGCCGCCGGCGGGAGCCGAGTCGAAGAAGATCGAACCGCAGACGAAGACGCCGCCCAGTAAAAAGCACCAGTAGCCGTAGGCGGACAGCCGCGGAAACGGAAGATCCCGGGCGCCCAGCATCTCCGGCAGCAGGATGATGGCCACCGCCTCGAAGATGGGCACGGCGAAGAGGAACATCATCACCGTGCCATGCAGGGTGAAGACTTGGTTATAGCCCTCCGCAGTGAGCAGGTCGTTCTCCGGCACCGCCAACTGAGCCCGAATCATCAGCGCCAGCACCCCGGCAAACAGCATGAAGACGAAAGCTGTGCTGGTGTACCAAGTGCCGACTACAGAGTTGTTGACCGCCGACCAATAGCGCCAGCCCTTGGGCGTTTCCCATGTCCTCAGCAGGCGCTGCTCCTGGCCCCGGCGGCGGTCCTCGTCAGCGCCGTCGGCACCGGGCTCGAGCGTCACTTGAGGCTCTCCAGCCACTTTGCGATGACGCGGACATCGTCATCTGGCAGCATGCCGAAGGCGGGCATGCGTACGCCGGGCTTGTAGTGGTCGGTGTCGGCGATGAAAGCCGCCAGGTTGTCGACCGACGTTGGCATGAGACCGGCGCCGATGGTGGCGCGGCTGCCCACGTGGGTCAGGTCCGGTCCAATACGACCGGCCGCCTCGGTGCCGCGCACCCGGTGACAGGCACCACAGCCGGTGGCCAGAAACTCTTGCTGGCCCGGATGCGTCTCGACGGTAGCGGGCTCGGCCTGGTCGGCGAGCCAGCGCTCGAACTCCGGCCGCGGCATCACCAACACGTCCAGCGCCATGAGGCCATGCGCGGTGCCACAGAACTCTGCGCACACGCCCCGGTAGCGACCCGCCCTGGTGGGCTCGACCACCATGCGGTTGGTTCGGCCCGGGATCAGGTCCATCTTGCCCGCGATCGCGGGAATCCATAGGGAATGAATGACATCCGGGCTCTCGAGCAGCAGCTCGGTGCGCTCGTCCAGCGGTAGGCGCAGCTCGTTGGCACTCTCCACTGCGCCGTCGGACTCCAGATGGGCGCTGGATGATTCGGGGGCGGGATAGCGCACCCGCCACCAGTAACGCTCTCCCGAAACCGAGATGCGCAATCCATCCCCCGGGGCACGCAAGTCGGCGAGGAGCGTCAGTCCGTAAGCCAGCAGCGCCGCCAGGACCACCGTGGGAAACACGACGCCGCCCCATACGATGAGACGGCTACCGACTGCTTCCGCGTGCGCGCCGGGGTTGCATCGGGTGGCATAGATTGCGGTCCCGACCACCAGCACCCAGATGATGAGCGCACCCACCGTCATGACCGTCAGCAGGTCCGCCAGTCTTGCGGCCTCTACCCCGGCGGGTTCCAGGGCGGACTGGGGCGAACCGACGGCGCCACGAGAGATCGTCGCCAGGCCGCCGTACCCGGCCAGCGCTGATACGCCCGTTCTCAGTGCTCGGAAACCGCCGGCCTCGCAGGCACCCATATGGTGATGGTCCCCCCTCAACCCGTATGCCACGTTTCCCTTCGTGCCCGCTACTCGCGCTGCCCAAGCGGTAGCGTGGACGGGCGATCGCATTGGATTTGTTGCTTGCCCAGGAGCAACCGCCGCAGCGCCTAACGCGGATGGCAACAATAACGGTAGCTGCGGTTTTAGGTTCCGACACGAGTTTCGCGGCGGCCGTTCTCCAGGCAGTGTGCAAGGCGCCGCGGCGTGGACAACCCGGTTAGCCGCCTGCACCATCAGCCGGCTGCCCGTCGCCCGCCTCGTTGTCAGTCACGGCGAGCAGCGTAACCACCCTCCGACTGGGGCTAGCGAGGGTGCATTTCGCTCTCGCTAATGCACCCTCGCAGGAGTGGCAGAAGGAAGCATCGCGCCTGTGTCAATCTATCTTTGGCTATCTTTGGCTATCTTTGGGCAGCGGGGGCCGACCCCTCAACGGGTACGCGCAGGGTTGGGCTGGATCTGTCCTGCCGCAGCTCCGAGGGTGCCTGATCGTGACCCGCGTCGAGGTCGGCGACCCAGCTGCCGCCGCAACCGTAACGGCAGCAGCCGCCAGCCGAGGAGCAGACCGAGCAGCGCGGCGTAGATCAACGGCTCGCGAAGATCGGCTTTGACCAACCAGACGAAATGCAGCACGGCGACGATGGCAGCGGGATATACCAGCTGATGGAGCTGCTTCCAGCGCCGGCCGAGCCGCCGAATCCATCCGTCGGTGGAAGTCGCCGCCAGTGGCAGTAGCAGGAGAAATGCGGTCATGCCGAAAGTGATGTAGGGGCGCTCCAGAACGTCTTCCAACATACCGGCAGCGTCAAAGAAGTGGTCGAAGACAACCCAGGTCGCGAGGTGCAGGCTGGCATAGAAAAAGGCGAACAGCCCCAGCATGCGGCGCAACAGCATGAGCCGGTGCCAGCCGAAGAGCTCGCGCAACGGCGTCACCGCCAAGGTGATCAGCACAAAGCGCAGCGCCCAGTCCCCCGTCGCGTGGGTAATGGTTTCCACGGGGTTGGCGCCCAATCCGTCGGTGAACAAGCCCGCAACCAGATTGGCGAGAGGAATCAGGGCCAGCAGAAACACCGCTGCCTTCAGCACCCGGAGGTTCTTCGAGACTGACATCGCCATGACCGACTCAGAAGTTGGCCCGCAGGTCCATGCCTGCGTAGAGACTCGCCACCTGCTCACCGTAGCCGTTGTAGGGCAAGGTTTCGCGTTTGAAGAAATCGCCGATGCGGCGCTCGGTGGCTTGGCTCCATCGCGGATGGGGCACATCCGGGTTGACGTTGGAGTAGAAGCCGTACTCGTTGGACGCTGCTGTGTTCCAGGCCGTTGGCGGCTGGTCCTCGGTGAGGGTGATGCGGACAATGGACTTGATGCTCTTGAAGCCGTACTTCCAAGGCACCACCAAGCGGATCGGCGCACCATTCTGGTTGGGCAAGGTCTGGCCGTAGAGCCCTACCGCCAGGATCGTCAACGGATGCATGGCCTCATCGATGCGCAGGCCCTCCTTGTAGGGCCAGTCCAGTATCGGCCGCCGTTGACCGGGGAGGTTTTCCGGATCCATCAGGGTCTGGAAGGCAACGTACTTGGCGCGCGAGGTGGGCTCGAAGCGCTCGAGCAGCTCAGAGAGGGGGAACCCGTTCCAGGGGATCACCATAGACCATGCCTCCACGCAGCGCAGCCGATACACCCGCTCCTCGATGGCATGGGGCCGCACCAGATCTTCCAGGGCATAGGTGCCAGGTTTGGCCACTTCGCCGTCGATGGTGATACTCCAGGGGTCGGTCTGAAGCGCGTCCGCGTTGCGCTTGGGATCTTCTTTGCCGGTGCCGAGCTCGTAGAAGTTGTTGTAGCTGGTGATATCGTCCAAGGAGTTCCGCTCCTCATCGGTGCCGAAGGGCCCGGGGACGACATCCCCCAGCTCGAGCGCTGCCCGTGCCGCGCGGGGGCTCAAGGCGAGTGTCAGCGCCGTGCCCAGACCGCCGACGGCGGCTGCCCGCAGGATTCGCCGTCGGTGCTCGAACAGGTGCTGGTCGGTGATTTCGGAGGGGCGATAATCCAGAGGCTTGCGGATGAGCATTGTTCTCTCTTAGTGAGCTAAATCTCTACTGCGGGCTGATTCTGACTGCTGCGGCACCGGATCATGCCGCACACGAGCCGTCAGGCATCCCGGCTGTGGCATGATCGCGCCGTCCTGGTCATTAAAGCCTATGTCCAAACCTATACGCCGCCGGAGCATTTTGAGACGCATCGGAACAGCGTTGACCGTCCTGGTGCTGGGCGCACTGCTGCTCAGCGTGGGTCTTATCCTGTTGTTTCGCTGGGTTCCGCCCCCCCTTTCCAGCGTCATGCTGCAACAGCGCCTAGCCGGCGATGCCGTCCACTATCGCTGGGTGCCATGGGAACAGATCGCGCCGGAATTGGCCTTGGCGGTGGTGGCGGCGGAGGATCAGCGTTTCCCCGAACACCACGGTTTCGACCTGGACGCCATACGTGACGCGGCGGCCGAATATCGGTCCGGGGACCGCCTGCGGGGCGCCAGCACCATTAGCCAACAAGTGGCCAAGAATCTCTTTCTCTGGCAGGGTCGGAGCTATCTGCGCAAGGCCGCCGAAGTGTGGTTCACGGTGCTGCTGGAGACCCTGTGGCCGAAGCAGCGCATCCTGGAGATCTACCTGAACATCGCCGAGATGGGGCCCGGGCTATACGGTGTGGGTGCCGCCAGCGAGCGCTATTTCGGGCGGCCACCGGCCAATATACGGCCATCGCAAGCGGCGCTCCTCGCCGCGGTATTACCTAGCCCCACCCGCTATGACCTCAACCGCCCCTCGGAGCACCTACGCGAACGCCAGGCCTGGATTCTTGAACAGATGCGTTCGCTCGGGGGACCGGCGTATCTGATTGGATTGACCGGTTCGGACTGAGTACCGGCGACGATTCGGCAATTCGGAAGCTTGGTCACAAAGACGGTGCATTACGCTAACGCCAATGCACCGTACGCAGAGTTCTTCTCTATGGTGCGCAAGTTGACAGGCGCTCAAGCCAATGCGCCAACGGCTCGCAGCTCTCCCACCTCCACGCCGCGGCGGTTGCGCACCGCGACCCGATCCAGCTCCGGGGCCCGCCTCGCCACGGCGTGATCGAACGTGCCGAGCCGGCGCAACACCGCGGTCATCATGACTTCCGCGGCACGGCCCGCCCCATCATCGCACTTAATGGCGATGCCCACCCCGGTGCCGGGCAGGGCACCGGTATAGACGCCTTCAGCGCCGGACTTGACTACCGCGGCACCACGGCCTGCGCTCATCAGTCGCGTGCAGTAGCGGTCGCTACCGGCTACCAGGAACGGCTCTCGGGTCATGGCTTCCACGACGCGTCTAGCCGCTGCGCGCCGGGCTGGCGCCAGGGCGTCCGGTTGCGCCAGGCGGGCCATGCCCAGCGCCAGCGCCGACAGAGGCAACGCATAAGTGGGAATGGCGCAGCCGTCGACGCCGTAGGGCAAATCCTCGCCCTCGACGCCGCACATCTCGGCCAGCATGTCTCGCACCAGGCGCTGCACCGGATGATCCTCGGCCACATAGCCCACGTGATCGACCCCAAGGTGCAGGGCCGTGGTGAGAAAGCCGGCGTGCTTACCCGAGCAGTTGTTGTGCAGCGTCGTGGGCTCTGCAGCGATTGCGGCGAGCTGGCGCTGGCTGGCGGCGTGGTAGGGCCAATGCGCGCCGCATTCCAACGCGGAGGGGCTGAGGCCCAGGTGGCTGATCCATTCGCCGACCAGCTGGACATGGCGGGGCTCGCCCTCGTGGGAGGCGCAGGCCAAGGCAAGTTGCTGTTCGCCGAGCCCATAGGCCTCGGCCGCCCCGCTCTCCACCAGAACCAACGCTTGCAGGGGCTTTACCGCGGAACGCGGGAAGATGGTGGCCTCCACGTCACCGACCTCGAATATGGCCGCTCCCTGGCTGTCCACCACCGCGACCCGCCCCCGATGCACGCTCTCCACTCGCCCACCCCGGGTGACTTCGACCAGAATCGGATTGGCTCGCTCGCTCATGTTGAGAGCTCCCAGAGGGCTGCCCGCTATACTGCCTCCTTCGCTACTCCCGAAGCCAGACGGATTGGAATGCCCAGCAACTCGCCCCAGTTCGATTTCGATGGCCAGATCGCCCGCCGGGGCACCAACAGTGAGAAGTGGGACCAGTACCCCGAAGACGTGCTGCCCCTGTTCGTGGCGGATATGGACTTTCCCGCGCCGCCTCCGGTGCTCGCGGCCCTGCGGCGACGCCTCGAGCATGGTGTACTCGGTTACACCCATGACTGTAACGACTTCGCCCAGGTGCTGTGCGAGCAGCTGGCCCGGCGCTACGACTGGGTGCTGGAACCGGACTGCGTGCTCCCGCTCCCTGGCTTGGTGTGCGGCCTCAATCTGGTCTGCCGCGCCATTGGCGGACCGGGTGACGCGGTGCTGGTGCTGACTCCCATCTATCCGCGCTTCCTACCGGCTCCACGCAATCAGGGTCGCGAGCTGGTAACCGTCGAGCTCGCCCCGGAACAACGCGGCGACCACCTGCACTATCGGCTGGACCTGGATGCGATCGAGGCGGCCGTCGTTGCCAAGCGGCCGCGTTTATTGTTGCTTTGCAGTCCCCACAATCCCACCGGCCGCGTTTTTAGCCGCGCCGAGCTCACGGCGTTGGCCGAGCTCTGCGAACGCTACGACCTGGTGATCTGCTCCGACGAGATTCACTGCGACCTGCTGCTGGGAGACCGAGCGCATGTTCCGACGGCCATCCTGGGCCTCGAGGTCGAGGCGCGAACGATTACTCTGCTCGCCCCCAGCAAGACCTATAACCTCCCCGGTCTGCGGGTCTCGGGGGCGGTGGCCACCAATCCCGAGCTGCGCGCCAGGCTCAAACGGGAGATCCGCGGGCTGATCCCGACTCCCAACGTGCTGGGGCTGGACGCCGCAGTGGCCGCCTACCGCGAGGGCGGGCCATGGCTGGCCGCGGTGCTCGACTACTTGCGGGCCAATCGAGACTATGTGGCCGAGTTCGCAGCTCGACATTTGCCGGGCATTGGCAGCACGCTCCCCGAAGCCACCTACTTGACCTGGCTGGATTGCCGGCAAACCGCCATTGGCGACGATCCGTGTCGCTTTTTTCTGGACCATGCCCGGGTCGCCCTGAGCGACGGCCGCAACTTTGGACCCGGCGGGGACGGTTTCGTGAGGCTCAATTTCGCCTGCAACCGAGCGACCCTTCGGGCAGCCCTGGAGCGCATGGCCGAAGCGCTGCCATGACCCACTGGAAATCACGCTGCCAGCGCATCTACAGCGTGGTGCAAGCCATTCCCAGCGGCAGGGTCGCGAGCTATGCGGACGTGGCTGCGCTCGCCAACCTGCCCCGAGGGGCGCGTCAGGTCGGGCGGGCTCTGCGCGAAACGCCGGCGGATCTGCGCCTGCCCTGGCACCGGGTGTTGCGGGCCGATGGCCAGCTGGCTTTTGCCGTCGGGACCGAAGCGGCCGTCGAGCAGACGGCGCAACTGCAGGCCGAGGGCATACCGTGCCTGCGGGGGCGCGTCGACATGGCACGCTACCGCTGGCAGCCGGAGCTCGACGAGCTGCTGTGGGGACCGCTGGCGGCCGCGCACGACCAGAGTCACCCGCAATGACCATCGTGCACGCCGGCGAGCTCAGCTTCGACGTGGACCTGGTGGTGCTCGACAAGGACGGAACACTGATCGACTTCGACCGGCTCTGGGCCGGCCGGACGGTGGCTGCGGTGGAGGCCTTGGTGGCTGCCATCGACCGAACCGACAACGAGCCCGAGCTCGCGGAAGACTTGTATAAAGCGCTGGGCTACGATAGCACCCGCCGAAGCACGCGGGCGGACAGCCCGCTGGCCACGGCCCCTCTGGGGACGCTCGCCACGGTGGTGGCCAGCGCCCTCTATGGGCGCGGCGTCACAGGTTGGCACCAAGCGCAGACTCTGGCCCACGAGCGTTTCCTGAGGGCGCTCGCGGCGCCCGTTGCCCCCGAGCACATTGTGCCCATCGGAGACCTGGGCGCATTACTGCGGCGCTGGACCGGTGGCGGGCTACGCCTGGCACTCGCGACCAGCGATAACCGGGCCGGCAGCGAGGCCACGTTGCGGCAACTGGGTTTGGAGCCGCTATTCGACGCCCTCGCCTGCGGCGACGACCCACTCCCCGCCAAGCCGGACCCGGCGCTCTTGCGCCGGCTCGGGGAGACGCTGGCGGTTCCGATCGAGCGCATGCTGGTGGTGGGTGATTCGATCCACGACCTGGCCACCGGGCGCAACGCTGGTGTTGCCGGTTGCATCGGCGTGCTGAGCGGCACCGCCAATCGCAGCGCCCTGGCTCCCCTAGCCGATGCAGTGCTGGCGACGGTGCACGACATCCGATTGGGGCTCCCGCCCTAACTTAGCGAGCCCGCAATGGCCTTGCGATAGAGCGCTGCCAGATTGACTTCGGTGAGCGGCACCGGGTTGCCGGCGGCCGAAGGATCCACCGCGGCCATTCGCGCCAGTTGCGGAATCATCTCCAGGGAGACACCGAGCTCCGCGAGGGTGTGTGGAATGCCGATCTCGGCACGCAGCCCGAGCACCCATTCGACCACGGCATGGCCGCAGGGCGAAGGTAGATCCAGGTAGCGAGCCAGGGCCGTGAGCTGGCGCTCGATGGCTTGCCGATTGAAGAGCAATACGTAAGGCATCACGACCGCGTTGGTCAGACCGTGATGGGTGTCGAGCAGGGCTCCGCAGGGATGGCTGAGGCTGTGCATCGCTCCTAGTCCGCGCTGGAACGCAGTCGCCCCCATGCTCGCCGCAACCAGCATGTGGGCTCGTGCCTCCAGGTTGGCGCCGTCGCGAACCGCCACCGGCAGCCAGTCCCTGATGAGCCGGGTGCCCTCCAAGGCAATACCCGCCGCCAAGGGGTGAAACGCTGGGGTGCAGTAGGCCTCCAGGTTGTGGGACAAGGCATCCATGCCGGTGGCGGCGGTCACCTGCGGGGGCAGCCCCAAAGTCAGCTCCGGGTCGGAGATAACCACGCCCGGCATCAAGCGCGGGTGGAAGATGATCTTCTTGGTGTGGTCGCGACCATCGGTGATCACCGCCGCCCGTCCCACCTCGGAGCCGGTGCCCGCGGTAGTGGGCACTGCAATGACCGGGGCAATGGCCGCGGCGTCGGCCCGGGTCCACCAGTCCTCCCGGTCCTCGAAATCCCAGATTGGACGGCTCTGGCCCACCATCAAGGCCACCGCCTTGGCCGCATCCAGGGCACTGCCGCCACCCAAGGCGATGACCCCGTCGTAGCCGCCATCCCGATACGCGCGAACACCGCCGTTGACGTTGTCCTCCACCGGGTTGCCCCGCACGTCGGCGTACAAGCCGCAGTTCACGCCAGCACCCCGACAGCTTGCCAGCGCCGACTCCACCATGGCGCTTTGCGCCAGCCCCGTGTCGGTGACCAGCAGGGGGCGCGAGATGCCGAGCTCCCGGCAGGCCGCCGGCAGCTCCGCGATGCGCCCTGCTCCGAACCA